>PLBV01000068.1:0-65311 GCA_003135455.1 Hyphomicrobiales bacterium | reverse complement strand
CGTTCGCGGAGTTATGTGTGGCTAGGCGCCATTATCACCGCGTTCGGTTTCGGGGTAGCTGCGCTTAGACGGATGTGGCGCAGGTAGGCAACGGCTGCGTCTGAGCAATCCAGTGCCTGACATCGATCCGCTGGAAGCGTGGCGTCGTCAAGAAGAGCAGTCTTGCGGCAAGCCCTCCAGCTCCTGGAGAGTAGCAAAATCGGAACATATGAGGGGGATAAGCCCAGTAGCGATCGCCAAAGTGGCAATGCGTCTGAAATAGAAACAGACCGACGACGAGCACGACGAATAAGACGGTCAGGCGCATACGGAACCTATGGAACTCCGGCCCGCGAGCGTCTCCTTTCGCAGCTCGATTCCGAGACGAGAGCGTCGCTTGTTCAGCTCCTTGCCTATCCTGAGAATACCGCCGGCAGAATCATGATGACGGAGTTTGTTGGCGTGCCGTCATCATGGACCGTGGGCGAGACGCTGAACCATATCCGCATGGTCGAAAGCACGCGCGATCAGGCGACCTCGCTCCTCATCCGCGCCATCGCTTTCAAGAAGTGCAGCTCCGCGACTGGTGGCGCATAGCGCTCCTGGAGTTACCGACGGGAGTGATCCTCGGCGCCATCCTCGGCATAGTCGGTGTCGTTCGCATAGCCGTCTGGCAGATTCTGCTGGTGCGCCGCGGCCGGGAGGTGTTCGCAGTCGGTGCCCAATGTACCCATTATCAGGGGCCTCTCGCCGAGGGTCTCGTGGTTGGCGACACGGTGCGTTGTCCCTGGCACCACGCCTGTTTCGATTTGCGCACGGGAGAGGCCCTCCGGGCGCCGGCGCTTAGCCCAATAGCGTGCTGGGACGTCGAGCAGCGCGATGGGATGATCTCGGTGCGCAGCAAGCGCAAACGGCCAAAACCGAAGCCCCGTGACAATGCAACCGTCGAGCCGGGAAAGATCGTCATCATCGGCGGCGGCGCGACCGGATTCGCCGCAGCCCAAATGCTGCGGCGGAATGGTTACCAGAACAGCATCGTTATGCTCAGCAGCGACGATGCCCTGCCGTATGATCGGCCCAACCTGTCCAAGGACTACCTCGCGGGCACCATTCCCTTCGACTACGTGCCTCTGCGGGATGAGGGCTTTTATGCTGACAACAGCATCGATACGCGCATGGGGCAGCCGGCTGAACAGGTCGATATTCGTGCTCGCGAAGTCATCGTCGCCGGCGGCGACAAAATTCCGTATGACTGGCTGCTACTGGCGACAGGAGCCGAGCCGGTCCGTCTCACCATCCCCGGCGCCGATCAGCCGCATGTGCGCACGCTACGCTCGCTCGCTGACTGCCAGGCCATCATTGAGCGCGCCAAGGCGGCACGGCGGGTCGTTGTCATCGGGGCAAGCTTTATCGGGCTCGAGGTCGCTGCCGCACTGCGCACGCGGAACTTAGAGGTTCACGTCGTGGCGCCGGATAAGCGGCCGATGGAGCGCATTCTCGGCCCCGATATCGGTAACTTTGTCCGCGCCCTCCATGAGGAGCATGGCGTTGTCTTTCACCTCGAAGACAAAGGCGCTGCTATCGACGAAAACGCCGTCCGCTTGGAGAAAGGTGGCACGATCGAGGCCGATCTGGTGGTTGTAGGCATCGGCGTTCGACCACGTCTGGAGCTTGCCGAGAAAGCGCGCGCGACCGTCGCATGAAGCTTGAGAACTGGCGACTCGATTAAATGACGTCGTAGAAAGAACGGTGATCCATTAGGGGTGAAGAAGGTATCGGAATCGCAAACCTAGAGAAGGAGGCGCGCGCGCGAGGTTTATGTACGTGGCCAAGCATGGATGTCACAACAATCTCCGCATTAGCCGCCGCTGGCGCCGCTGTTGGTGCATTTAGCGTGGCAGGCGTCCAGCTCTATGTCGGACACAGGCAGCCGGAAGCGGCGCTGAAAGCCGCCAACGCTGCCCTGATGAACGCGCAAAGTGCAGGGCGGCATACGGTGGCAGTGTTCGGCAGAGTTGGATCGATAAAGTCATCGATGCGCTCAGCGACTACCACGCAATCCTGATGTCCATCGGTGACGGTCATTCGCTGTCGCCAGATGACCATAGGAAGCTGACGGCCTTGTGGACACGCCTGAAGCTTTTATTAAACCCAGATGAGGCGGACGCGGTCTCCTTGCTCAAGCTGGCGGATGCCGCGCGTCAAAGCGAGAGGGCTGCAGAACGCGATTCCAACGCCCGCGATATGGTCCAGTTGGCCAGAAACCTCGTGAAAACGGAATGGGTGAGGATCCAGACTGAACTGCAATAGCGTAACACGGCTCCAGGGCGTCTCCGGCAAAACTGGTCGGCGATCCTGTGCGGAGCGTTCGAACCCTGGATAGAAAGACGTGGCGGCCTGGAGAGACCGAGCTGGTGAGTTTAGCGATCATGCCGGCATGTTGCGACCCACACGGTTGATGCGCGGGTCATCTACCGTCGCCGGGAACCTCTCGGGCCCCTCGGCCATCTAATGGTGGGCTGCTTCGACGACGCGAGTGGCGTGCCCGACCTATTGCGATAGTAGTCCCAGCGTCAGGAGTAATGCGATGAGCAAGAATCGTGGTGTCGTCTATGTCAAGCCAGGCGTGGTCGAGGTTCGGGACATCGCCGATCCTAAGTTTGAGGATCCGCATGGTCGCAAGATCAACCATGCGGTGATCCTCAAGATCGTCTCGACCAACATCTGCGGATCGGACCAACATATGGTTCGCGGCCGCACCACCGCGCCGGCCGGTCTCGTGCTCGGCCACGAGATCACCGGGGAGGTGATTGAGAAGGGCGATGACGTGGAATTCCTCGACGTGGGCGACATCGTCTCGGTGCCGTTCAACGTCGCGTGTGGACGCTGCCGTACATGCCGAGCCGGCAACACAGGAGTTTGCCTCACGGTGAACCCTGGCCTTCCCGGCGGTGCTTATGGCTATGTGGACATGGGCGGCTGGATTGGCGGTCAAGCACGCTACGTCATGACGCCCTATGCAGATTTCAACCTGCTGAAGTTCCCGGATCGGGATCAAGCGCTCGCCAGGATTCGTGACTTGACCATGCTGACCGACATCCTCCCGACCGGCTTTCACGCTGCGGTCAGAGCGGAGGTCGGCGTGGGCTCGACCGTATATATCGCGGGCTGCGGGCCCGTCGGTTTGGCGGCGGCGGCGTCAGCACGCATTCTTGGCGCGGCAGTGGTGATGATCGGCGACCTCAATAAGGAACGCCTGGCACATGCGAAGAAGGTTGGCTTCGAGCCGATCGATCTGAACGCCCACGACCGGCTCGGCGAACTCGTCGCGGCCGTGATTGGCGAACCGGTCGTAGACAGCTTCATCGACGCGGTCGGCTTCGAGGCGAAAGGCCACGGCGGCGCCGAACAGCCGGCGGTCGTACTCAACCAGGCGATGGAGGTCACACGCTACGCTGGCTCGATCGGTATTCCGGGGCTCTACGTGACCCAAGATCCAGGATCCCATGACAAGCAGGCGGCGAAGGGAGCGCTGTCGCTCAATTTCGGTCTAGGCTGGTCGAAATCGCATTCCTTCAATACCGGTCAGACGCCGGTCCTGCGCTATAATCGTCAGCTCCTGCAGGCGATCTTGCACGATCGCATCCCAATCGCGGACGTCGTCAATGCGCAGGTGATCACGCTCGAGGAGGCACCCAAAGGCTATGCCGATTTCGACAAGGGGGCTCCCGTGAAGTTCGTCCTCGACCCGCACGGCATGGTAGCGAAAGCGGCCTGAAGTCTCTCGTCTATTTCGAATCCCTGACCCATACCCGAAGAGGTACCCATGCACATTAATTTGGAACATGCGCAGAAAGCGATCGAGGCCGCACGCAAGAAGGCAGTCAGTCTCAAAACGCAGGAGTGCATCGCCGTAGTCGATTCGGGGGCAAATCTGAAAGCGTTCCTGCGCATGGACGATGCCTGGGTTGGAAGCATCGACATCGCGATCAAGAAGGCCAGAACCGCCTGTTTATTTGCCATGCCCACGGGTCAGCTCGGCAAGCTGTCCCAACCAGGAAAGCCGCTCTATGGCATCGAGCATTCCAATGACGGCCTAATCACCTTCCCAGGAGGTTTGCCTATCGTAGATGAAGACGGTGTGCTGGTGGGCGCCATCGGCGCGAGTGGAAGCACGGTCGAGAATGACCAAGCCGTGGCTGAGGCCGGCGTGAAGGTGCTTGGGGTAAGCGAATTGCCAGAGCATCCCTGGCGGACCTAAGGATCCGAGACACTATGTCTGAAATTGCGCGCTGAACCCGACCACCCAGGGATCCTAATATGACTTGATCTCAATGCGCCTCGCCATCGCTAGCTCCGGTTGGCTCGCCTCATTCAGGCATCTAGACTAGACAGCCAATCTTGAAGGAGAAGGCTAAACTCGCATGGTGAAAAAATTCAAAGTCGGCAATCACGTGACCTGGAACTCAGAGGCGGGACATGTCAGCGGCAGAATCACAAAGATTCACAAAAAAGACGTGGAATACAAGGGGTATACGCATCATGCGACCGCCGATGATCCACAGTACGAGATCAAGAGCGACAAAACCGAGCACGTGGCGATGCACAAAGGATCGGCGCTGAAAAAGAAGGACTGACACATCTATAGGCGGCTCCTGTCACTCGGCGACGAACTTTCAACCTTGGATCTTGCCTGATGGAGGACTTCGCCAGTCGCTCTCATGGGTGTGCCCGAACAATCTTTACGATTGGCCATTCGACGCGCACATTGGCCCAGTTAATTGCTTTGCTCCGAGAGGCTCGGATCGAACTGCTGGTCGATGTACGCTCAGTTCCACGCTCGCGGACGAATCCGCAGTTCAACATTGATATTTTTCCGGAGGCACTCGCCGCGGCGGGAGTGGGCTACTGTCAATTACCCTCGCTTGGCGGCTGGCGCCATCACCGCAAGAACGCGATGCCTTCCCCCAATATGTTGAAGGTGGCGATTTTATTTTGCGGGTTTTGCGAATCAGCTTGCGTGCCCTGGCGCTAGGACAACGCCAAAAAATCATTGGAATACAATTGGTTCCCCGCTCCTCGCCGCTGCCATAAGGCTGTTTACAGCATGAATGAAACCTGCTATTAGGTTCCTATGAGCAGCTTCAAACGGAATCAAACGGTGGAGGCGATTTCCGTCACGGTCAGTCAAGGCTTACCGCCAGGTGTCGCACTGCAGACCGAACTGAAGCGCCTTTTGGACACCGATCGCAACTTCGGCCGTAAGCCGCGATCCAAGAACCCGGCATTGACCACTTATGCATTCTACAGCGGAATGTCTCCGGGTCGAGGAAGCGAGGTCTGGTTTTCTGGATATGAGGCCTTCGCGCTCCTTGAGGCATTGGAGTTGATGGAGCATGGTTGGCCGCAAGCCACCACAGTTTCAATCCTTCGCCGCGCGCGTCTGGCTCTTGAGTCAAAGCACGCAGAAATCTTGCGATGGGATCCCGCCGATCTCTTCGATGAGCAAAAGATCCGCGAGGCTGCGCAACCTGGGTCACTGGCCGTCTGGAGCACCCGGCCTGTTTATCTCGTGATCGCCTCGCGCAAAGGACGCCCAGTAGAGCAAAGCTCCGACGACACAAGGGAGGTTGCGGTTCTCGAGCATGATGAGCTCATGCGATTTTTCCGTGAGCAGCCTGGCATCTCCGCGACGATGATCGAGCTGACCCGTACGGCTCACGCTCTGCGCGACGCGTTGGTGAAGACAAAGCCAAGCAAGCGCGGCAGGGGCGGCTCATGACTCTCATCGCAGTCACGCCCCAGCCACGGGTTTCGGCACGAACACCGATTCCGACACGCCGGCCGAGCCCACTTTCCACCAGCACAAAGATCGCTCGATAAGGCGTCAACGATGGCAAAGCAGTTGGAACGATCTCGCTCATTTGAAACCCAACATGGGGTTTCCATGGCTGCGCTCGCGGCGAAGCTGCCTTGGATGGTGGAGATGCTCCCGCCGGACACGCTCAAGCCGGCAAAACGCAACGCACGAGCGCACAACAAGGCGCAAGAAGATGCAGTTGCGAACTCGCTGATCCACTTCGGCGTCATCAAGCCTGTCGTGATCGACGACCATGGGCGGATTGTTGCCGGCCATGTCGTTTGGCGCGCGGCAAGGCGGCTTGGACTGAAGCGGATACCGGTCATCCGCGTCTCACACCTTTCAGAGACTGAGCTTCGGGCCTATGCGCTCGCCGACAATCAGCTTGCGACCAAGAGCGCCTGGGACCTCGAGATCCTTTCGCTCGAGCTCGGTGAGCTAGAGCTGGCACTGCCCGAGATCGGCCTCGATCTGTCGATCACCGGCTTCGAGCCGGCAGAGATCGATGCCGTCTTCGACAATCTTGGGGGCGATGTCGCCAACCCCGCCGACGACGCGCCGGAATTGTCAGAAGGGCCGGCCGTGTCATTCACCGGCGCTATGTTTGATCTTGGTCGCCACCGACTCCTGGTCGGTGATGCGCGCGACGAGGCGGCCTATGCGCAGCTCATGCAGGGCGAGGTCGCCGAAATGGGCATCCACGACCCTCCCTACAATGTCCGCATCCAGGGCAACGTCGGCGGTCGAGGCCGCATCAAGCGGCGCGAGTTCGTCTGCGCTTCCGGAGAAATGACGCGAGCGCAGTTCGAAGCCTTCCTCAGGGACACGCTCGGCCTTTGCGCTCACCACTCGATCGACGGCGCCATCCACTACGTCTTCATCGACTGGCGGCATGTCGGCGAGCTGCTCGCCGCAGGCGCCGAGGCCTTCGACAATCTCAAGAACATGTGCGTGTGGGTCAAAAACAATGCCGGCCAGGGCAGCTTCTATCGTAGCGAGCACGAGCTCGTTCTCGTCTTCAAGCACGGCAATGCGCCTCACCTGAACACCTTCGGCCTGGGGGCCGGCGGCCGCACCCGATCGAATGTCTGGCGCTATGCCGGCGTTAACACGTTTCGGGCGGGTCGCATGGATGAGCTGAAGATGCACCCGACCGTGAAGCCGGTCGCCATGATCGCCGACGCGATGCGTGACTGCTCTCGACGTGGATCGATTGTCCTCGATGCATTCGCCGGATCCGGCACCGCCATCATGGCAGCCGAACAGACCGGGCGGCGCGCCTTCTGCATGGAGATCGACCCGCACTATGCCGACGTCGCGATACGCCGGTGGCAGAGCTTCACTAAGCGAGACGCCGTGCTTGAGAGCACCGGCCAGACTTTCGACAAGCTCGCCAAGCGCGCCGGCCAACCTTGCGCAATTGCGAAGCCCCAGAGGCGCGAATGAGCACGCGGAAACATCGGCCACACTCCGCTTCTGGCAGTCATGAAAGGCCGGCCAGAGGCAATTACGAGGTCGGCTATGGCCGGCCACCTAAGAAGACTCAGTTCAAGCCAGGAAGAAGCGGCAACCCCAAGGGTCGGTCAAAAGGCGCCAAGAACGAGGACACGATTTTTCGGGACATCATCAACATGAAAATCGCGATGAGTGTGGGCGGCAGAACGCGCAAGGTGCCCTTGCTGAAAGCGGTGTGGACGAGAGTCGCCGATGACGCCCTCAAGGGCAATGCAAGGGCAGTAGCCCTCCTTCTTAACCGCTGTCGCCTGCTTGAAGGGGTAGCTCCCGAGAATTCCGAACTCGATCAGGACGATCAGGAGGTCTTGGATGCTTACATCCAGACGCTCGAAGCGAAGGATAAAAAGAAAAAGGAGTGACCATTATGCCTATCTCGGAGCAGACCTTGCTTGATATCGCTTTGCGCAGCGATTTCGAGAGCTTCTTGCGGCGCTGCCTGGCGACGCTCAACCCTGGCGCGCCATTTCTGCCGAACTGGCATATCAAGGCCATTGCCTATCAGCTCGAGCGCGTCCGCCGCGGCGAGATTAACCGCCTCATCATCAACATGCCGCCGCGCCATCTCAAGTCCTTGACGGTGACAGTGGCATACACCGCATTCCGTCTTGGACACGATCCGAGGCAACGCATCTTCGCCATCAGTTATGGCAGCGAGCTCTCTTCCAAGCATGCGAGGGATTTTCGAGCGATCGTGGAGTCGCCCTGGTACCGCCGGGCCTTTCCGAAGATGCGAATTATCCGCGGCACCGACGATGACGTAACCACTAGCCGCAAAGGCTTTCGCAAGGCGACATCGGTGGGAGGCGCCTTGACCGGAATGGGCGGCAACATGATCATCATCGACGACCCCCATAAACCGGTGGAGGCGCAGTCGGAGGCTTTGCGCAACAAGGTCATTGACTGGGTGTCGAACACACTCATGTCGCGCCTCGACAACAAAGAGACCGGCGCGATCATCGTGGTCACGCAACGCGTGCACATGGACGATCTACCAGGATTTTTAATGACCGAGCGTAAGGGCTGGGAGGTGTTGAGCCTACCGGCGATTGCCGACGTCGAGGAGCGAATTCAGATCGGTGACAGTGAGTTCTATCATCGACGGGCGGGCGAAGCTTTGCATCCCGCGCACGAATCGCTTGAGACGCTGCTCAGGCTCCAGCAGGAGCTAGGACCAGACGTTTACGCCGCGCAATATCAGCAATGCCCCGTTCCTCCCGGCGGCAACATGATCAAGCGGGAATGGATTTGTTATTATGACACGAACGAGCGCCCCGAGCGCACCCGTCGAACAAAGATCTTCCAGAGCTGGGACACGGCTGCCAAAGACGGCGCGCAGAATGATTTGTCCGTCTGCACCACCTGGCAGGTCGAGGATGGAATTTATTATCTGCTCGACGTCACCAGAGGCCGCTATGAGTATCCGCTCTTGCGCTCGATCGCGATTCAGCTGGCCAAGCGCTTCAAACCGGATGTGGTGTTGATCGAGGATGCTTCGACCGGCATCGCGCTGGCCCAAGAACTGCGCTCAGAGTTGCGCATGCACGTCAAGCCTGTGAAGATTGACCACGACAAGCGTGGCCGGCTGTACGTTCAGCAGGCAAAGTTCGCAGCGGGGCTGGTGCGTTTTCCGAAGGGCGCATCATTCTTGGCTGAACTAGAACGCGAGCTGCTCACGTTCCCTCAGAGCAAGAACGACGACCAAGTCGACAGCATCACCCAAGCGCTCGCCCACCAGTTCTCGAGCTATACGCTGGACAACATCCTTTAGCACACGCCGGTCGCTCCCTAGCGGCTTGGCTTGTAGCCAAGAATCGACTGGACTTCCTCGCCGAAGAGAGCGTGGATGCGAGCTGTGAACTGACGGCAACGTCACCTCCGTCATCGCCCTCACCTGGCCCCTAGGCCGGGCTTCAGGCGGTGGAAGCGCCGGCATCGGGCTGGCGCGCCATGATGGAGGCAGTCATGCCCAAGACCCCATCGACCAAACTCAGCGACACTCAGCTCGTAATCCTCAGCGCAGCGGCTCAACGCGCCGACCACTCGCTTCTTCCCTTTCCTCAAAGCCTGACCGCCAAGGGCGCCGCGCTAAACAAGGTCATCGAGACCCTCTCTCGGCGAAAGCTCGTGGTGGAGAGACGCGTCGTCAATGGGGAGACTGAATGGGGCCGCGACCAGGAGAATCGTCCAGTCGGATTGTTCATTACCGACGGTGGACTACTCGCTCTTGGATTGGACGAATCCGAAAAGGACGAACTGCCGAAGGCTGCAGCGAGCAAGACCAGCCAAAACAAAAAGCCCACGGCTCGACCTCGCCACAAAGCTCGGAAGGCCCCTCCTCCCGAGGCAAAGAAGCGAGGAGCGCACGCCCAAACCAAACAGGATCTGGTGATTCAGATGCTGCGCCGGCAATCGGGAGTCAGCGTTGACGACATCATCGCCAAGACCAATTGGCAGCCGCATTCGGTGCGCGGCTTCTTTAGCGGCCTCGTGCGCAAGAAGCTCAAGCTTCCCCTCGTCTCGGACGTGGGCAAGGACGGCGTACGCCGCTATCACATCGCGCCGATCGCATCAAAAACTTGAGCCGTGGTGCGGTCGGCGGCGCTTCGCCCGCGCCCAAAGCGGCGCGGGCGATCATCCGCTCAATCTCTTGACATTGTCAGACATATTTTGATAGTTATCTGACATGGAGAGCTGGCATGAGCGATGGTCCTCATAAAAGTCTGCCCATGAGGGCGGGATGGAAAAAGTTCGCCGAGCGCGCCGACAAGGCGGCTTACGACCCTGAACAAGTTGCAGACCTCGCGATTCCCGCCCTCGAAGGCGACTGGCGCGAAGAGGTCGCACCCCACATTGATTCTCTTCGCAAGGCGCTTGGAGACGGCAGGCAAGGTCTGCTGTTTGGCGAGCAGCGGACGGCCGAGCTGGAAGCCCTGAAGCGCCTAGACCCGGGAGCCCCTCTTTGGCACGCGGTTGTTGAATACGTCGACCTCGCCCTCGCAAATGGCCGGATCGGCACCGACGCGCTACTCGACGGGTGCACCGATGCCCTGCGCGATCGCGGCGGGAGGGGCGTCCGGCACGCCGAAGAGCACTACCTGCGCAAAAGCAATGAGCCCCGCGCGCTGAAACTGCGCACGAGAATGCAGGACGGCATCGCCCGCGCTCAGATCGAAGGAATGGCGCGTCGTGTGCTGGGCCTTGAGTCTGAATCCGGATCGCAACAGCCGCAAAAGCTAAAAGGACTGGATGACGGGGTGAGGCTTTGATGCTCAATGCTTACGACCAGGAAGACACCGTGACTCTTGTGCAGGTTGTCGAGGGCGGAGGACGTTCGCGATCAGGCTGGATCAGATGCCCGATCGGGGCCAACTTGGCCTTCTCCGCCGAACCTCTCGCATCGTATTTTTTTGCGGAATGGGAGCCCATCGTCTTCGACGCACTCTTGCTCGCCGCCGCCGTCGAGTTCTGCGATAAGATCAAGCGCCGTCCCTCGCTCCGCTGGGCTCGTGAATTTGAGCTGCTGCTGCCCGTCCACGATCCCTCGATCTGGAGCCGCAAGGAAGTCCTCGAAGCGTTGCACGATGTGCTCGAATTCTTGACGGGCGACCGCTGGCACATAGAATTTACCCGCCGCAGGAAGGCGGTCACCCCGCCACAGCAAGGCCTCTTCAATCTTCCCCCTGCGGAGTCGCTGGCCGTCATCCCATTCAGTGAAGGGTTGGATTCCAGGTGCGTTGCCGGCCTGATGGCAAGGGAGCTGGGCGACCGATTGATCCGCGTGCGACTCGGCACGAAATCCGGCGACCGGCCAAAAGGATCGCCCTTCACAGCCGTGCCTTACAAGGTACGACCCGGCGATGATTATCGCTTTGTCGAGTCGAGCGCGCGCTCGCGCGGTTTCAAATTTGCGCTTCTCAGCGGGCTTGCGGCTTATCTGGCAAGAACCAATCGCATTTTGGTTCCGGAAAGCGGCCAAGGCGCATTTGGCCCGTCGCTGGTGCCCGTAGGTCATGCTTATGAGGATTACCGCAACCACCCGCTCTTCACCGACAAGATGGCGATTTTTTTGAAAGCGCTTCTCGGTCACGAGGTACGTTTTGAGTTTCCGCGACTGTGGTTCACCAAGGGCGAAACTCTGCGGGAATACCTTTCGCAATTCGGGCAGGCGGCGGCGGATTGGGCCGACACGCGCTCCTGCTGGCAAGACAATCGGCATGTTTCGGTCAACGGGCACAGGCGTCAGTGCGGAATTTGCGCGGCGTGCATGTTGCGGCGAATGAGTGTTCATGCTGCCGGCTTGTCCGAGGCGCCGGATACGTATGTTTGGGAAAACTTGAAGGCTAAAGCATTTGAGGACGGGGTAGCCAACGGGTTCGAAAAAATCGCCGCGCAACGCGACTATGCAATCGCCGGCGCGCTGCACCTCGACCATATGGCGGAATTACGCCGATCTCCGATGCACGCGCACACGCTGGAACTCAGCGCTCGTCAACTCGCGCAATCGCTCGGTCTATCTCAAGCGGAGGTTCGGGCGCGAATCGATCGCCTGCTGGATGAGCATGGAAAGGAATGGAAGGAGTTCATGGAATCCTTGGGAGCCGACTCGTTCGTCTCGGCGTGGATTGAGCAGGCCGCATGACCAGTCCACTCGATGATATGTCTCCGATTGAAATCGGTGAGCGGCTGCGGATTGCCCGTGAAGGAACCGGGCGGAAGCAGGCCGATGCGGCGGCGGCCCTTGATATCGCCCGCACGACCCTTGTCGCTATCGAGCAAGGGCAGAGACGCGTTCGCATTGGGGAATTGCAGCAGCTCGCTAAGCTTTACGGCACGTCGGTCAATACGCTGCTGCGGAAAGAAGCAATCCAGGTTGATCTGACGCCCCAGTTTCGCAAGCTCAACGTGCGGCTCGATGATGCCGTGGAACGCGCCGCCCAACTTCTATCCGACTTGGCGAAAGCAGAAGTCGAGCTTGAAAACCTGATCGGGGTGAATCGCGTCCGCAACTACCCGGCGGAGCGGCCCATTCTGCCCGGCGACGTTAGGGCGCAAGCCGAACAGGATGCTCTCGAACTTCGGCAGCGGCTTGGGCTTGGGCTTGCCCCTATTGCGGATATCGTGACCCTCCTGGAAATGGAACTGGGCGTGCGCGTGTATGTACGTCGCATCGATGGGCGGATTTGCGGTCTCTTTGCTTATGACGATGCCTTGGGTGCTTGCATCCTCCTGAACGCAAACCATCCCCGCGATCGGCGAACGCAAACGGCCGCGCACGAGCTTGCTCATCTTATTTCGACGCGGCGACAAGCCGAAATACTGGAAGGTGCTTTCGCGGGCAATTCTCGCGGCGAGCGTTACGCGACTGCATTCGCGCATGCTTTTCTCACGCCGGCACGGGCGGTGATGCAGAAGTTCAAGGAATTGACGGCCGGGTCATCGAAGCTCACGCGACGCCACATTATCGTCCTCGCGCATGCGTTCGGCGTTTCACGGGAGGCGATGGTCCGCCGCCTCGAAGAACTCTCGCTAACGAAAGAAGGAACGTGGGACTGGTTCCAGGCAAATGACGGGATCACTGACGAACAGGCCCGGCAAGTTCTAGGCGACTTGCCTGGTCCGGATTCCCATAAGGCTGATGCTGACCATCCAACTACCCTCCGCCTGGGGCTGTTGGCCGGAGAGGCGTGGCGGCGGGCACTTCTAACCGAAGGTCAGCTTGCCCGCATGCTTCACATTGATCGGATTGAGTTGCGGCGGATGTTCGATGGCCTGGAAGTCGAAGGGAGCGAGGCCGATGGGGCTCTCCTGCCTGACTGATCCCTCGGCCGCAGTCATTGTAGATGCCAGTACCGCAATCAACCTGAGTGCGACGGGCTGCGCCGCATCGATATTAAAGGCGCTGCCAAACCCGGCTTTCGTTACGAACGTCGTGATGGCTGAGCTGGAAGAAGGCCATCGCGCCGGGCGGCGCGATGGCGAGCTGGTCCTGGAATTGGCGGCCGCCGCGTTGATTACGATTGTCCCGCTCTCCGCGGCTCAAGAGTCGCATTTTGAGGCGCTTGTCGTCGGGCGCGGCGTGGATACCCTCGACGATGGCGAAGCCGCGACAATCGCGCATGCCGCGGAGACCGGCGCAATCGCCCTGATCGATGAGCGCAAGGCAAATCGCATTTGTGCCGAGCGGTATCCAATGGTTCGTCTCGGCTGCACTGTCGATATTTTTGCCCACGTTGCAGTGAAAGCTTCGCTTGGGCAGAACGCTCTTGCGGATGCAGTGGTCGGCGCGCTTCAACAGGCTCGCATGAGAGTGCTGCCGCACCACATAGCTTGGGTCGTGAAGTTGATCGGACAGGATCGTGCCCGACAGTGCCTCAGCCTTCCCAGGGCAGCTCGGATGGGTGCGACGGGCGGCGCCGGTGATCCTTGAGTCTTGGAGCGTCAGCCCGGATCACCGTTCGCCTTCTTAAAGTCTGGCCACGCAATAGCCCCGCCACTGGCGGCAGAATAGTTAGCGTCGAGCTCGTCAGTTATCAGAATGATCGCCGCGATGCGCCGCACCGTTGCCGTGACATGGCGGGCCTCTTCCTTCGTCAGCGGACGACCGAGGATGGGCTCCTCGCGATATGAGAGCCATTTCTTGATGACCTGATATCCGCCAATTCGATACTCCCAAACGTTGAGCGGGATGGCGTGCCAGATCGCGACATCATTTAAGAAGACATCCAGGGGCGGTCCGAGGCGTTCCCTATCCTTCTCACTGATAGCGGCCGATTCGGATGGGGTTGCAGCATGCTCTTTGACCCGCCCTCCTCCCGGCATGATCGCGCCAGTCGATGTTCGGTGACCCCAACCGGCTGTAAGGACAAGGTCTGACGGAGTAAGGGGTTTGCCATCGAGGCGGGAAAGCGCACCTAGCGGAAGCAATGACGGGTTGATGTTGCCGTCGCTAACGCCAGGTGCCAGCCTGTCTGGATCGAGCAGCGCTGCAATTCTATCGCCCAGCGCAGCGGACAATTGCAAAACAGACTTATTATTTGGCAGCGGAATCCGCGGCCAATCTGTGAGCACACCATCGCGGTGCTCACTCAGATATTGCGGTGAAAAGCAAATCGCCAGCGCATGGAGCCACACGAGTTGTGCAGTCGTCGATGTGTCCGGGTCATCGAATCCAATCTTTTTGAGATAGGCCCTAGCTGACCCTGACAAATTAGCTCGTCGCTCGCCGGCGAATAATCCCTCTCCTTGGTGCTCAAGCATGAAAGGGATCGCGACGACATTCGGCCTAAGCAGATGGTAGTCAGGCAGTGCCGGGGTCACAACTGCCGGGATGCCTTCGTCGGGGCGTTCCGCCGTCATGCGAGTCACAAAAAATCTGTTTTCTGCGGATGAATTGGAGACAAGTTGCGGACGCGCCCTGTTCCAGAAGGTTGGAACGGAACTCCAGTAGGCCCATCGGTTGTCCAAGGGATAGAGGCTGTAACGACGTATTTTGGAGACGGAAAACGTCTCCTTGCCGAGAAGATTTTGCCGCACTTTCTCGGCCTTGAAACCGCCAGCGTCGCGAATTGGTCCGCTTCCGGTTGCGCGGATTTCTGCCCAGCTTTGCTCGGGATCGAGATAGCGGGACATGCGTTGCTCCAACGGTTCGCGATCGATCGACATAAGCGAGCCGAAACGCATCTCCTGGAGACCGGCAATCGGCTCCGCCTCGCATAAGTCAACGGCCCTGGGCCATGACCGGAAGGCCGGCGAAACCTTCTGCGGGCGAAAAGAAAATCGATTGTCTTTCGAAGGACTCGCCTCCGCATAAGGAAAATGCCCACCGCTGTCCGAAAGACTGTCGAGCAGGTCCTGCCGCTTGGAGCGGCCCCAGAAATCCCGGTACGCTACCCTCTTCGCCGGCTGATGCGCGAGTTTGCGGGCGAACAACCCAACGCTGGTTCCGAGGCGAATGCCTGCGGCGTTAAACTTGGTGGAAAAGACTGAGGGATCAGCTTCTCCCTCGGGGGTCTTCTTGCCGGTTTCACGACTGTCCCCATTCAAGCAGTCGATCCAAACGCTATCGAAATCATCGAGCAGCAGTTTCCGCATGACGACAAACGACGGGTCGGCGATATAGGAAAAGCTGGAGATGTAGCAAACCACTCCTTGTTTCGTGCCTTCGGCGATGCGACGCTGCGCAAGCCGCATGAAACGCACGTAGAACTCATCAAGATTGAACTTCTTGATCCGCCACGTCTTGATCAAGCCTTCCTTGTAAGGCTCGACCAAACCTTGCTCTTCTTCGGGGCTGGTGCCCGCAAAGGCGTTGTACGGCGGATTGCCCAGCACCACCAAAATTGGCACATCGCGCTTTACATGCTCGGCCGCGTCGCGCTCCTGCTCCAGTTCGGGAAACAGCGGCAGATTGGCCTTTGGACCTTTCGGGGGTTCCCAACCGGTCAGGGAGTTGGTCAGGAAAATTGCCGCACGTTCTCCGTGCTTGGCATCCAGGGGAGCGCCGAGTTGATCCAGGTAGTTGCCTACCTGCCAATGAGCAATGACGTAGGGCGCGGACATTAGCTCGAAGCCAAACACTCTTTCTCTGGCCGCCTGTTTTATGTCGTCGGCAAGAAGCGCATCGCCCCCTTGCTTTCGGAGCGTTTCCTCGATTTTGCGAAGGACGGTGACAACAAAAGTTCCCGTTCCACAGCACGGGTCGAGAACATACACATCCTTGTCTGCGAAGCCGTCGGCGCGGCCCAATTCAGTCCGGAGCACCTGATCGACGCGTTCGACCATGTACTCGACGATCTCTTTGGGCGTGTACCAGACACCGAGATTCTTCCGGAGCTGCGGATCGTAGGCCTGAAGAAACGGCTCGTAAAAATGTTGCACGGCCTCCCCGGAATCGAAGCTCTTAAAGAAGGCGACCTTGTCTACGCGGTTCAGAGCCTCGGCCGTGCGCTCCATGATGGGCATGAGGTCAAGGGCGGCGAGCCGGCTTGGCTTCGCTATTTCCTCGAACAGAACCTTCACCATCGGAACTGTGAGAGTGAATGCGGCGCTCTTCCAATCGAAGCGCTTCTGGCTGGTCCGCGCGTGAACGACCCACGCCGAAAACATTCCGTAGAACAGGGTCTGCACGAGGGTGGATTTGAAAAAATGATCTCCCTCCGTGCCTTCAAAGCGAATTCCGAGAGCCGTCTCCAGTGATGTGCGGAGGGGCTCAAGGGCGGCGCTCTCTTTGTCGTAGAGGGTTTGAAGGGCGTCCCTCGCGAAGGAGGCTATAAACCAAGCGATGTCTTCAGCTCGGACGAGCGGAGCCGCGGTCATCAGGACGCGCTTTAAGAACTCCGAAAAATGAACGGCGTGCCGTTTAGCGGAAGGACCAGGCTTCGCGGCCATGCTCCAAAAAGCGGGTTCGTCGGCCGCCAGGCTGTAGCGATCGAGTTCGACCGGCGCCCCGCTTCCATTGTCGCCGATCAGGCGGAACTCGCGATAGTTGGTGACCAGGACAAGCCGGTAATGGCCGTAATATTTGGTCACCTGCGCGCTCTGGGCCGTCAACAAAGTGTTGTCGCCTAAGCCCTTCACTTCGATGACCCCGCGCTCGGGAAGCTGGCCCTTGCGCGGCTCACCGCCTTGAATCTGCCTCCTGGTGTACAGACCGAAGTCAGGATTGTCGGCGCCTTGATTGCGGAGCTGTCCGTTGCATATCACCTGCGGTTTGAGTTCCTTGCCGAGGTGATTGAGGAGGTTTTCAAGGGCCGAGTAATACGACGTTTCCTTGGTCGCGCCGCCGGTCCCTCTGATGTCCGCCATTCGCGACAAATACTCGCGAACAAAATCAATGGCGCTTGGTTCGGGCATGCGGCAGGTCCCAAATTTGCCTGCGCCCAAATAACACCGATTCCTTGGATTTTGGCGGATATCTCGCCGCGTTTTTCGGACCAGGGTTAGGCCGGCTTGTGGGCCGCGGGGCAGTTTGATCGAGCGGGGGCGTGCGCGTCCTACATCGCAGCCGAAGATCCTGAAGCCTTGGCCACTGGCTCGGGCCTCCCTCGCAAGCGTGGCCCCAAATACTGCTCTGCAGAGACGCCCCGGAAGCGCAGTTCAGGTGCCCCCGGGAATACTAGGTGGCTGAGCGGACGCGATTCGCACCTCGGATTACAGAGAGACTGCTGTGCAAAGGTGCGGAGACATTCCACTGGACTTCGCTTGCGAAGGAAGCATTGGTGGGGGAGACGGACGAGACAGATTGACCTCTGTTCCAGCATGCCTTCCGCCCGGCTTCGGTTCCGGGCTTGTGGTGGTGCAAGCGCCCGATTGTGGTGCCCGGATTACGAGGTCAATCGATGGATACCACGAGCCACCCGTCTAGCGCACATCCCGGCGACCCGGCCAACGCCGGGCTGGAGAGAGCATCCCCTCCACCAGCAGAGCTGACTGTCTCAAGTGGAATCAGCCTCGATGAATTGCGCCGCGAATGGCGGCGGCTTTACCACAGCGAGCCACCAAGGCTCAGCCGTGACCTCCTCGTGAGGGGCATCGGCTACCGATTACAGGAAATCCAACACGGCGGCCTGGGCAAGTCGACGCATCGCAAGCTGAAGACGCTGGCGAGGATGTTCCAGACCACAGGCCGGATCGCACCCGGTCCTGGCCTCAGTCTCAAGCCGGGTGCCCGGCTCG
The DNA here is from genome assembly GCA_003135455.1 of Hyphomicrobiales bacterium. Taxonomy (GTDB): domain Bacteria; phylum Pseudomonadota; class Alphaproteobacteria; order Rhizobiales; family Methyloligellaceae; genus Methyloceanibacter. The sequence continues at coordinate 47,283 of PLBV01000068.1, read as the reverse complement.
TGCGCGAATGGCATGGTCGCACTCACACGGTCACGGTGACGGAAGATGGATTCGAATACGCCGGCATGAGCTATCCGTCGCTCACGAAAATCGCCGCAAAGATCACCGGGATTCATTGGTCTGGCCCCCGCTTCTTTGGCCTGAAAGCCTCCAATGGACGGCGCTCCGGCGATGGAGACCCCAATGGCTAAGTCGCAAAAGATGCCGAGGCCGCCTGCCGGGAAAATGCGGGGCGCGATTTACACCCGGAAATCGTCGGAGGAAGGCCTGGAGCAGGTGTTTAATTCGCTCGACGCGCAGCGCGAAGCTTGCGCGGCCTTCATTCTCTCTCAAAAGCACGAAGGCTGGAGTGTATTGTCGACACCGTATGACGACGGCGGCTTTTCCGGCGGGACGATGGACCGTCCTGCCCTACAGCGACTTCTTGCTGACATTCGCGCAGGGAAGGTCAACGTCGTCGTCGTTTATAAGATCGATCGGCTGACGCGTTCGCTGTTCGACTTCGCCAAGATCGTGGAGGCCTTCGACGCGAACGGCGTCTCTTTCGTGTCGGTGACGCAGCAGTTCAATACTACGAGCTCTATGGGGCGGCTGACCCTGAACGTGCTGCTCTCGTTTGCTCAGTTCGAACGCGAAGTGACCGGCGAACGCATCCGCGACAAGATTGCCGCTTCCAAAAAGAAGGGCATGTGGATGGGCGGTCTGCCATCGCTCGGTTACGACGTGCAGAACCGAAAGCTGATCGTCAACGACAAGGAAGCTCTCACCGTCCTCCATATCTTCCGGCGCTACGTTCAGCTTAGATCTGTGCGCGCTCTACAGGCAGAACTTGATGACGCGGAGATAAGGAGCAAGCGGCGGAGGCTCGCGGACGGTACCGATTATGGCGGCCAAAAACTCTCCCGCGGCGCCCTTTATCTAATGCTTCAGAACCGCATCTATCGCGGCGAGATCACGCATAAAGGCGCTGCCTATCCCGGAGAACATCAGCCGATCGTCGACAAGGCCCTGTGGGATGAGGTCCAAGCTGTGCTCAGCGAAAACCGAATCGATCGAGCAACTGGGTCGGATGCAAAGCACCCGAGCTTGCTCGCCGGCATGGCCTTTGATGAGAACGGCGAACGACTGACGCCGACGCACGCCGTCAAGAAGGGAACACGTTATCGGTACTACGTCTCGACGTCGCTCATCACGGGAGCGGCCAAAGGCGGATCAAAAGGGCGGCGCATACCCGCCGCCAATCTTGAAAACCTGGTAATCACCAGACTTCGAGATTTTCTCGTCGATCGCGGGGCGCTCCTCGATACCGTCGAAAATCAACACCCCGACGCTGTCGAGCAGAATCGACTGATTGGTCGCGCCCGCCAGATCGCAGAGGAGGTCGGAACGTGGGGACCGGACAAAGCCCGGGCGATGCTGATGGCCCTACTCAGCCGGGTCGACGTCAGAACCGACCGCGTCGAGATCAATATCCGTCGACGCCGCCTGATAGAGCTGCTGGGTGGTCAATCGATCGATCAGACCGCGCAAGCCGGCAACGAGCCTGACGACATTCTGACCCTGACAGTGATGGCGCGACTACAGCGCGTCGGCCGCGAAATGAGAATGCTTGTTGAGAACTCCGAGGATCAGACAACGGCCGATCCCGGCCTGCTAAGGATCATTGCTCGAGCTCACGACATCCAGACGCGTCTGATGCAAAACACCGATCTGAGCCTACACGCCATCGCCAGCCAAGAGCACGTTTCCGCAGGCTACATCTCTCGCCTTCTGCGGCTTCCCTCGCTGGCGCCAGATATCATTACCGCCATCATCAATGGCAGGAATCCGCCTCCACTCACCGCCAAGAAGTTGATGCGATTAGCGCTCCAGATACAGGTCGACTGGACCGAGCAGCGAAAGCTGCTTGGTTTTCGACCAGGATAGATAAAGGGGCTTTGTCGCTAGCCACTCGCCGGTGCGACCGCGTGACACTGAACGTTGACCCCTAAATGCCGCCCGGGAGACTTTCTTGTCAGACTGTGGACTTATTCGGCGAAGAACCGTCTCTGCCACTTGGGAGCAAGGCTGACACGCGGAAAACAGCCCGGATTTCGCGACGAATTCGACCTGTCCGAAATGACTGAACACTGTTCTATATCAATGGCTTAACTGTGGCTGGGGCGCCAGGATTCGAACCTGGGATCACGGGACCAAAGCCCGTTGCCTTACCGCTTGGCCACGCCCCAATCGCTGTGCTGCTCCCCGCCCCCGCGCATCGCTTGAGCGACAGGACTTAAGGTCAGCCCTCCGATCCAGCACGCCTCTAGAACGCTACCGCGTGATATAGAATCGCGACAGCGCTTCTCACTTTTTTGTTTGAGCATGATCTTTTGGCGAAAACCGGTTCCCACTTTTCTAAGATCATGCTCTGGCCTCGCGACTAGCCATCGAGTGCCGTCACGGTGCTCTTGGATGCAGCAGCGCGCCGGGGTTGACGAGGAGGCCGGACCCCTTGGGCGCGTCCCCGCCAAAGCCCATGCCGGTCTCGGCCTGAGCGGGGGTCCCCGACGCGTCCTCATCAGAGGCAGTGGGTGGCGGGGGCGGATTGGTGATGGCTCGCAAGGTCTCGGGCGAGGCGGGGCCCTCGTCCATCACCACCTCGATCTGCTTGGCTTCGCCCATGCCCACGTCGAAGCTGCGCGAGTAGCTTGCGCCGCCATGGCGGGCGACCACGGCGTAGGAGCCGGCGGCGAGGATGTGGGTCGGCAGCGCGCCCGCATTCTCCTTCACCACGTCGCCGCTCTTGGTGAGGATGCTCCATTGGGTGTCGGCAAGCGCCTCCCCGCCCGCGCCCTGGACGAGCTTGAAGGTGACCTTGGAGGCGGCGTGCTTGACCGTGGCCTCGGTCAGCTTGCCGGGCTCCACCGTCACGTCGACCCTGACGGTCGCGTTGGCGTCGCCATACAGGCTGACGATGTGATAGGCGCCGGCATTGAGCCTGATGACCAGCCCCGGCTTGGCGTCGCCCAGAATCTTGTGGCGGTTGCCGAACTGGTCCTCCTCGTCGGAGAGGATGTCGAAATGCACGCCTTCCTGGGGCAGGGCCTCGCCATTGGCGAGCACGGCGGCAAGCTTCAGCCCGCCGGTATTGAGGACGAAGGTTTCCTCAATCGAGCGGCCGCTCTCCACCTTGATCTTCTTGGTCAGGTTGGAGAGCCCGTAAGCGGCATTGACGAGATATTCGCCGGGAAGCAGCGCCGCCGTGGGCATGGCCTCGCGATGGGTGCTGAGCAGCTTGTGGCTGCCGTCGGCAGCTGCGGCACTGTCGAACACCCGCCAGATCAGTCCGGATTGCAGCTTGGGCCCGGCGTCGGTGAGCAGCGCCTTGAAGGTGCAGGGGACCGGTAGCGAAGGCTGGGCTGGTGATGGTGGCGTCTGCGCCGCGACTTGTGCCGGTTCAGGAGCGGGAGATTTGGGCAGCTCGGTCTGTGCGGGCGTTGCCGGGCTCGGCGCAGCTGGCGGCGGAGGCTCGGCGGGNNCCACTTTTCTAAGATCATGCTCGGCGCCCGCAGTGGGGCAGTCTCTAGCAAGATCGCGCGGGCTTGGCGAGACTTGGGCGGCTTGGCGAGACTTGGGCGGGGCGACCTGGAGCAGCCCCTTGCGGCCGCGTGCCTCGTCTTTAGGGGGCGCTCGATTTGGCCGTCTTCCTTGCGGGTCTTCGGCCCAGCGTCTATATAGCGTCGCCCAAGGACCAGCCGTCGGAGTGTAGCGCAGCCTGGTAGCGCACCGCGTTCGGGACGCGGGGGTCGCAGGTTCAAATCCTGCCACTCCGACCATGGCTGCTTCCCTGCCGCCATCCCGTGGTCATGGCTTTATCCTTTGGTCTCAGATGCTTCTGGCGTGGGCATGACCCGGCAAGCCACATTTTGCGCCAATTGCCCCTGCACAGTTAAGTCTGTCGAGCGGGCGCCCCTGCCGCCTGTCTCGCGCTCCGCTAAGATAGAGGCGCGGGATTGCTCACAACCTTAGTTCGAGGCCATGTCGGCGGAGCTTGCCTTCAATCGCAATGTTGACGTGGACTACGGCGTGGCCGAGGAGGTCGCCCCGCAGGTCCGCCGCATCGTTGCCAACAATCCGGGGCCTTACACCTTCCTCGGCACCAACACCTATCTCGTTGGCCGCGGCCAGGTTGCGGTCATCGACCCTGGCCCCAAGAACGACCGCCACTTAAGCGCGATCGCCGCCGCCACCAAGGGCGAACGCATCAGCCATATCCTCATCACCCACAGCCACCGCGACCATTGCGACGGCGCGCGCCCCTTGCAGGCGCAGCTCGGCGGCGAGGTGGTGGCCTACGGCCCGACGGAGTCCCGGCGCGGCGCCGGCGCGCCCGGACTGGGGGAGGCCTTCGTCGACCCCGCCTTCATGCCCGATCGCAAGATCGCCGACGGCGCCACCATCAAGGGACCGGGCTTCACCCTCGACGTGCTGCATACGCCCGGCCACGCGCCGGACCATCTGTGCTTTGCGCTGCTGGGCCAGCGCACCCTGTTCACCGGCGACCATGTGATGGGATGGAACACCACCGTCATCGCGCCGCCGGAAGGCAACATGGCCAACTTCCTCACCTCGCTGGAGAGGCTGCTCACGCGCCACGACAAGATGTTCCTGCCCGGCCATGGCGGCCGCATCCAGACGCCGCAACGCGTGGCCAAGGCCTATCTGATGCATCGGCGCTGGCGGGAGCAGACCATCCTCACCTGCCTCGAGGAGGGCCGGGGCTCGGTCCCGCGCATCGTCGCGCGGCTCTATGGGGGGCTCGACGCCGATCTCAAACAGGCGGCGGCGCTCTCGGTGCTCGGCCATCTCGAGCATCTCATCAGCCGGGGCGTGGTCGCAACCGAAGGCGCGGCCGGTCTGGAAGGCCTCTATTCGATTTGCCACCCAGGATCGTCACGCGCCCCTTGACCGCCTCGCGTCTGACGTCAGGCGCCTCTTGACGTCTAGGGTCAGTCGGGGGTCAACAGCGGCGGCTTCGGAGCAGCGGGCAGCGTGGGCCGCTTGATGATTTTGCGCCCCTTCTTGCCGCGCTTGCCGATCTTCAGCTGCTTGTCTGGCTTCTTGCCGGCGATCTCGAGCCCGGTCCTCTCGCCCTTCTCAAGCTCGGACTTCACCTCGGCGAACAAGGTGCGGATGCGCGCGGCATTGGCGCCGAAATCGTGCAGACCGTAGCGCGACACCGAGCGCACATCGATCGAGGCGTGAGCATCGTCGCCGGTGACGCGCACCAGCACGTCGTCGGTGAAGCCCATGATCATGGTGCGGTCGGTCGCCTCGATGCGGCCAACGCCGTTGTCGCCGGGTGGCTCGCTGAGCGCGATGGTCCAGCCCAGCCGCTTGACGGCCTCATTCACCATGTCGAAGACCTCGAGCGAGGACCGCTCGAGTTCCATTGGGCGGATGTCGGGATAGGCCTTCTCTTGCTTCTCGGCGGCGGTATCGTTTGGATCCTTGATGGGATTGGCGTCGGCCGGCCGCATGGAGGCGAGCACCTTGAAGTCGAGCGGCTCGCGCGGGCTCGTCTCGATATCGGTGAGCCTCGGCAACATGATGAACTTGGCGAGGAACCACCCCGGCAGCGAGAGCCCGATCAGTGCAATGACAATGCCGGCAACGGCGGCGGTGGCACCCCTCTGGCCGCCGAACCAGATGCGCACCAGCGCCCCCATCGCCACGAGGATGGCGAGCACCAGACCCAAGGTCGATAGGGCGAGCAAGTTCATCGCCGCCGGTGTGCTCAGGGAAAAGAAGCGGTGCAGCAGCACCGCGAGCACGAGCAGCTGCAAGAAGAAGAGCGCCATGCGCCGCGACCAGATGCCGCCACGCGCCTCTTTCTGTATGTAACGCGCGCTCAATCCCGAAACCCCGTTGCAGCCTTGGCCTTGGCCATGCTTTACCCTGCCGCGAGCTACGCCCTCTAACCCGCCGGAAGATCGACGATGCCGCCGCTTGACCCCGAGCAGACCCGCGACGTCGCAAGCCTGGTGCATCCTTATACCGAACTTGCCAGGTTCCGCGACACCGGTCCCACGATCATCGTCCGGGGGGAAGGAATCCGCGTCTTCGACAACCAAGGGAGGAGCTATATCGAAGGCATAGCGGGTTTATGGTGCACCGCGCTCGGCTACGGCAATCAGGAGCTGATCGAGGCCGCGCGGGAGCAGCTAAGCCGCCTCTCCTTCGCCCATCTCTTCGGCGCCAAGAGCCACGATCCGGCTATTCAACTCGCCGAGAAGCTGAAGGCGATCTCGCCCGCGCCCACCTCCAAGGTGTTCTTCACCGCTTCCGGCTCGGAGGCCAACGACACCCAGGTGAAGCTCGCCTGGTACTACAACAACGCGCGCGGGCTCCCCGCCAAGAAGAAGTTCATCTCGCGCATTAAGGCCTATCACGGCGTCACGCTCGGCGCCGCGAGCCTCACGGGGCTCCCCAACAACCATGCGGATTTCGACCTGCCGCTCGACCGCTTCCTCTTTACCGACTGCCCGCATCACTACCGGGTCGCAGAACCAGGCGAGAGCGAGCAGGATTTCGCGGCGCGGCTCGCCNNTTCATCGCCGAGCCGGTGATGGGGGCGGGCGGCCTGATCGTGCCGCCTGAAGGCTATTTCGACCACGTCCAGGCGGTGCTCGCCAAATATGACATCCTCTTCATCGTCGATGAGGTCATCACCGGCTTCGGACGGCTCGGCACCCGCTTCGGCAGCGAGGCCTTTGGCTTGAAACCGGACACCATCTCCATCGCCAAGGCTGTCACCTCGGCTTACGCGCCGCTCGGTGCCGTCACCGTGTCGGAGCCGGTCTATCATGCCATGCTGGAGGAGAGCCGCAAGATCGGCGCCTTCGCCCATGGCTTCACCTATGGGGGACACCCGCTCGCCGCGGCGATTGCCTTGAAGGCGCTGGAAATCTATGAGCGCGACGACATCATCGGCAAGGCGCGAGCGCTGATCCCGCGCTTCCAGATGCGGCTCAAAGCGCTGGGGGAACATCCGCTGGTGGGCGAAGCCCGCGGCATGGGGCTGATGGGTGGCGTGGAGCTGGTCGCCGACAAACCCACCAAGCGCCCCTTCCCGCCCAAGCTGTTCGTCGGCACGCGCGCCAGCATGCTGGTGCAGGACGAGGGGCTGATCACCCGGCCGATCGGCGACACGCTCGCCGTCTGCCCTCCCCTCATCATCACCGAGGCGGAGATCGAGGAGCTGTTCGACCGCTTCAAGCGCGGACTGGACCGGGCCGAGGCGATGGTGGCCGCGGAAGGGTTGCGCGCCGCGGCCGGCCCCTAGCCGCTGCGTTCTCGTCTGCCGAGGCCAAGGCGCCTAACCAAATCTCAACCAGTGCCGATGGACTCTCGACCCCGATCTTGAGGGTCCTCGACGCGCGTGGGGTCGGGGTCGGGGGATTGGTCGACAGTCATGGCGTGTTGCTGGCGTGCGCGAGGAGCGCCTTTGTCCGTGTTCATGGGCCTTGCTCACGCCGCTCGGGGGTTGCGTCTATGAGCAGGAGGGACCTCCCGAGGCGCATTTCGAGCAGTTCGCGGCCAAGGCGCCGCAAGCCAACACCGTCACCGTCTGCCACGCTTATGGCTGCAAGGCGCAGACGCCCTTTACCTTCACTGGGAGCGATGTCGCGGAGATCGCGGACGTGATGGCGCGCGTGCGCCGTGATGACAGCGCGGCGCAAGAACGGCGCGCGGTTGCCTATGCGGTCGCCTGGATGGAGCGGCGCGTGGCGCCTGTGGTGGGGACCGCGACCGACCGGCCGAGCATGGACTTTCTGGGCTCCGGCGATCCCAGCCAGCAGGACTGCGTCGACGAGGCCACCAACACCACGAGCTACCTCATGGTGCTGCAGCAGAACGGCTTGCTGCGCCATCACCTGGTCGAGCGGCCCTTTGCCAAGGATAGCTTGCTCGGGGGCCATTGGACCCATTGGGCCGCAGTGCTGCGCGAGCGCGAGAGCGGCGCCCGCTTTGCCGTCGATTCCTCGAGCGGGCCCAATGGCGACAACCCGACGGTGCAGGCTGCGGCGAGCTTCTATGTGCCCGATGGCGAGGGGGACGTGACGCCGCCGGAGACCGCCACCCCCGACGCGACGAGCGACGTGCTGACCGAGGACGACCTCGGCGGCCTCATTCGCCGCATGCAGGCGCTCGGTTACGCCGACAGCCCCACCGGCAGCACGCGCTGAGCTTCGCTTCAGAGCTACACATGCTGGCCGCCATTGATGTGCAGCTCCGCACCATTGATGTAGCTCGACTGCTCTGTGCAGAGGAAATAGATGGCCTTGGCTACCTCCTCGGGAGCCCCTAGCCGGCGCATGGGGATGCCGGCGACCAGCGCCTCGGTGCCGGGCGACAGGATCGCCGTGTCGATCTCGCCCGGCGAGATGGCGTTCACCCTGACGCCGCGCGGCGCGAAGTCGGCCGCCATCTCGCGGGTGAGCGCCGCAAGGGCTGCCTTCGACGTGGCGTAAGCCGAGCCGGCGAAGGGATGCACCCTGGAGCCAGCGATCGAGCTCACATTCACCACCGTTCCGCCCGCCGCCTCCAGCTCCACGATCAGCCCGCGGCCGAGCATGAGAGGCGCGAAGAAATTGACCTGGAACACCGCCTGCCAGTCGGCAAGCTCTGTGTCGATGCTGCCGAGCCGTGCGCCTCCGTCCGCCTTGGGCGAGATCGCAACGTTGTTGACCAGCGCATTGAGCCGCCCGCCTTGGGCCTTCAGCCTGTCCCGCATCAGAGCGATGGCGTTGAGCGTGTTGTCGGGATCGGCGAGGTCCACCTGGATGTGGTCCTCGGGCCCCGCCTCCCAGGGACAGTTCTCCGGGAAAGGGTGGCGCGAGCAGGTGACCACTCTCCACCCTGCAGAGGGGAAGCGCTTCACCGTCGCATGTCCGATGCCGCGCGAGGCACCGGTCAGGATCAGCGTCCTGCGCTCTTCATTGGGGATCTGCGCCATGTCGAACTTCTCTCACGCCTCGCTCCTGTCCCTTAGAGCGCTATCGCGTGAAATAGAATCGCGACAGCGCTCTAGGTTTTTATTTGAGCATGATCTTATCGGAAAACCGGTTCCCACTTTTCCGGATCAGGCTATAGGAAAATAAGCGCTTCGCAGGGTCACGGGTAGAGGCGGGTCTTCACCCAGGGCCCGCCCGCGCCGCTCCGCCGGAACACGACGCGGTCATGCAGGCGGAAGGGCCGATCCTGCCAGAACTCGATCTCTAAGGGCACGACGCGATAGCCGTGCCAATGGGGTGGCCGCGTCACGTCGCTCACGCCGAATCGCACCACTTCCCGCGCCACCGCCTCTGCCAGCACGGCGCGGCTGGCAAGCGGGCGAGACTGGTTCGAAGCCCAGGCGCCGATCCGGCTGGCGCGCGACCGTGTGGCGAAATAAGCATCGGCCTCCGCGTCGCTTGCCGGCTCGATGGGCCCACGGATGCGGATCTGGCGCCTCAGGCTCTTCCAATGGAAGAGGAGCGCGGCGCGCGGGTTGGCGGCAAGCTCCAGCCCCTTGGCGCTCTGGCAATTGGTATAGAAGACGAAGCCGCTTGTGTCGGCGCCCTTCAACAGAATCATCCGCACATTCGGCGTGCCCTGCCCGTCAACGGTGGCGAGCGCCATGGCATTGGGGTCGTTGGGCTCGTGCGCCTCGGCCTCCGCCATCCAGCGGGCGAAGAGGGCGAACGGCTCCTGCGCCTCCTGGAAATCCTGGCTTTGCGCGCCCTGATCTGCGGGCTGGTCCTGCTGCATGCTCTTTCTCGTCTCGTGGCCGGTCGCCGCTTAACCCAAGAATTTTTGCTCCCGTTCCGGCACGAAACGGGCATTTACGTTTTCCTCACCCTGATAGGGCACCATGAGTCCTGTTGATAGTAGCGCGGGGTTGTTGACCTCGCGAGAGTTGGGGACGGGTGGTTATGCGTACGTTCCGAGGGGACGCTCCTATCATCATTGGGGCGGGCGCATTAGTGCTTGCGTTATTGGCGCCCGCCTCTTTTCCTCTCAAGTCCCAGGAAGCGACCGGCTCGATCGCTCCGGCGGTGACCGAAGCAGCGACAAACCCTGTAGCCCCTGCGGCACCCTGGGCCGAACTTCGCTCCAAACTCGACGGCAGCGACCGCGCCGTGGCGCTTAAGGCGCTCGATCTCGCGCTGAGCGAGCTCGGCGACAGTACCACGCTTCTGTGGAAGCGGCCGGCGCGGCAGCTCGCGGGCGCGGTCAGGCCCGTCTCGGCCTTCCGCGACGATCAAGGCCGCGTCTGCCGGCACGTGATCTATGCGCTGACGCTCGGCAACTACAATAAGCAGATCGAGGGCATCGCCTGCCGCAACAGCGACGGCCACTGGTCGCTGGACGGCTGACCTCTCAATCTGTGACTCTCAGCCGGCGCGGACCTTTCATTCTGCCTTTATTTGTTGTCATCGCCCGGCTTGACCGGGCGATCCAGTATCCACGAAAGGCGGACGCCGGCCCATCCAAAACAAGCGGTTACTGGATGACCCGCCGGAGGCTGTCATCGGCCGGCCAAAGGCCGGGCCCGTTGGCGGGTCATGACAGTCCTAGAGGTCATTTGGGGTTTGGCGCCCTCCCCCCTTGACCATCCCCTTTTGAGTCAAAAGGCCTTCCTGCCCGCGGGCACGGGCATTATAAAGCCCGGTCACGAGGAAGGGGCGGAGGGAGAATGACAGAGAGCGCGAAGCTGATGGCGGGCAAGCGCGGCGTCGTGTTCGGCGTCGCCAACAACCGCTCAATCGCCTGGGGCATCACCAAGGCCTGCCACATGCAAGGCGCCGAGGTCGCCCTCACCTATCAGGGCGACGCCATCAAGAAGCGGGTCGAGCCACTCGCCGCGGAGATCGGCTGCAGCATCGTGCTGCCTTGCGACGTCACTGACGACAAATGCGTCGAGGCGGTGTTCGCCAGGTTAGGCGAGGCCTGGGGCAGCCTCGATTTCCTGGTGCATGCGGTCGCTTTCTCCGACAAGGGGGAGCTCGACGGGCGCTATGTCGATACCACCCAGGAAAACTTCGTCCAGACGCTCCTCATCTCCTGCTACTCCTTCACCGCGCTCGCCAAGCGGGCGGAGAAGCTGATGCGCCAAGGGGGGTCGCTCTTGACGCTGACCTATTACGGCGCCGAGAAGGTCATGCCCCATTATAATGTGATGGGCGTGGCCAAGGCGGCGCTGGAGGCGAGCGTTCGCTATCTCGCCGCCGATCTCGGCAAGGAGAATATCCGCGTCAACGCCATCTCGGCCGGCCCGATCAAGACCTTGGCCGCGTCGGGCATCGCCGACTTCCGCTACATATTGAAGTGGAACGAGTTCAACTCACCGCTCCGGCGCACCGTGTCCATCGAGGATGTGGGCGGAGGCGCGCTGTATTTATTGTCGGACCTGTCGCGCGGCGTGACCGGGGAGATCCTGCATATCGACGCGGGCTACCATGTGGTCGGCATGAAAAACGAGGACGCGCCGGATATCTCCGTGGTGAAGGATTGAGTGGTCCCGCTGCTTAAACGATTTCTTGTCATGGCCGGGCTCGTCCCGGCCATCCACGTTTTGAGCCTTCCAAACTGTAAGGACGTGGATGCCCGGCATAAAGCCGGGCATGACGAAAGAGATCGTTGCGGGGTTGGCGCTATGCTCCCTTCGCTGGACGCCGTTCAGCCACACTCTTAAGAAGAGCCATGTCGCACAACACCTTCGGCCATCTGTTCCGTATCACCACCTGGGGCGAGAGCCATGGGCCGGCGATCGGCTGCGTGGTGGATGGCTGCCCGCCCGGAATTCCACTGACCGAGGCCGAGATCCAGGCCTATCTCGACAAGCGCAAGCCCGGGCAGTCGCGCTTCACCACCCAGCGCCAGGAGCCCGACCAGGTGCGCATCCTGTCCGGCGTGTTCACCGACGAATCCTCCGGCGAGCAGGTCACCACCGGCACGCCGATCGCGCTTCAGATCGAGAATGTCGATGCGCGGTCGAAGGACTACGGCGACATCAAGGACAAGTTCCGCCCCGGCCACGCCGACTACACCTATCTCGTCAAATATGGCTTGCGCGATTGGCGGGGCAGCGGGCGGGCCTCGGCGCGGGAGACGGCCTCCCGCGTCGCGGGCGGCGCCGTGGCGCGGAAGGTGGTGCCGGGCATGCGCGTGCGCGGGGCGCTGGTGCAGATGGGCCCACACAAGATCGACCGCGCCAATTGGGACTGGGCCGAGGTCGACAACAACCCGTTCTTTTCGCCCGATGCCAAGGCGGCCGAACGCTGGGCCACATTTCTCGATGAGGTGCGGAAGGCCGGCTCGTCCACGGGCGCGGTGATCGAGATCGTGGCCGACGGCGTGCCGGCCGGCCTCGGCGCGCCCATCTACGGCAAGCTCGACCAGGACATCGCCTCGGCGCTGATGAGCATCAATGCGGTGAAGGGGGTGGAGATCGGCGCGGGCTTTGCCGCGGCGGCGCTGTCGGGCGAGGAGAATGCCGACGAGATGCGCATGCGCCCCGACGGGGCACCGGAATTCCTGTCCAACAACGCCGGCGGCATCCTGGGCGGCATCTCTACCGGCCAGCCTGTCGTGGCGCGCTTTGCGGTGAAGCCCACCTCCTCGATCCTGGCGCCGCGGCGGACCATCGACCGCGACGGCCACGACACCGAGGTCTCCACCAAAGGCCGTCACGACCCTTGCGTCGGCATCCGCGCCGTGCCGATCGGCGAGGCGATGATGGCCATCGTGCTCGCCGACCATTACCTCCGCCACCGCGGCCAGACCGGCAAGGGCTAGCCTAGGCTATCGGCGCCATTGTTGTTGTCATCGCCCGGCTTGACCGGGCGATCCAGCAAACCACCCGCTGGCGTGTTATCCACCAGCGGCAGCGGCCACTGCAGGCTCGCCTGAGCCTGTCGTCGGACCGGCCAAAGGCCGGGCCCGTTGGCGGGCCTGGTAGACCACAGTTGATGCAACCTCCGGGCGCGTTCTGCTGTCAACTCGGCCTCGCCGCGTATTCTCCCCTCCCCCTTGCGTAGGGAGGGGGTCTCTATCGCTTTCGCGGCTGAGTGCCGTGTGCAGTGGAGCCTTGCGTGCATAACTCACAGACTCCGGGCCCACCCCCTCCGCTCGCGCAAAGCGCGAGCGTGCTCCCCCACAAGGGGGAGCGGGGAGCAAGGTGCAAGCCCGGTCCTCTTTCGCTTTGGCGGCTGAGTGCGGTGCGAACCCTATGGATGGCAATTCAGTCGTCGCGCTCGCGGACCAGGCCGAGCTGCGGCGTCTCGCGCGGGCGGGAGTCGCTCATGCGGGCGAGCAGCGCCACCTTGATGCAGTCGCGGTCGAAGCGGTAGACGAGGCGGAACTCTCCGGCGCGCGCCTCGATGAAGTCCCGCGCCAGCGTGCCTTTGGCGGGAGCCCAATCCTTGCGGCGGAGCATGGTGAGTGCCGCGGCGCGCTGGCCCTCGCGGGGGCTGAGCGAGGCGAGAATCTCCGCAGCTGCCCGCGACAGCTCAATCGCGCAAGGCGAGCCGCCGGTCGATGAGGGCCTCGGTTTCGGCAGCGCCGAGATAGCCTTCGGCGTCTGCCGCTCCAGCCTTGGCCGCCCAATAAGCGCGCTCAAGCTCTTCCACACGTTCGTACTCCTCATATGACAACACGACCGCGACGGGGCGCCCATGCTTGACCACCAACACGGGCTCGGCGCGCGACTGGTCGAGCAGGCGCCCGAACTGGTTCTTCGCATCCTTGGCGGTGAAATATTTCATGGCCACTGCCCCCCTCGCCCCTCGCCGACGCCGTCAGCCCGACATCCTGGGCTCCAACCGCCTCAGCCAAGCGGCGCCAGACCCCTGGCTGGTATCCGGAGTGCAGACCCACCCACGCGCTGCCGGTCGCTCTTGAATTAATCACAGGGCTCCTGGCTGAGTCACGTTGTAGCCTTCATACAGAGAGCATATCCGGCGGCGGTGATGCCGAAATGGCTCAAGGAGCTGTTCTGACTGTTTTGGCCGAAATGGCTATTTTGGCTATTTGGGGCAGGCTAAGCCCGGCCATGACGGGAAGCGGGGATTGAGCCGGCCGAGATCTGTCCTACCGCTCAAGATACGCCACGACCTCAATATGGGGCGAGAAGCGGAACTGGTCGACCGGCACCACGCGGGTGATGCGATAGCCGCCGTCGATCAGGATGCGGAGATCGCGGGCGAGCGTGCCGGGATTGCAAGACACGGCCACGATTTTCGCCACCGAGGAGGCCGCAAGCTCCGTCGCTTGCGCTCTTGCGCCGGCGCGCGGCGGATCGAGCACCAAGGCGTCATAGGCGGCGAGCTCCTTGGCCGTAAGCGGCGTGCGGAACAGATCCCGCACGTGAACCCGCACGGGCTTGAGCTTGGGCGTCGCCCGCGCCGCCACGGCAAGCGCCGCGAGCGCGTCCGCGTCCTGCTCGAAGGCGTCGACCGCAGCGCCTTTTGCCAGCGCCAGGGTGAAGGGCCCGAGCCCGGCGAACAAATCGGCCACGCGCTTGGCGCGCCCTACCCCCTCCCCCACCAGCTCGACCAGGATTTGCTCGGCCGCACCGCTCGCTTGCAGGAAGGCGCCTGGCGGCGGAACGATATGCGCGCCCGACAGGGTGAGCGACGGCGCCGCCCGTTGCATGACGACCTCGCCGTCAAGCGTGAGCCTAGCCACGCCCGCCGCCATGGATGCTTGCGCCAGGGACGCGCGCCGGCCGGCGCCGAGCGCTGCGCTAACGTCCTCCACCGCGACATCCAGTCCGGCATCGCTCACAGTGACGCTGACCCGCGCCTGGCCCTTCGCCGGCGCGAGGCCCGCGAGCGCGGCTTTGAGCTTGGGCAGGCTCGCCTCCAGCTGCGGAACCAGGACCGGGCACGCCTCGACCTCGAAGATGTCGTGGCTGCCGCGCCAATGGTAGCCGAGCACGGCCCCCGACGGCGCGCGGGCAAGCGCGAAGGTGGCCCGCCGGCGGCTGGCCAGCTTCACGCTGCGCACGGGCTCAATACTCACATCGAGCCCCCTCGACGCCAGCGCCGCGCCGACCTGATCGCGTTTCCAGGCAAGGTACGCCCCCTCTTCCAGATGCTGCAGCGCGCAGCCGCCGCAGATGCCGAAATGGGGACAGATGGGCAGGACCCGGTCGGGGCTTGGGTCGAGCACGGCGACCAGCCGCCCATGCGACTGGCCGGCCTCGACCGCCACCCTCACTCGCTCGCCAGGCAGCGCATAGGGCACAAAGAGCGGACCCTCAGGTCCTTGCGCCACGCCGTCGCCCTGGGCGCCGAGGCGATCGATGCGGAGCTCAAGCTCCATAGCGCGCCCCGATCAGGATTTCTTGGTTGCCGCTGCCGCCCAGGATCGGCGAGGCCATTTCGCCGATCACCGTCCAGCCGGCCGTGCCCTCGATGAACGCCCGCACTCGCGTGATGGCTGCGCGGCGGTCGGCAGCGTCGCGCACGATGCCGCCTTTGCCCACCGCCTCGCGGCCCGCCTCGAATTGCGGCTTGACCAGCGCCACGAGCCACGCCCCCGGCGCGGCAAGGGCAAGCGCGGCGGGGAGCGCCAGCGTCAGGCTGATGAAGCTCACATCGGCGACGATGGCGCCCACCGGCCCCTCGATGATCTCGGGGCCGAGGCTCCGCGCATCGGTCGCCTCCAGCACCACGACCAGGGGCTCGGCGCGGAGTTGAGCGTGGAGCTGTCCGTGGCCGACATCGATGGCGAAGACCTGCCTAGCACCGCGGGTGATGAGTACATGGGTGAAGCCGCCGGTCGAGGCGCCGATATCGAGCGCGATCCTGCCCAGAGGATCGAGGCCGAAGGCGTCGAGCGCTGAGGCAAGCTTGAGGCCGCCGCGAGAGACGTAGGGGTTCGCGCCGGGGCTGACCGCGATTTCGGCCCCCTCCCCCACCAGCGCCCCCGGCTTCAGCACGGCCACGCCCCCCACTTTCACCTCGCCCAGCCTGATCAGATCGGCGGCGCGGGACCGCGTAGCCGCCAGGCCCTTTTCCACCATCATTTGATCAAGCCGCTTTTTTTTGTAGATGGGCACCACAGCTTCTCTTACACTTCCGCTCGCGTTCGGAGATTCTGGCGCGCGGATGATGGACCGGGAGCGGCCGGAACCGCCAGTGAAGCAGCTGCGACAGCGCCCCGCTCAGCGCGCCCTCGCGGAGGTCTCGTGAGCCCAGGTCCGACGGCCTATCTCACCGAAAAATGTGTAGTCCGAAATCGTGACGTGAACGGCGGCAAGGCCGTTATCGCTCGGGAACCGATTGCGCCCGGCGAGCTCGTCGCCGTGTGGAGCGGACGCATCGTCAGCGCCGCCGAGCTCGACGATTTGTCGCCCGCGATCCGGCGCCACACGGTGCAGGTCGACGAGGGCCTCTATCTCGCCTCGCTGACCGCCGACGAGCTCCCGGACTTCATCAATCACAGCTGCAGCCCGAATGCGGGTTTGAGAGGACAGATCGCCATCGTCGCCATGGAGGCCATCGAGGCCAGCACCGAGGTGACCATCGACTACGCCATGTGCGACGGCTCGCCTTACGACGAGTTCGACTGCGCCTGCGGCTCGCACGCTTGCCGGGGCCGCGTGACCGGTGAGGACTGGTGCATCCCGTCGCTGTGGACGCGCTACGCCGGGCATTTCTCGCCCTATCTCGAGCGCCGCATCCAGCGTTTGCAGCAGGCGCGCCTGCAGCCACGCGTCCGCCGCAAGCGGACCCTGTTGGCGGCTGTGGATGGAGCCACCGGCAATCCCGCATGATCCGGCCGCGTTTCCGTCCTCAGCCTCGGGCAGCCGCGCAAGCGGTGAGGTCGCGTCTTGCAATTCCAACTGAGATCCGCCGCAAGCAAAGGGGGCAGTGATGCTGCTCGTCAGGACATATGTTGGGCACAGCGCAATCCAGGGCCTCGGAGTCTTCGCCGGAGAGTTCATCGCGAGCGGCGCCCTGTTCTGGAGCCTCGACCCCAAATTCGACATCTTTATCGACGCTACCGAGCTCGAGCGCCTTTCTTCCCACATGCAGGAGTACTTAGCACGCTATGGCTATCCGCATATGGAGCGGCGGGGCGTCATCGTGCTGGACAGCGACAACGGCAAGTTCATGAACCACACCGATAAGCCCAACACCGACTTCCGCATCTTCGACAAGGGCTATGCGCTGGTCGATATCGCCGAAGGCGACGAGCTCACCTGCAATTATTACGAGTTCAATCCGCACTTCAGGGGGCGCTTCGCCAGCCCCCCGGACAAGGCTCAAGCCATGCTGCGACGAGGGCCGAATGGCAAGTCGGCGCGGCCCTAGCTCGCATTTGGCCGGGCCGCTGGCGGCGTGCGTTCCGGAGGCTTGCGCACCGACGCCGATGCGCAGCTGGTGCGCCCTACTCCTCACACTTGCCTTGCTGCTCGCCCTTGCCTCGCTGCTCGCCGCAGCGCCGCCGGCCCGCGCCGTCGAAGCCTTTCCCGGTTATGGCTGGGGCTACAGCAGCAACGAGGACGGGCCTTCGCTCGTGCTCGGCTCGACCGAGACGACCGAGGACTTTGTGGTCCTGCTGAGCTGCAGCAATCGCGACAAGACGAGCGAGATGACGGTCTATGTGGACATCGAGGGCGCCAAGGTTGGCCAACCGGTGATCATCGAGCTCGCGGCTGGCGCCACCAAGGTCTCGGTCAAGGGCACGACCACGACCGACGAGATGAGCGGTTTCATCTTCGCCGAGGCCAAGACATTCCCCGTGAAGCCGGTCATCGCCGTGCTCAATGAGAGGGGACCGGTCACGGTTAAGATTGGCAAGACCGCCACTGTCCTGCCCGAGCCGGACCGCGCAACGGAGCTTGCCAAATTTGCCAAGGACTGCAGGCTCGACTAGCAAAGCTCTGCTTAGAGCGCTATCGCGTGAAATAGAATCGCGACAGCGCTCTAGCGTTTTGTTTGAGCATGATCTTTTCAGAAAATCGGCTTCCACTTTTCCGGATCATGCTCTAGGCCTTACATGCGGTCCCGGCAGATCAACCAAGAAAGTCTCCCGCCATGATGGTTCCGTCGCGCGCTTGCCTGTTCCTCGCTCTTGCCTGCGCGGTCGGGGCGCTACCATTGGCGAGCTTCGCGCGCACGGAGGACGCGTTGCTTTGGACCGAGCACTCCAGCGACAACCTCACCTCGCTCGCTTACGGGCCGCTCAACCCCGCGGAGAACCCGCTGTTCATGCTCTCCTGCTTCAACGGGATGAGCATCGCCGTGCTCGACGTGCACACCGAGGTCAGCGGCACCAAATCCGGCCAGCCGCTCTTGATCGAGTTCTCCGCCGGCCAGGCGCAAGCGCCGGTCAAGGGCGAAGCGACGCTCGACGAGACGAGCGGGATGACCTTTGCCGAAGCGAGCGATATCGAGGTGAAGCCGGTGCTCGACGTCTTGCGCGCCGATGGACCGCTCACGGTCAAGATGGGTGAGACGAGCGCCACGCTGTCGGACAAGGGCCGCGCCCAGGCGGTTGCCCAGTTCATCCAGGACTGCCAGCTCGATTAGTGGATTACCCGCTTTAGGCCAGGCGCACCACCTCGCCGCCGAAATCCTTGCCGAGCGCGGCGAAGACCGTGGCGACGATGCCCGAGGCGTTGAGGCCGGCTGCCTCATACATGGCGAAGGGCTTGTCCTGCTCGATGAAGCGGTCGGGCAGCGTCAAGGTCCTGACCTTGAGGCCGCGGTCGAGCAGTCCCTTGTCGGCGAGCGCCTTCAGCACCTGGAAGCCGAAGCCGCCGCCTGCCCCCTCCTCCAGGGTGATCAGCACCTCATGGTGGCGGGCGAGCTGGGTTACGAGATCAACATCGAGCGGCTTGGCGAAGCGGGCGTCCGCCAGCGTCGTGGAGAGCCCAAATCCCGCGAGCTGGTCGGCCGCTCGCGAAGCTTCGGCAAGCCGCCCGCCAAAGGACAGCAGCGCCACGGCCGAGCCCTCGCGCAGGATGCGTCCCTTGCCGAGCTCCAATGGCGTCCCCCGCTTCGGCAGCACCCCGCCCATCCCCTCGCCGCGCGGATAGCGGAAGGCGGAGGGCTGGTCGTCGATGGCGGCGGCGGTCGCCACCATATGCATGAGCTCAGCCTCGTCGGCCGCGGCCATGACCACCATGCCCGGCAGGCAGGTGAGATAGGCGACGTCGAAGGCGCCGGCATGGGTGGGGCCATCGGCGCCGACGAACCCCGCCCGGTCGATGGCAAAGCGCACCGGCAAGCGCTGGACGGCCACGTCGTGCACGATCTGGTCGTAAGCGCGCTGCAGGAAGGTGGAATAGATGGCGGCAAAAGGCTTGAAGCCTTCGGCCGCAAGGCCGGCGGCAAAGGTTACTGCGTGCTGCTCGGCGATGCCCACATCGAAGCAGCGGTCGGGGAAGATTTCGGCGAAACGGTCGAGCCCGGTGCCCGACGGCATGGCCGCGGTGATGGCGACGATCTTGTCGTCGGCGCGCGCCTCCTCGATCAGCGCATTGGCAAACACTTTGGTGTAGCTCGCCGGGCTCCCCGCCGAAATCTCCTGGGCGCCAGTGACAATATTGAAGCGGCCGACGCCGTGGAA
Source organism: Hyphomicrobiales bacterium (assembly GCA_003135455.1). GTDB lineage: Bacteria > Pseudomonadota > Alphaproteobacteria > Rhizobiales > Methyloligellaceae > Methyloceanibacter. Next base: position 27,669 of record PLBV01000068.1, on the reverse strand, counting down.
CTTGTCGGCGGAGGTCTCGGCGGGCTCGTAGCCCTTGCCCTTCTGCGTCACCACATGGATCAGGATCGGCCCGTTCTTCATGTCGCGCACATTGCGCAGCACCGGCAGCAGATGATCGAAATTGTGGCCGTCGATGGGGCCCACATAATAGAAGCCGAGCTCCTCGAACAGTGTGCCACCGGTCCAGAAGCCGCGGGTATATTCCTCGGCGCGCGCCGCCCGGCGCTCCCAGCTCTTGGGCAGCGCCTTGGCGAGCTGCTTGGCCCAGTTGCGGAGCTGGCGGTAGGTGCCGCCGGAAATGAGGCGGGCAAGATAGGCGCTCATGGCGCCCACTGGCGGGGCGATCGACATGTCGTTGTCGTTGAGGATGACGATCAGGCGGGAGTCCATGGCGCCAGCATTGTTCATCGCCTCATAGGCCATGCCAGCGCTCATGGCGCCGTCGCCGATCACGGCGATCACGTTGTGCGTCTTTCCCGCAAGGTCGCGCGCCACCGCCATGCCGAGACCAGCCGAGATGGAGGTCGAGGAGTGGCCGGCGCCGAAGGTGTCGTATTCGCTCTCCTCGCGCTTGCAGAAGCCGGACAAGCCTCCCGGCTGGCGGAGCGTGCGGATGCGGCCGCGGCGCCCGGTCATAATCTTATGGGGGTAGGTCTGGTGGCCCACGTCCCAGATCAGCCGGTCGTTGGGCGTATCGAACACATGATGCAGGGCAATGGTGAGCTCGACCACGCCCAGACCTGCGCCGAGATGGCCTCCGGTGACCGAGACCGCGTCGATGGTCTCCTGGCGCAGCTCCTGCGCCAGCTGCGGCAGCTCGTGATCCTGAAGCGCGCGCAGCTCCTCAGGATTGCGCACCCGGTCAAGCAGCGGCGTTGGGCTTTCAGCGCTCATTCATCACCCTGGCGGTTTGGAAAAAGCTCAGCCACCGCTGTTCGTTAGAAGGACCCTTATCGACCGCAGCACGAGCTATCAATACCCTAACAGCTGGGGTCGGATGTGTCATGAATTGATGGCCATGCCAGAAACCATACCGCTCCTGCCGGTGCCGCCCAAGCGGCGGCTCAGCTTCCCTTTGCTCATCCTGAAGACCATCAGCAATCCCATCGCGAGCTGGTCCCAAGACTTCTACGACGAGCCGGTCGTGTTCTACCGGTCGCTCGGGATCGAGACCCTCTACGTCATGGATCCCGCGCTGATCCAGACCATCCTGCTCGATGACAGCGACAGCTTCTCCAAGAACCCGCCGCATGAGGAAATCTTAGGCGGACTCGGCGGCAAGGGGCTGCTCATTGCCGAAGGCGAGGCCTGGCGCTGGCAAAGGCGGCTGGCGGCGCCGCTATTCAGTCCCCCCGAGGTCGCGCGGTTCGTTCCGGCCTTTGCCGCGGCCGCCAGCACCGTGCTGCAGCGCTGGAGCAAGGCCATGCCAGGCTCAAGCCAGCCGATCGACCGCGACATGACGCGGGCGACCTTGCAGGTGCTGCAGGACACGGTGCTCGGGGGGAGCCTCTGCGAGGATGACCGCCGGGCGGTCGAGAGATTTGGCACGGCCTTCCTCGCCCATACGGTGTGGAAGATCGCCTTCAGCTCGCTCGGGCTGCCCCGCTGGACGCCGCATCCGGGCGCCCTCAGCATGGCCCGCGCAAGCAGCGAGCTCAGGCGCGTCGCGCAGCGCGTGCTTGACCGCCGCCGGCAGGATGGCGGGGAGGCGGCCGATCTCCTGGGACGTCTGGTGACGGCACGTGACCCGTCAACCGGCTCCTCCATGCCGGACAGCCTGATCATCGACAACGTGGTCACCTTCCTGATGGCCGGCCACGAGACGACCGCGCAGGCGCTCACCTGGACCCTGTACCTGCTGGCGCTCATGCCGGAGTGGCAGGAGCGGGCGCGCGAGGAGGTGCTGTGCGTGGCAGGAGACGAGCAGATCGGCAGCCAGCATGTGGCACGGCTCGGCCTGCTCGAGCAGATTTTTCAGGAGGCGATGCGCCTCTACCCGCCCGCGCCCGCCTTGGTGAGGGTCACGAGCAAAGCCGCCAGCGTTGGCGGTATCGATCTCAAGGCGGGTGCCAATGTCCTCATCCCTATCTATGTCGTGCATCGTCATCGCCACCTGTGGCCGGAGCCACTCCGCTTCGATCCCTCCCGCTTCGCGCCGGAGGCCGCCGCCGGGCGCCACCGCTGCGCCTACATGCCCTTCGGCGCGGGTCCTAGGACCTGCATCGGCGGCGCCTTTGCCATGCTCGAAGGCAAAGTGATGCTCGCGAGCCTGCTCGCCCGTGCCCGCTTCGAGCTGCCGCAAGGCGAGAGGCCGGTGCCGTTTTCGCGCATCACGCTGCGGCCAAAACAGGGGCTCCGCCTGAAGGTCACGCTGCTCACCTATTGAGACGTGTCATGCCCGCCAACGGGCCCGGCCTTTGGCCGGCCCGCTAATCCTCGACGTCGAGCGGCTCGGTGCCGGTCGGCTGGCCGCTGGCATTGAGTGCGATCTTCTCGACCTTGGCCTCGGCCTTGCGCAGAAGCGCCTCGCAATGAGCCTTCAGCGCCTCGCCGCGCTCATAGATGAGGATCGAGGCCTCGAGCTCGACATCGCCCCGCTCCAGGCGATCGACGATGCCTTCGAGCTCCTTCAGCGCCTGCTCGAAGCTCATATCCTTGATGTCGGCGTGGTCGGGTGCTTTGGCCATGACGTGGCTTTAGCCTCTTGCGGCGGCAACGATCAAGAGGCCGCAATCATCAGGGTTTGCACATGGGCGGCAGCGGAGCGGCCAAGCGCGTCGAGGGAGTAGCCGCCTTCCAGCGTCGAGACCAGCCTGCCGCCGGCGTGCTTGGCGGCCGCCTCGAGCAGCATCTCGGTCACCCAGGCGAAATCGGCCTCCACCAGTTGGAGCTGCGCCAAGGGGTCGTCACGATGGGCGTCGAAGCCGGCGGAGACCAGCAGGATGTCGGGGCCGAAATTGTGCAGCGCCGGCAGGATGCGCGTGAGGAACGCCTCGCGGAACTGCTCGCCGCCATCGCCTGGGCTCAGCGGCGCATTGACGATATTGCCGACGCCCATCTCGCTTAAGGCGCCGGTGCCTGGGTAGAGCGGCATCTGGTGGGTCGAGCCGTAGAACAGGTCCTTGTCGGACCAGAAGGCTCCTTGCGTGCCGTTACCGTGATGCACGTCGAAATCGACCACCGCCACCCGCTCCGCACCATGGGCGGCGCGGGCATGAAGCGCGGCTATGGCGACGTTGTTGAACAGGCAGAAGCCCATGGGACGGTTGGGTTCGGCGTGGTGACCGGGAGGCCGCACGGCGCAGAAGGCGTTTTGTGCTGTGCCCGTCATGACCTGATCGACGGCATAAACGGCAGCACCCGCGGCTCTGAGCGCCGCCTCGAAGCTTCCCGGCGACATGACGGTGTCGGGATCGAGATGCACGTGATCGCGCTCCGGCGTCGCGGCACGGATCGCTTCGACATACCGCGCAGGATGCACGCGCTCGATGGCAGCAATGTCGGCGCGGGGTGCCTCCTCGCGCTTGAGGCTATCGAAGACGTCCGCCGACAAAGCCTGCTCGATGGCGCGTAAGCGGTCGGCTCGCTCGGGGTGACCTTGGCCGGTATCATGCTCGAGGCAGGCGGGATGGGTGAGAAGCAGGGTGGGCATGGGCACCCATGGTGGGCCCCAGCCTGCCTGCCGGTCAACGCTGGGGTCAGTCCGCTCGTTTGTCGCGGTCGGCACCAGCCGTAGCGGATGGTGGAACTGGTCGGGGTCTTCATCCTATAAGCGCAGCATGCCGATCATCGCCGCCACGCAAGATGCGATCCGACGCGCGGGCGAGGCCGTTGCCCGCGGCGACATCGTGGCCTTTCCCACCGAGACCGTCTATGGCCTCGGCGCCAATGCGCTCGACGCGCACGCCATAGCCAAGATCTTCGCCGCCAAGGCGCGGCCACGCTTCAACCCGCTGATCGTGCATGTGCTGGGGCTGGAGGAGGCGCAAGGCTACGCGGTCGTCAACGCCACGGCACAGAAACTTGCGGGAGCGTTCTGGCCCGGACCGCTCTCGCTCGTTCTGCCACGGCGCGCTCCTAGCGCCATCCCCGATCTCGTCAGCGCGGGCCTCGACACCATCGCGCTCCGCGCGCCTCAGCACCCGGTCGCCCGCGCTTTGCTTGCCGCGGCAAAGGTGCCGATCGCGGCGCCGAGCGCCAATCGCGCCGGGCGCATCAGCCCGACCAGTGCCGCCCATGTGGAGGCCGAACTCGGCGACCGGCCCGCCATGATCCTGGACGGCGGCCCCTGCCCGCTTGGCTTAGAGTCGACCGTGGTCGGCGTCACGGGCGATGAGGTGATCCTACTCAGGACAGGCGCGCTGCCGCGAGAAAGAATCGAGGCGATTTTGGGTCGGCGTCTGGCCAAGGCGAAACCGGATGGCCGCATCGCCTCGCCGGGCCAGCTCAAGAGTCACTATGCGCCGAGCACGCCGCTCCGGCTGAACGCCAAGGCGCCGCGCGCCGGTGAGGCGCTGCTCGCCTTCGGTCCCGACGCGCCCGAATTCGATGGGCCCATGATCAATCTCAGCCCGCGCGGCGATCTTGCCGAAGCCGCCGTCAACTTCTTCGCTGCGCTCCGCAGCCTCGATGCGGCAGGCGCTCACGCCATCGCCGTGATGCCGATCCCGGACCACGGTCTCGGCGAGGCCATCAACGACCGCTTGCGCCGCGCCGCGGCGGCTGCCGACGCCGAGCCACCCCTTGCCGCCGGCGCGCACTCATGACGCCCCCCGATCTGCCGCCCATGCCGAGCCAGGACACGCTCGATGCGCTGGTCCGCATCGTCGGCGAGCCGCACGCCATTCGCGACGCCGACAGCATGACCCCCTATCTCGTCGAATGGCGCGACCGCTATCATGGCAAGGCCGCGCTGGTGCTGAAGCCCGGCACCACCGAGGAGGTCTCAGCCATCCTCAAACGCGCCAACGAGACGCGCACGGCAATCGTGCCGCAAGGCGGCAATACCGGGCTCGTCGGTGGTCAGATTCCGTTCGAGACCGGGCATGAGGTCGTGGTGGGTATGAGCCGGCTCAACCGCGTGCGTGACATCGACCTTGGCGGCAACACCATCACGGTAGAGGCCGGCGTCGTGCTGGCGAATGCGCAGGCCATAGCGGCAAGCGCAGGGCGCCTCCTGCCCTTGAGCCTTCCTTCGGAGGGAAGCTGCCAGATCGGCGGCGTGCTCGCCACCAATGCCGGGGGATTAAACGTGCTCGCTTATGGCAGCGCGCGCGATCTTGCGCTTGGGCTCGAGGTCGTGCTCGCCGACGGCTCGGTGTGGAATGGGCTGAAGGCGTTGCGCAAGGACAATACGGGCTACGATTTGAGGGACCTGTTCATCGGCTCGGAAGGCACGCTCGGCATCATCACCGCGGCGGTCTTACGTCTCTTCCCCAAGCCCGCCGAGACGGTCACCGCATTTGCCGGCCTCGACCGGCTTGAACAGGCGCCCGCGTTCTTCTCCCGCATCTACGAGCGGGCGGGCCAGGCGCTCACCGCGTTTGAGATCATGCCGCGACTGGGGCTTCAGTTCGTGCTCCGGCACGCCGCCCCCGCGCGCGACCCCCTCGCCTCCCCGCATGCCTGGTACGTGCTGTTCGAGCTGTCGAGCCCCCGGCCGGGCGAAGAGATGAAGCAGCTCGCCGAAACCCTCCTTGCCGAAGGGCTGGAGGCCAAGGAGATCGGCGATGCGGTGCTCGCTTCCTCGCTCACCCAGGCGCAGGAGCTGTGGCGCCTACGCGAGCTGATGAGCGAGGTGCAGAAGCACGAAGGCGGCAGCATCAAGCACGACGTGTCGGTGCCGGTGGCGTGGGTGCCGGAGCTCATCACGCGCGCCAACGACCTCGTCGAGCTGATGATCCCAGGCGCGCGGCCGGTGCCCTTCGGCCATTTCGGCGACGGCAACATCCACTACAATGTCAGCCAGCCGCCTTCCATGGACCGCACCATCTTCCTCAGTCATTGGGAGGCGCTGAACGCGGCGGTGCACGAGATCGTGCTCGACCTCGGCGGCTCGATCAGCGCCGAGCACGGCATCGGACGCTTGAAGCGCGATCTTCTGCCCCATGCCAAGCAGCCCTTGGAGCTCGAGCTGATGCGGCGCATCAAGGCGGCCTTCGACCTGAACGGCATCCTCAATCCCGGCAAGCTACTGTAAAGCCCGTGCGGCGATTCTACGAGCTTGCAGCCGCCAAGCCCCGGGTGAGCGCGACCGCCATCCAGACCGTGGGCAGCAAGGGCTATGACGGCTTCGCCATCCTACGCGTTACCGCCAGCTGAGATCGGGCTCGAAGGTGCGGCTCTTGGAAACAGCAGCCGCTGATAGAACCAGCCGATGCCGATCAGCACGGCCCCAAGCCCCAAGAAGGACAGCGCCTGGTAGATGCCGGTGAGATCGGACATGTCGACGAGAAACACCTTCACCACCGTCAGCAGCACCACGGCGGCGGAGGCGAGACGCAGGGGTAGCGAGCCGAGCACGATGCCGGCCGCGAGCAGCGCCACGCCGAAGGCGAGCCAGACGGCGGAATAGGTGTACTGCTCGGCATCGGAGGTTACGCCCTCGGTCAGCACCGGGCCGTGATAGAGCCGCGTCACCTCGAGTGTGAGATAGCCAAGCGCCAACGCTACCGCGACGATCCCTGCCGTCGTGCTGTACCACTTCGGACGCACCCCCCTTGTGACGAGGGCAAGCACTCCAGCGAGCACGGCCGGCAACCCATAGCCGAGCAGGATCAGGTTCAAGACCGGGCCTCCGACCTGCTCCGGCCAGAGCATGGGATTGGCGACGAAGCCGAGCCCCAAGACGATGCCGATCAGGGTCAATGCGGCAATGATGACGGCGCCGACATTGTGGACGATGCTGTGGCTGCGCAGCCTAATGCGCTCGAGCCCGATGGCGATGGCGAGCCCCATGCAGACCTGCAATGCGATCTCGGCCAAATCGCTCGTGCTCGCATAGGGATCGCCGCCGGTCATGGTATGGCGGATCTCGAAGAAGAAGAGCAGCACCGTGAACAGGAGCGCGGCCGCATCGACGATGCGCACGGGCGTGTCGTCTTTCACCTTGCGCATGCGGTGGCCGGCGAGCCAGAAGGCGGCAGCCGGGACGCCATAGCCGTAAAGCAGCCAATTGAAGATGGGCGTCGTGCCGATGGCGTCGCCCATGATGCGCGGGTCCCAGGCGATGCGCGCCAGCACCAGGGTGGCGGCGGCGGCGGCAATCCAGCGGAGCGCCGGCAATGGCCGCCTTTCCGCGACCCAGGCGATCCCAGGGACCATCAGGGCGAGCGCCACGGTGAGCCAGCCCTTTTCCAGCGCCATGGTCAGCGCGAGCGCCAGCGATGCGATGGCGCCGGTGGCAAAGATCGCCGTGGCCGAAAGGGTGCCGGGGCGGGCCGCGCGCTTGCCGAGCCCTTCGGTGGCGGCCGCGAAACAGCCCGCAAGCAGCACCGCTGTGCCAGCGAAGGGGATCGAGCGGTCGAAGTCAGCGATGCGATAATAGAGCATCACCAGGATCGCGATCGGCGTGAAGACGGCAGAGGCCGCCCACACCATCGCCGGAAGCGGCCGCTCGAAGCGTCCCTGAACGAGGAAGCCCGCCGCCCCGAACAGAAGTGCGAGGCCTACGCCCAGCACCAGATGGGCGCTCAGCGGATAGCGGTCCGGCTCCCATAGAGCGCCAGGGTTCACGCTCGCCGGCAGGCCGAGCGTGCCGACATCGAGGTCGACGGTCCATTGCAGGAAGACGAGCGCCACCAAAAGTGCTGCGGCCGGCACGGCAGCGGTGGCGGCATCGCTCCGCCAGGCAATCGCCAGCGTCGCCGCGACAAGCAGGGCGAAGGCCAACAGCGCGAGCGTATCGTGGCGGCTCGCAAGCACGAGGAAGGCAGCGCCGAGCAGATAAGCGCCAAGCGCACCTGATGAGACGCCGTCGATGCGGCCGGGAGCGCGGTCCGGCCCGAAGAGGAAGCCCGATACGATCAGAGCTGCCGCCAGCAGGAAGCCGATCACGACGTGGAAGACGTGGGGCGTGAGCGCATTGGCGCTGGTGTCCGCAATCCCCGGCAGCGTCCATACGAGGCCGAAGATGACCGCGGTGATGGCAAGCCAGCGCCACAGCCGCGCCCGCGCGAGAGCGAACGCCGCGGCCGTGACGACAGCGAGGTAAAGGTAGAGCGCCCAATAGTTGGGCTGGTCGGTCGCCACGATCAGCGGGGTGACGAAGGCGCCGTTTAGGCCAAGCCCGGCCAGTGCGGGCCCATGCAGCAGGGCGGCCGCCAAGGTGCAAAGCGCCACGACGCCGAGCAGCAGGAAAGCGGCGGCGGGACCCAAGAAGCCATAAAGCGCGTAGGCCGCATAGACGTCGGCAAATGCCACCGTGGTGCCGGCGGCGGTCAGCACGCTCGGAATGTGCGCCGATGAGAGCCCCACGACGCCGGTATGGATCTCGGTGCGGCGCGTCCATTCGCCGGCGGCGATGAGCAGGCCCGCCAGCAGCGCGCCCCAAGACGATTCGGGCGCCGGGCCCGAACCATCCCTGCTCGATCGAGTAGCGGACGAGGAAAAAGCCGCCAAAGGCGAGTGCTATGCCCCCGACCCAGACCACCCATTGGGTGCCGAAGCGCTCCTCCAGGCTGATATGCGGCTTGGCCGCCGTCGCGGCAGCTTTCGGCGCGATCCCCGCCTCAGGCTCATGCGGCGGCTCTTCGCCTTCACCCGTGGGTTTGGGCTCCGGCCCAGAAAGACTGATGGACACCGGCGTCGAGGGCAGCTCGTCCAGCATCGGCGGCGCCTCGTGCGCGGCGAGGCCGGCGAGGCGCGCTTCGACACCGGCCAGCCGAAATTCGAGGCGCTGCAAGCGCTCCCGCGTCCCCACCGCGAGCACGATGGCGACGACGGCAGAGACCGGAATGGCGAGAGCGAGCAGTATCAGCAATCCGAACATGGATGCGCGCCCTCGATAATCTTGCTCCGCCGGGGCGGATGCTAAGCCAGTCGTGACATCGGCGAAAGCGACATTGGCGAAGGCGACATCGGCGAAAGCGCCGTCGGCTCAGATGAGCTGGAGCTGCAACGGCTCCTGCAGGCCGGGCTCGTCGTGGCGGGAGTCGTTGATCTTGGGATGCATCTCGATCGCCTCGAAGAGATCGTCCGGGGCAGGCAGCAACAGCGCCACGGCTTCCTCCGCTTCAGTGCCGGCGCAATCGAGCCAGGCCTCGAAGGAGCAGGGCGGCAGCACCACCGGCATGCGGTCATGCAGCGGCGTCACCGTGGCGTTGGCGGCGCAGGTGAGGATCGCCACCGTTTCGATCTCGCTGCCCTCCCTGTCGCGCCAGCGCTCCCACAGGCCGGCCAAGGCGATCAGCCCCCCTTCTCGGGGCCGCAACAGAAATGGCCGCCGCGCGCCTTTTGCTCCCGTCCATTCATAGAAGCCGTCGGCGGGGAATGAGACAGCGCCGCTGGCGCATGGCGGAACGGAAGGCAGGTTTGGTCAGCACGCCTTCGGCGCGCGCATTGATCAGTGTAGGGAACTGCTTCGGGTCCTTGACGAAGGGAGGCAGCAGGCCCCAGCACATGAGCTTGAAGCTCCGCTTCCCACCCGTGTCGAGGCACACCACCGGAATGCTTTGCGTCGGCGCAATGTTATAGCAGGTCGGGAAGTTGGGCGTCTCCCGGTAGGCAAAATAGGCGCGCACCGCTTCGGGCGGCGCGTGAGGTTGTAGCGTGAGCACATGAAACGCAACCTTAGGGTAACATTTTGGCAATCATGTTAGGGCAACACTCTTTTGTGGTTCTAATTTCTCTTCAGTGAAGCGTCGATGTTTGCCGACCAGCAAAAGCGTGACATTACCCATCCGGACATCCACGAAGATGTCAGCCGCGAGGATATCGTGGCCGCCTTCCGCGCCGCCATGGTGGGGCATTTCCGCTCGCATATTCCCGGCACCAACATCAATGAATCGACGCTGCTCGCCAGCGACTATCTCAATCACTTCCATGAGCTCGTGATGCTGCTCGAGGCGGTCCCGGCGGAGGCCGACAGCTTCGGCGATGACCTGCTTGCCTGGCGGCCCCTCACCTATGAGCAGCACTTCTCCGAATCCGGCTTCCGCGACAAGAACCTCGCCATCGCCGCCTACCGCCGCGCGCCGCCCAAGATTCGCGCGCGCTTCGATCAGGCGGTGGCGCGGCTGCATGGCGAGGCGGTGACGCTCATCGGCGAGGTGGCCATCGAGCTCAAGGGCGGCAGCAAGCGCCGCCTGCGCGAGAGCTGTTTGGCAGCCGCCGAGCGCTTGCGCATCCTGATCGACGAGGCCAATGCCATCGCCAATGGCGAGATTGGTGCCCCTGGCAGCGAGGCCAACGGAGCCGGGGACATCGGCGGCCAGGCGGCGATCGACGCGCTGTTCGGCGACAAGTAGCCTGGCAGGGACCGGGGGCCTCGCTTAAGCTCCTCGGCTCCTAGAGCGCTATCGCTTCAGGTTGAATCGCGACAGCGNNGTTCCCACTTTTCTAAGATCATGCTCCTATGACACGGATTGCCTCCTCCCCTTCGACCGCCTCCACGCTCCGTCACGGCGCGAGCATCGCCGTGTTCCGGGGCGGAGCCGTGCTGCTCGTCCGACGCGGTCGCGATCCATTCCGAGGGCTGTGGAGCCTTCCCGGCGGCAAGATCGAGCCAGGTGAAGACCCGTGCTGCGCCGCCTTGCGCGAGCTCAAAGAGGAGGCGGGGATCGAAGCGGAGGTGGGGGGCGCGCTCGACAGGATCGAGGTCGGGGCCGAGAGCGGCAGTGGCGACGGCGCGCTTTATCAGCTCACCGTCTTCTACGGGCGCTACGCGTCAGGCGTTGCTTGCGCGAAAAGCGATGCGGCGGAGGTCGCATGGGTTGGCTTGGACGGGCTTTCCGGGCTGCCGATGACGGAAGGCACTGCGGCGCTCATCATCGGCGCGGCAGAGCGGCTAGATTTCGGCCCAATTACGCGTTAGTCAGAGCCCATGAGGATCTCCTCCGGTCGCCTGGTTAAGCTCGGCTTCGGGGCGCTCGCGCTCGCCGCGGCGACCATGGTGCTCGTGCCCGTGGCGGAAGCGCAATTCTGGCAGCCATGGTTCGAGCAGGCCCCCCGCCCCCGGCCGCGGGTGAAGCCTGCCCCCCCGCCGGGGGACGATCTGCCTCCCATCGTGCCCAAGGAGGAGAGCTCGGTACCGCCGCCCCCCGACGACCGGCCCTATGACAACAAGCTGTTGCGGCTCGCCGAGATCCTGGGCGCCGTGCATTATCTGCGCGAGCTCTGCGGCGCGCAGGAAGGCCAGCTCTGGCGCGAGCAGATGAAGGACATCCTCAAGAACGAGGGCACCACGGCCGTCCGCCGCGCCAAGCTCGTCAACAGCTTCAATGACGGCTATCGCGGCTATCGGCGCACCTATCGCACCTGCGCGCCGTCGGCCACGCTCGCGGTCACCCGCTTCTCCACCGAGGGCGCGCAGATTGCGGCGGCGCTTGCGGCGCCGTCGCATTTTGCCAGCCGGGGACCGACGAACGACGCCTCGGCGGCGCAAGGCAATCAGGCTACCGGCGCCGAGAACAACAAGCCGGGCTCACCACAAGCCGACCAGGGCAAGCAAGGCCAGGTCGGCAAGAGCTCCACTCCGCAAGGCGATCAGGCCAAGCCCGGTCAGGCAAATAAGGCCACCTCCCCGCAGGCAACGCCGCCGGCCAAGCCCGGCAGGGTCCATCACCCAATTATCCCTCCGGCTGAGCCTTCGGGGTTCTAGACCCTACAAGGATTAACCGTTCCTTCACTCTGTTGGCCCGGAAGCCGCGCCTGCCGTGTAATGGTCAAGATTGATCAGCACGGGCTGTGGAACAGGGGGCGCCGGTTTTGCGTCAGGCAAAGGGAACATCGCGTTCCTCCGAGGACGATAGCAAGAAGCAAGCGGCCCTCCGATACATCCTCGATGCCTGGGAGGAGGCGCTGCATGACGGCATCGAGCCGGAAATGCTCGCCAACGCCGCTTTGTTCGCCGCGCTCGCCGACCTCATCACCGTTTACGGCGAGGACGCCGTGGCCAAGATGACGTCGGGCCTCTCCCGCCGCATCCATCATGGCGAGTTCACGCTCAAGCGCACCTCGCAATAGGCTCGCGCTTGCGGGGGCTAAAGCGCTATCGCGTCAAATAGAATCGCGACAGCGCTCTAGCTTCTGTGTGAGCATGATCTTTTCGGAAAACCGGTTCCCACTTTTCCGGATCATGCTAGTGCAACCGCCGCAGCAGCCCCTCCAGCACCACGATCAAGCCGAAGGTGAACAGCACCGTCCCGGCGGCGCGGTTGATCAGCTTGAAGCGCTGCTCGGTCAGCTTGTGGCGGATGGTGGCGATCAGCTCTGAAAGGCTGACCCACCAGAGAAGGCTGCCGCCCATGACGGCAAGAACCAGCACCAGAGCTTTGAGATAATTGAGGCCGCCGATCAGGGAGCCGAGCCCGCCGAAGATGGCGAGCATGCCGAGGATGGCGCCGGGATTGGTGACGGTCAGGAAGAAGGTTTGCGGGATGATGCCGGTATGCTCCCAGAGGCGAGACCCCTGGCCTGGCGGAATCCGCAGTACCGCCGGCTTGAATAGGAGCGCCACCCCGAAGCCGGCCAGCACCAGGCCGCCCACGAACTGGATCGGCGCCGCATAGGCGATCATCACATTGGAAATCGCCGTCATGCTGAAGGCGGAGATGGCCGCCAGCGTGCCGTCGCCGAGCACCGCACCGAGGCCTGCGGCGAGCCCGCCCCAAAAGCCGCGCGAGGCCGCCCGCTGGATGCAGAGCACATTGACCGGGCCGATGGGCGCGGCCACCAGCACGCCAATCCCGATGCCGGCGAGCACCAGCTGGATACCGGACAGCACGATTTGCGCGCCGGACTGCAAGGGCGCCTATCCGTGATGGGGACGCGAGGCAAGGCCTTGGGGCTCGACACTCCGCGGCTTGCCACTCCGCGGCTCGCGGCTAGGACATTTGCCGCCAAAGAGGCGCGACGCCTTCCCACCGATATGCGAGATTGGCGTCGCTTTTGGGGAGCGATGCATGCAAAAAAGCAACAAATCGGTCATGGTGGGCCTCGCCGCATTGGTAGCTGTCGCTGCTGTCATTGTCTACGCCTACCGGGTGGCGGTTCCGATGAAGGCGAGCAGCGCCGTCATCACCAGCCAGGCGGAGAGCACCGCGCCGCCCAAGACCCCTGCCGCACCGCCGGAGACCGTCGCGCCGGAGCCGCTGCCGCCTGCGCCTGCCGCACCTCCGCCCTTGCCTGAAATTGCCAGGCCCGAGCCGCTGCCCCCCGCGGTGCCCACACCGTTGTCTGGCGTCACCAGTCCTCCGAGCGCGAGCCCCCCGTCAGGACCGGCCTCGAAAGTGCTCTACGACCTCAATCAACTGCCGCCGCCGGTGCAGCACATGCTGAAAGAGATCGTGGTCGCGGCGCAAAGCGGGGACATCGAGAGGATGCGGCCGGTGCTCGAATCGAACGAGCTGAAGCCCATGGTCGCCGCGGCCGCCGTCGACGACCCGATCGCGTTCTGGAAGAAGGCCTCCGCCGATGGCGAAGGGCGCGACGTGCTCGCCGCCCTGCTCAATGTCTTGAGCTCGGGCTTCGTGCGCATGAAGGAAGGTAGGGAGGAGATGTATGTCTGGCCCTATTTCGCCGAGACCAACCTTGCCACGCTGACGCCACAGCAACAGGTCGAGCTCTACCGCGTCGTTCCTGCCGCCCAGGCCAAGCCCATGCAGCAGTCCGGCAAATACAGCTATTACCGGGTCGGCATCGCGGCAGACGGCGTCTGGCACTACTTCCTGCCATAGCTGCCTCAGGTGTGGCCTCAGTCGCTTTTGGGCAACGCCTCGCCGAAGCGGACCGGCTCGCCGCTAGCGTCGCCGAGCTCGCCCTCCCACATGGCTACCTGTCCGCGCACGATGGTGCCGATCGGCCAGCCCGTGACCTTGCGCCCAGCAAACGGCGTCCAGCCGCTGCGGCTTGCGATCCAATCGTCCTCGATGACCCGCTCCGCTTTTAGGTCGACGATGGTGAGGTCGGCGTCATAGCCCACGGCAATGCGGCCCTTGCTGGCAATGCCGAAGACCCGTTGGGGTCCCGCGCTGGTCAGATCGACGAAGCGCGCAAGGCTCAAGCGCCCAGCATTGACGTGGTCGAGCATGACCGGCACGAGCGTCTGCACGCCGGGCATGCCGGAGGGCGAGGCGGGATAGGTTTGCGCCTTCTCTTCGAGCGTGTGGGGCGCGTGGTCGGAGCCGAGCACATCGATCACGCCTTGGGCGAGTGCCCCCCAGAGCGCAGGCTGATGGGAGGCGTCACGCAGCGGCGGGTTCATCTGCGCGCGGGTGCCGAGCGCGGCGTAAGCCTCCGGGGCGACGAGCGTGAGATGCTGGGGTGTGACCTCGACGCTGGCAACGTCCTTGTGCCGGGCAAGCAGCTCCATCTCGCCGCGCGTCGAGACATGCAGCACATGCACGCGCTTGCCGGCGGCGGTCGCCAGCCTGAGCAGCTTCTGCGTGGCGGCGAATGCCGCTTCGGCATCGCGCCACTCACTATGGCTCGCCGCATCGCCCTCGCGCCTGATGTTCGCCCGCGCCTTGAGCCTAGCCTCATCCTCGGCGTGGAAGGCGGCGCGGCGGCTGATCACGGCAAGGATGCGGGCGAGCGTCTCCTCGTCATCGACCAGGAGGTCACCGGTGGAGGAGCCCATGAACGCCTTGATGCCGGCGGCGCCCGGTAGCTTCTCGAGCTCCGGCAACTGCTCGACATTGTCGCGGGTGGCGCCGACGAAGAAGGCAAAGTCGCAATGCATGCGCCCCCTTGCTCTGGCGACCTTGTCGGCCAGGGCCTCGGCGCTCGTGGTGGCGGGCTTGGTGTTCGGCATCTCGAACACGGCAGTGACCCCGCCCATCACCGCCGACCGGCTACCTGATTCCAGATCCTCCTTGTGCTCCAGGCCAGGCTCGCGGAAATGCACCTGGGTGTCGATCACGCCAGGCAGGATGTGCAGGCCCGCAGCGTCGATGACCTTTCCCGCCAGAGCGGGATCAATGCTGCCGATGCGGGCGATGCGGCCGTGGCGAATAGCGATATCGGCCAGCGCCTCGCCCGCAGGCGTGAGGAGGGTGGCGCCCTTGATGAGAAGATCGACGGTTTCGGCCAAGCGGCGGCTCAAGCGTCCCTTGCAGGCTTGCGCCCGCTTCAATACATCTCGCGAGCCTTGGTAGCAGAGATGAAAGATAGGAGCCATTGCCATGCGGCGCTGCTCGCCGATCGTGGGGCGCTACGCGTGGCGGGGCCCGAAGCGGCCAAATTCCTGCAAGGGCTGATCACCAACGATATGGACAAAGCGCGCGATGGCGCCGCCATCCATGCCGGCCTCCTCACGCCGCAAGGGAAGATCCTGTTCGATTTCTTCGTCGTGCCGGCGGAGGGTGGATTTCTCCTCGACGCCGCCAAGGACAAGGCCGCCGAGCTTACCAAGCGCCTCGGTTTCTACCGACTGCGCGCCGATGTCGCGATCAAGGAGGAACCCGCTCTCACCGTCGCGGTGGCTTGGGGTGGACCGCCTCAGGTGCCGGTGGGTGCAATCTCGTTTGCCGACCCGCGGCTTGCCGAGCTCGGGTCTAGACTCCTGCTGCCCGCGCCCGCTTCGCTCGCCGAGCTTGGCTGCGAGACGGCGTCGGAGGACGACTACCACGCGCTCCGCATCAAGCTCGGCCTGCCGGAGGGCGGACGCGATTTCACCTTCGGTGACGCCTTTCCGCACGAAGCGCTGTTCGACCAGCTCCACGGAGTTGATTTCCGAAAAGGTTGCTTCGTCGGCCAGGAGGTGGTGTCGCGCATGGAGCATCGGGGCACGGCGCGCAAGCGCGTCGTTCCGGTCGAAGGCGACGGTCGCCTTCCGCTGCCCGGCACGAGCATCGAGGCCGATAATTTCGCCATTGGAACGCTGGGCTCGGTGAGCGGCGCCCATGGTCTCGCGCTCATTCGTCTCGACCGA
This sequence comes from Hyphomicrobiales bacterium, assembly GCA_003135455.1. Classification (GTDB taxonomy): domain Bacteria; phylum Pseudomonadota; class Alphaproteobacteria; order Rhizobiales; family Methyloligellaceae; genus Methyloceanibacter. The sequence goes on along the minus strand of PLBV01000068.1, from coordinate 11,579 downwards.
GCCCTTGAAGCGCTTGCCGCCGGCGGTCAATTGCGCGCCGGCGACGTGACGCTGGCTCTGCGCCGCCCTCCTTGGGCGCGCTTCCTCGCCACAAGCCAATCGGCATGAGCGCCGCGGCGCTTAAACGCTGCCCGTGGGCGGGCTCCGACCCGCTCTATGTCGCCTATCACGACGAGGAATGGGGCGTGCCCAAATCCGATCAGCGCGCATTGTTCGAGAAGCTCGTGCTGGAAGGCTTCCAGGCGGGGCTCGCCTGGATCACCATCCTGCGCAAGCGCGAGCCCTTCCGCGCTGCGTTCGACAATTTCGACGCAAGCGCCATCGCCCGCTACGGGCCGCAAAAGATAAAGCGCCTGCTCGCCGATCCGGGCATCGTCCGCCACCGCGGCAAGATCGAGGCGGCAATCGGAAATGCCCGCGCGGCGCTCGAGCTCGAGGCCGGTCCGGGGTTCAGCCGCTTCCTGTGGAGCTTCGTCGATGGAACGCCAAAACAGAACCGCTATCGGAGCATGGCCGACATCCCAAGCCAGACGCCGGAAAGCCATGCGTTCGCCACGGCGCTAAAGGAGCACGGCTTCCGCTTCTGCGGACCGACCACGATGCACGCCTTCATGCAAAGCGTGGGCATGGTCAACGACCATCTCTTGAGCTGCCACCGCCATAAGGCTTGCGCCAAGCTCGGGGTAGCGATCAGCCTTTAGAGGAGCGCGGGTCCACGCTGCGCGGATAGGTGCGCTCTTCTTGAATTTTGCCGTTCCGTTTCTTGATCTTGACCGAGCCCATCTTGCCGACGGCCTTCTCCAAGACTCCGCCTTTGGTCGCATCGGCCTTGTTGGCAAACCGCTTCACCACATCGCCGGTGCCGTCACTCTTGAGCTCCCACTTCTTCTTCTGCTCGTTGTGCGCGAGGGTAAATTTGGGCAGCTTCGCCATGTGCATCTCCTCAAGTCTCAGATTTGGTTGGCCTGTACCCGAACAAGAATCGGCTAATGAATGACATTATGAGCGCGTTTCGTCCATGTCTTCGTGGAGCGGCTGCACAGCTATTCACTGTCGGCGGGCGTCGAGGTGCTGTGCGATCCCTTGGCGAGAATTGGGTGACCCATGCATAGCGTCGCCGCCAATACGGCCCCGCGCGCCTGGCAGCGCATGCTGAGCGGCCGGCGGCTCGACCTGCTCGATCCTTCCCCTCTCGACATCGAGATCGAGGACATCGCCCATGGTCTAGCCCGCGTCGCCCGCTGGAATGGCCAGACCCAAGGCGAGCACGCTTTCTCGGTGGCCGAGCACTGCCTCCTGGTCGAGAGCATTGCGGGCGATTTGGACCCGACGCTCGACCCGCGCTATCGGCTCGCCGCGCTCATGCACGACGCGTCGGAATATGTCATCGGCGACCTGATCAGCCCGTTCAAGGCGGCGCTGGCGCTCGACTACAAGGCCTTCGAAGCCAAGCTGCTCGCCGCCATCCATCGCCGCTTCGGCTTGCCGGCCGAGCTTCCGGCCGACATCACCAAGCTGATCAAGCGCGCCGACAAGATCGCGGCCTATTACGAGGCGATCGGCCTTGCCGGCTTCTCGCGCGAGGAGGCGCGCCGCTTCTTCGGCCAGCCGCGCGGGCCCAAGCCCAAGCTCGTGGCGAGGCTGTCGGCCCTTAACCCGCTGCCAGCATCGGACGGCGAGGCCCGGTTCCTCAAGCGCTTCAACGAGCTTTTGCCATAGCTACCGCGGTCCTTAAGCACCATTTAGGCAAGGAAGGGGTCTCCCTTATTTCGCCAAGAGGCTCGACTAAGGTAGCTGCCATCATGCCCTCCGAAACCATCTATGTCGCGCCTTTGAGCTGCGTCGCCGGCACCATCGCCGAAGCCCAGGTCAGTCACCTGGTGACCCTGATCAATGGCGACACCCTCGTCGCCACGCCCGCCGCCATCACGCCGGACCGGCATCTCAGGCTCGCCATGAACGACATCTGCGAGCCCTCGCCAGGCCTGGTGCTGCCCTGCGAGACCCATGTCGCCGATCTGGTCCGCTTCGCACTTGACTGGGACCGGGAGGCGCCGCTCCTCATCCATTGCTGGGCCGGCATCAGCCGCTCGACCGCTGCTGCCTTCATCGCGCTTTGCGCGCTCAATCCTGGGGCCCACGAGCTTGAGCTCGCGCAAGCGCTTCGCCAGGCCTCCCCTACCGCCTATCCCAACCGGCGCCTGGTCAGATTAGCCGACGAGGTGCTTGGCCGCTCGGGGCGCATGATCACTGCGGTGGAGGCGATCGGGCGGGGCACGTTCGCCGACGAGGCGCAGGTCTTTGCGTTGCCCGCCCGGCTTGCGGCCTGACGCCATGGCCGAGCTAAGCCGCTTGATCGAAGCCATCGAGGACCCCCAGATCGAGCTTGGGCTGAACGCGGCCATCGTCAGCGTCCGCGACCAGCAGCCGCATATTCTCGTCGTGCAGCCGGGCATTGCCGGGTCGGGCGAATGGGACGCGTTGCCTTTCGGGCCGTTCTCGCCGCGCGCGCATCGGACGCTGGAGATCGGGCTCCGCGCCTGGGTGAAGCGGCAAACCGGGCTCGACCTTGGCTATGTGGAGCAGCTCTATACCTTCGGCGATCGAGGCCGCCACGCCGAGCCCGGTGAGGCGGCCTCCCATACGCTCTCGGTCGGCTATCTCGCGCTCACCCGCGGCGCCGGCGAGGAGCTGCTCGGCGCCCATTGGTCGCCCTGGTACGCCTATTTCCCCTGGGAGGATTGGCGGCAGGGCAAGCCCGATATTCTGACCCAAGAGATCGAGCCGCGGCTCAAGGCCTGGGCCGAGCGCGCGCCTTCCGCCGATGAGCCGGTGCGGCCGCTGCGGCGGGCGGACCGGCTGCGGGTGGGGTTCGGCATCGGCGCCGGATTCGACGAGGAGAAGGTGCTGGAACGCTACGAGCTTCTCTACGAGGCGGGGCTGGTCGCCGAAGCGGCGCGGGACGGCCGCCAAGCCGCCGGCCAATGGGGCGATGAGCTACCCCTGCTCGGCCGGCCCATGGCCTTGGACCATCGCCGCATCCTCGCCACCGCCATGGGGCGGCTCCGCGGCAAGCTGAAATATCGCCCCTTGGTGTTCGAGCTTCTGCCGCCCGAGTTCACCCTCTACGCCTTGCAGAAGACGGTGGAGGCGATCTCCGGCACGCTCCTGCACAAGCAGAACTTCCGCAGGCTCGTGGAGCACGGCGGTCTGGTCGAGCCCACCGGCAACGTCTCGACCGCGACCGGCGGGCGCCCGGCCAAGCTCTATCGCTTCCGCCGCGAGGTGGTGGTGGAGCGCCCAGCGCCTGGCTTGCGCGTCAAGGCGGGGCGGGTTTAGGCGCAATGAAGGAACCAGGTGCCCGCCTTAATCCTACCAAGCAGCCCCTGGTCGCGCTGACAGGGGCCACGGGCTTCATCGGCCAATATCTGCTGCGCGAGCTGCCCAGGCGCGGCTACCGGCTCCGCGTGCTGTTGCGGCGGCCGAGCAGCGTGCCGCTGGACTGCGCCAGCGCGCTCATCGGCGATCTGGCGCAGCCCTACAACATGACGGAAGCGCTGGCCGATGTCGACGCGGTGATCCACTCGGCCGGCGTGGCGCAGACCATGTCCGGCACGCCGGAAGACGACTACCGCCTGCTCAACACCGAGGCGACCTTGCGGCTCGCGCGGGCGGCTCAGCGGGCGGGCGTCAAGCGCTTCGTGTTCCTGTCCTCGATCCGAGCGCAAAGCGGGCCCATCGCGGCCGGCGTCGTGACCGAGGATCTCGAGCCCAAGCCCACCGACGCCTATGGCCGGTCCAAGCTTGCAGCGGAACAGGGACTCGCGGAGACGGCGCTCGACTGGGTCGCGCTCCGGCTCGCGCTCGTCTATGGGCCAGGCGTGCAAGGCAATATGGCGCGGCTGGCGCAGCTCGCGCGCTCCCCCTATCCGTTGCCTCTCGCCGGGCTCAAGGCCACGCGTTCGCTGCTGGCGCTGGACAATCTGGTCGAGGCGGTCGATTGCGTGCTCAAAGCGCGGGCGCCGCTCAGGCGCCCGTTCATCGTCGCCGACCCAGAGCCGCTAACCATCGGAGCGATGATCGCCGCGATGCGCCAGGGTCTTGGGCGGCGGCGTGCGCTGTTTTATGTCCCGCCTCAGCTGCTGGCGGCGTCGTTACGGGCGGCGGGACGTACCGAGCTGTATCAGCTGGCTTCAGGTTCGCTGGTGGCGGACAGCTCGGCCCTCTCCCGTCTCGACTGGGCGCCGCAGGTCGCCACGCCGCAAGGGCTCGCCCAGCTGATGCGGGACTGATCGCTCGAAAGGTTTGGGCGGCACCGTCACGCTTTGCGGGTGTAGGGCCGATAGACCGGCTCCCACATCTTGGCGGCGATGAGGCTATCGAGGGCGGCGTCGTCGAAGGGCGGGCAGACGCCGTCGGCGCGGGCCGCCAGCGCGACGGCATGCGCGATCGCCACCGCGACGGAGCGAAGCTCGTCGATGGGCGGCAGCAGGCTTGCCCGAGGGTCTAGCCTGGCGGGCGAAATGGCGGCAAGCGCCGTGGCTGCGGCCGCGAACATGCCGTCGGTCACACGTCTCGCCTTCACCGCAAGCACGCCGAGGCCTACGCCCGGAAACACATAGGCGTTGTTGGTCTGGTCCACGGTGAAGGGCTTGCCGTCCCGCTCGATGGGCGGGAACGGGCTGCCCGTGCCGATGACGGCGCGCCCATCGGTCCAGGCCATCAAGTCCTGCGGCGTGGCCTCGGCTTGCGACGTCGGATTGGACAGTGGGAAGATGATGGGCCGCTCGACGCCTGTGGCCATGGCGCGGATGACGGTCTCGCCGAAGATGCCTGGTTGCGCCGAGACGCCGATCAGCACCGTGGGCCTCACATTCCTCACCACGTCGAGCAACCCTATCTTGTCCGGATGCTCGCGCGCCCAGCCCGCGACGGCTGCGGAGGGCTGCGCGAAGGGCCTCTGGAAATCGAGAATGCCGGGCATCCCCTCGACCAGCAGGCCATCGCGGTCAACCGCATAAAAGCGGGCACGCGCGTCGGCCTCAGCCAGGCCCGCCCCGGTCATCTCCTTGAGCAGCAGGGAGGAGATGCCACAGCCGGCCCCGCCCGCCCCCACCACCACGATGCGCTGCTCGGCCAACGGCTGGCCCGTGACCCGAACGGCTGCCAGCAGCGTGCCCGCGGCCACGGCAGCGGTGCCCTGGATGTCGTCATTGAAGGTGAGCAGCCGGTCGCGGTAACGGGTAAGAATGCGCCCCGCATTGCGCCTGGCGAAGTCCTCCCATTGCAGCAGCACGTTCGGCCAACGGGCGAGCACCGCACTCACGAAGCTCTCGACGAAGGAATCATAGTCCGCCCCGCGCACGCGCTCGTTCTTCCAGCCGATATAGAGGGGATCGGCGAGCCGCTCGGCATTGTCGGTGCCGACGTCGAGCAGGATGGGGAGCGTGGTGACGGGATCGATGCCGGCGCAAGCCGTGTAAAGGGACAACTTGCCAATGGGGATGCCCATGCCGCCCGCGCCCTGGTCACCGAGCCCCAAGATGCGCTCGCCGTCGCTGACGACGATCACCTCGACCTTGTCGAAGCGCGGATGATCGAAGATCGTCTTGAAGGTGTCGCGTTGCGGGTAGCTCAGGAACAGCCCGCGCGGATAGTGCCAATAATGGCTGAACTCCTGGCAGCCCTCCCCCACCGTGGGCGTATAGACGAGCGGCAGCGTCTCCTTGAGGTTGCGCGTCAGCAGCGCGTAGAACAGCGTCTCGTTGGTGTCCTGCAAATCGCGCAGGAAGAGGTGGCGCTCGAGATTGGTCTCGAATTTGCGCAAGCCCTGCAGGCGCCGGTCGACCTGCTCCTCCAGCGTGGAGATATGGGGCGGCAAGAGGCCATGCAGAGCAAACGCCGTGCGCTCGGCTTCGGAGAAGGCCATGCCCTTGTTCAGCAAGGGATTGGTGAGCAGCGCCGTGCCTTCGAGCTCAACCTCGATCATCCCTGCCCCCTCCTCCTCGCGCTCGCCGACCTGATTAGGGCCGCGATCACTTGGCAGCAAGGGGGCCGGCGCTGGGCGCCGGGACCTCGATCGGCGCGAAGCTTTCGACCGCACCATGGCCCAGGCCTCACGAAAGCGCCTTCGCCGTCTCGCCGTGGAACCTCACCACGTCCTCGGAGTTATCCAATGTGGCGATGGTGCGGTGGCGGGCCAGGAAAATTTTCCGGCGCAAAAATATTTCCGGCCTGATGTCTTCCGGGCTGATGTCTTGGTTGAATTCGGGAGGGCGCCTTGTTTTTGAGGGGTTCAAATGCTATCTATGGTAAGTAGTTCGTGTGATCTTCAGACGGTATTTCTCCCTGTTTTGGAGGGTAAGCGGCCTGATGAACCGGGCCGTGGCTAGTTGCTACGGTCTTGCTCAGCACGAAGTCGGTCCCCTCTCGAAGGGGCACCAGATTTAGCTCTCGCCTAACACGATGAGGTGAGGCCGCCGCAAGCGGCTCCACGCGTCGCTCATCTTTAGGCCGGAACCTGGTGCCGCTCGCCAACGTAAGGTTTTAAGCCATGTCCAAGTTTGATTATGCCAGAGAGGCAGAACTGTTCCCCGCCAGGAATTGGCGATCCAAGTCGCGTGGCGTCGGTTACAAGCGCTTCACGGCCGCCTCGGAAGCCATTCGCTTCGCCATGGAGGAGCTCCCGGCCGACCTGCTCTTGGGCGCTTACCTTGAGGTCGAAGAGGAGAGGTTCGACTGCGGTGGAATACGCCGCTTGTATGAGAGCACCGAATATCCCCTGGCGCGGCAGGCTGCCGCCTCGAGCGTCGCTCGCGGCTCGCGGCTCGCGGGATAGCATCCAAGTCCGCGCATCCGGCAGGAAGTGAAATACATGCAGACCTACGTCGCCGAAATCAACGGGCGGGCGATCTTCGCATTTCGTTCGGTTGACGATTCGTGTGCACAAGCCTGGCTCGACATTCACGGTCTTATGCGCCGCACTCTCGAAAGACTCCACAGCGACGGCAAGGCCGTGTGGGACGGGCAAACGGCCATCGTGGCCCGCAAGGCGACGTCCGGCGAATCGATAACCTGGCAGCACTCAAGCGACCGGGTGACGGATGACGACGTGCTCGAAGAGCCGGATAACATCACGATCTGGCTGATCCCCGCCCCTCAGGAACCACGGGCCGGCACGGCCACCTGAGCGTGGGTTGCCGAGCCAAGGCCAAGGCCGGCACCAGGAGCTAAGCGTCTGCGGGAAAGACCCCCGGGCCTTGGTGCCCGCCCGCGCACCTCCCCTAAATCAAGCCTCGCTTGCGCGGCGCGTTGGCCGCCCGCTTTGCCGTGGGCGCACGCCTGCCGAAGCCCTGCCGGACGGTTCCCGCGGCAGCTTCTCCCTTCGAGGCGGGAGATGATCGACGTGGCAAAGCCTTCCCCGTCAATATTGCCAAGATCTGATCCAAGATCTGGAACTTAGCCAACGGGACTCCTTAGATGAGACGCGGCGGGTGTGCGTGAGCTCCGCATCACTGGGAACGCCATCAAAAGGATGGCCATACTCGCTGGAGGGTCACCCACGCATGCCAAGACCGTGCGCTCATTCCTTCCTTGCGTCGAGTTTATTCCCTTCTGAGCATAGCGTTTATTCGTTGGCCGCCTCGCCACAACGGGCCTGTCGGTGCGGCGCAGGACTGGTCCCGGAGCGTAGCTTCATTCACGGTCTTGGCTCCGGGAGATGGCGTCCTTGCAGATGAAAGAATAAAAATCAAATTTGACTGATCCTGAGTGGATACTGCCAATTCCTCGTCTTTGAGTTCTGTGTACTGAATAAATCGAAGACGAAATTTGCCTCTACCATGACAGATCGGTAACTTTTTTTGGCCAATATTTGGGGCCTAGCGGGACTTCTTCGCGCCGATAGCGTCGTCGGCGCATCCCGTCCGACACCAGGTGCCGCAATGGCTTCGATCACGCAGGACAGCGCTACGCCGCCACCGCACCCAAGGGTGCTCGGCTGGTTTGGCACGTCCGCCATTGCCATGGGCGGCAGCAACCAGATGATCTTCCTGATCACGGCGCTTTTCGTCGGTCAGGGAGACATCCTCGGACAGGGCAGCGCGGCCGTTCCATTGCTCATCGTTGGGCTTCTGTTGAGCTGGGCCGCGGCGCCGGCATGGACCGAGCTCGTGCTCATGTGGCCCAACCGAGTCGGCGGCATCGCGGCCGCCTGCGCCGAAGCCTTCCGACCCTATAGCCCCGTTCTCGCTGCGCTCACCGGCACCTGCTATTGGTGGGGCTGGGTGCCGACCTGCGGGCTGACCGCGCTCCTCTCGGCGGCCGCCATTCAGCAATGGTACTTGCCGCATCTCCCGGTGGAGGCAGTGGCTTGCGCCATTGTCGGGTTCTTCACCTTCCTCAATTTGTGCGGGATCAAATGGGTGGCGCGGTTTGCGATCCCCGTTGCCACGGTCTCCGCATTGCTTGCGTTTTTGTCCTCCCTCATTCCGATCGTGACCGGCGAGGTCGATTGGCATCAGGCGCTGGACTTCCATTTGACCACGCCCTTCCAAGGTTGGTTCGGCTCGCTCACCTCGGTGATGGCCGGGCTTTACCTGATCGGCTTCGCCGCACCAGCCTTCGAGGCGGCCGCCTGCCATGTGGGCGAGACCATCGACCCCAAGCGCAACGTGCCACGCGCCATGCTGGCGAGCGCGCTCATGGCCGGCGTCTATTTCATCGTGTTGCCGGTGGTTTGGCTCGGCGTGCTGGGGCCCGAGCCGCTCGGCCGCGACCTTGCCACGGTGCTCGGTCCAACCTTCACGCCGCTGCTCGGCAGCTTCGGCAAGGCGGCCGCCATCTGGTTCATCATGTTGAACATGTTCCATGGCACGTTGCAGCCATTGGCGGGGGCGGCGCGCACCCTTTCGCAGCTCAGCGACGATGGGCTCTTGCCCCGCTTTCTCGGATGGCGCACGGCCACGGATTGCCCTTGGGCCGCCACCACGCTCACCGCCGGCCTCGCCGTCATCTTCCTGCTCGCCGGCGATCCGATCTGGATGATCGCCGCCGCCAACTTCACCTATCTCATCGGCATTTGCATGCCGAACGTGGCGGCGTGGCTGCTCCGGCGCGACCTGCCGCACGCCACACGCCCCTATAGGGCGCCGCGCGGCACCATCACCCTCGGTCTGATCGCTGCCATGATTTGGCTCATCACCGCCGTGCTCGGTTTTGAGCAGTTCGGTCTGCCGACAGTGCTGTTCGGCCTTGCCTTGGCCTATTCCGGCGCCTTCCTCTACGCCTGGCGCCGGATCGAAGACCGGCGGCGCAAGGGCCTGCCGGCGTTCGCCCGCACCCTTCACTTGAAGCTCACCGGCGCCATGCTGTTCGTGCTGATCTTGGACGGCGCCGGCTATCTGCTCGCCGTCGACAGCGTTCCCAACGAGCACCAGGCACTGGTGGCCGCGCTGGAGGACATCTTCGTGGTGGTCGCCCTGATGACCATAACGGTCGGCCTGGTGCTGCCCGGCATGATCACCTATTCGGCGACGGAGGTGAGCAAGGCGGCCAAGCGGCTGACCTCCGGCACCTTGCGCGATTTCTCCCGCGCCATGGCGGCGCTTGGCCGGGGCGACCTCGACGGGGCGCACGCATCGGTGAATATCGAGCCGGTTCTGATCCGCACGCAGGACGAGCTCGGCGAGATGGCAGCGAGCTTCAACGTGCTGCAGGAGGAGGTGAAGGAAGCCGCACTCAGCCTCGACGAGGCGCGCGAGAACTTGCGCGCGGCGCGCACCCAGCTGATCGCGAGCCATGAGGACATCGCCCATCTCGCCCATCACGACGCGTTGACCAACCTGCCGAACCGCACCGCGCTCTCCGAGCGGCTGGCGGAGACGTTCGAGCGGTCGATGCTGACCGGCGACGGCTTCGCCGTGCTTTGCGTCGATCTCGACTATTTCAAGGAGGCCAACGACGTGTTCGGCCACGCCATCGGCGACGAGCTACTTTGCGCCGTCTCCCGGCGGCTGCAGATCGCTGCCGAAGGCGCCTTCATCGCCCGCGTCGGTGGCGACGAGTTCACCCTCGTATCGGCTTCGGGCAAGCAGCCAGCGATGGCGACGGCACTGGCCGACCGCCTGCTCAACGCGGTCACCAGCCTGTTCGAGATAAGAGGCCAGCAGCTCCGCATCGGCTTGAGCATCGGGGTGGCGATCTATCCGCGGGACGGAAGCGACCCCATGGCGCTGCTCGCCAATGCCGACGCGGCGCTTTATCGCGCCAAGGCCGACGGGCGCCACGTCGCCCGCTTCTTCGAGCCCGAGATGGACAAGCGCATCCGCGAGCGCTACTCGCTGCAGCACGATCTGCGCTCGGTCATCGCCCGCAATGAGCTCGTGCTGCATTATCAGCCGCAGGCCAAGATCGACGGCGAGGTCTTCGGCTTCGAGGCGCTGGTCCGCTGGCATCACCCCAAATATGGCCTAGTGCCGCCAGGCACCTTCATCCCGCTCGCCGAGCAGAACGGCATGATCGCCGAGATCGGCGAATGGGCGCTGCGCCAAGCCTGCCGCGAGGCGGCCTCCTGGCCGAACCCGTTGCAGATCGGCGTCAACCTCTCGCCCATCCAATTCCGCCATGGCGACCTCGCCGGCCTCGTGCATCTCATCTTGTTGGACACGGGGCTCGCACCCCCCCGGCTCGAGCTTGAGATCACCGAAGGCGTGCTGATCAGCGACCCGCCGCGGGCGCTGTCGATTCTACGCCGGCTGAAGCTCTTGGGCGTGAAGATCGCCATGGACGATTTCGGCACCGGCTATGCGTCGCTGTCGTCGCTGCAATCCTTCCCCTTCGACAAGATCAAGATCGACCGCACCTTCGTCTCCAGCGTGGAGTCGAATGGGAATTCGGCGGCAATCGTGCGCGCCGTGATCGGGCTCGGCAACGCGCTGAAGATCCCGGTGATCGCCGAGGGGGTAGAGACCGAGGGGGAGCGCGCCTTTTTGAGGCGCGAAGGCTGTCAGGAGATCCAGGGCTATCTCATCGGCCATCCTAGCCCAATCGCGACCTATGCCGCGCTCACCAAGGGTGTGGCGGCACGCGGCGAGGTCCGCGCGCTGGCGGGGTAAGGCGACACACGGCTCCTCGGCGCGACCAATTGCCAAGCTGGCGCATTCGTCTGGGGTCGATTAGCATCTAAGCTAGAAGACCGTCTTCCCACTTTCCCCACATCCACGTTTCAGGGCTTTAAGCGCGATTAGCCGGCGTCAATCCATGCCCATCATCTCCGTCGTCAATCTCTCCAAGACCTACGCCTCCGGCTTTCAGGCCTTGAGAAACGTCAATCTCGACATTCGCCGGGGAGAGATTTTCGCCCTGCTGGGACCCAACGGCGCCGGCAAGACGACGCTGATCAGCATCATTTGCGGGATCGTCACGCCGACGCAAGGCACCGTGTCGGTCGACGGTCACGACATCATCACCGACTACCGCGCCGCCCGCTCGATGATCGGTCTCGTGCCCCAGGAGCTGACCACCGACGCCTTCGAAACGGTTTGGGGCACGGTGTCATTCAGCCGTGGCCTGTTCGGCAA
>PLBV01000093.1 GCA_003135455.1 Hyphomicrobiales bacterium | reverse complement strand
GGCGGAAGGATGCCAAGACTGAAACTCACCAAGAGCGCGATAGATGCGCTGCCAATCCCCGGCAAGGACACCGTCTACTGGGACAGTGCCGCTCCGGGCTTCGGCGTCAAGGTGACGCCTAAGGGGCGCAAAGTCTTCATCGTGCTCTATCGCGTGGCTGGAGCGGGCTCGCGCCTGCGCAAGTACACCATTGGGCCCTACGGCCGGGTGACGTTGCACCAAGCTCGCATGGCTGCACAAAAGCTCTTCGCGGCGCGGTTGGAAGGACGGGATCCCGCGGCGGAGAAGCGGCAGGCGCGCCGCCGACTTGTCGTCGATCGGGTCGACAGCCTGGTTGAGGCTTTCATTGCCGAGCACGTCTCGAAGACACGCTCGGCCCGGGAGATTTCACGCGTGCTTCGACGGGAGATCATCGCCGTTTGGGGCCAGCGCAGCGTTGGCATGATGGCTACCGTCAGACGCCGCGCAGCATAGCCGCGCACTAACTTCACCGCCGAGACTTTCGGTTGAATCACTGGGCCGCCAGCGGCATCAAGGTGTACCGCGAGCGTCCGCTTCGGGCCAGCACGCAGACGCCGCGCGCCGCATTCTGTCTCTGCCGGTTATGACCCGAAGCCGACGTCAGCGAGTTGTGAGGTCAAAGCCGCATTCCCAACTCCCCAATGCATAAACGTCGGAGTGTTAAGGCGGTGAGCCGACCGATGGAGGAGATTGATCTCCGGGGGTTACAACACGTCGCGAGAGGCCGACCGTGCGTCCTGGAAATCCCGCAGCGTCTATATAGCGAGCATCGCCAACTTTCTGCAAGTCCACCACGGTTTGCAGGCTATTGTCGGCCGGATCGGACATAAGGACGAAACTCTGAACTTCGGGCACCGTGCCACCGACCATCGCTTCGCCAAGCACGCGGCCGATAAGCTTGCCCCGGTCCTTGGTGTCGAGGCGCATCACGGCAGCTATGGTCCGAGCAACATCGGCATTGCTTGCGGGCGCCATGTCGACGAAGCCAGTTCTGAAATCCGGCCCGGCGAGCGCCATGAAATTCCAGGTGTCGGCGCGGCTGAATGAGCCGTGCATGCCCTGGCCCTGTTGTAGGACGGTATCGGCAACCTCCACCGCGCAGCGCACTGGCTCTCCGCAGACCGTGTCGAACGAGCGGAAACTCACGACGATCGCCGGCGTCGGCGTGACAGCGGAGCCATCGAGCATGATGTCGGACAACGGCAACGTCCCAGAGAACTTGCCGAGCCTTTTGTCGACGAAAATGCCACTGACATAGTCTTGCGCAAGCAGGATCTTCAGCACCTTTCCGGCCATCTCCTGGTCGCCGTCGGGGATGTAGATGAGGTCCGATCCGCCGTTTGCGGCGACCACGAGCTTGGGATGGTCCCGGTCGCCTCCAATGACCCCGTTGTCGTACTTAGGAAAGGTCCCATCGGCAACCGGAGCATAGCCGTTGTCCGGATCGACCAGGCTCATGTTCAATTCTTTGGCGAGGTCGATCGCGAGGAAACCTGGCGGCAAAAAGCCAGCCGGTACATCGCCATAGTGCATCTTGCTGGCAGGGCTGGTGGCGCTCTGTTTGGAAATCGTCGAGAAACCGTGGTCGGAGACGACCACGATGTCGGTATTCTGAGCAAGACCGAGTTCGCTCAGCGCGGCAAGGATACGGCCGAGATCGTCATCCGCATTGCGAATCGCTGCCAGCGATGTCGGCCCATTGATACCTGGTGTGAGCTGCTGCAGGCTGTCACCTTGGTAGTGCTGGGTCCCATCTGGATCACGCGACCAGAAGACAAGGACGAAGGGCTGCCGCTGCGACGCGAAGAGCGGCAAGACGACGCGAGTGGCAGCGGCCGCGAAGAAGTCCTGTTGCACGACGTTGGCCGACAGCGTTGGGGGTTTCCCGTTGGCGCCCCGGGATGGTGTCGCAACAGGAAGTCCCATGATCGTCAATCGTTCGATGACTTCGGGTGCAAGGGGGATCCCTCTAGGCGTACCGGTGTAATCGTCAATGATAATCGACTGTAAGCCGGTGCGCTCGGTGTGATCGAACAGGAGGGTCGGTCCGACTTTGCCGATGGACGCTGTACTGTAGCCTTTGGCGCGTGCGAGCTCGAAAAGACTCGGCTCGCCGAGGTAGTTCCCTGCAAAGTGCTCATCGACATCGGCAAGAACAGCATCGTTTTCCAAGAACGGCGTGACGGTATTGCCAACGCTTGGAACCTCGAAGCCGACATCGATCGTGTTTCCGAACGTGCCCGTGTCGCCAAGAGCGTGCCCAGTTGCGATCGCCGACGCGTTCGCCATGGTTAGAGTCGGGAACAGAGAATGGCTGTTCACGAGGCGTACCCCCTCGCGTGCCAGCTTTGCCATGTTTGGCGCGGTCTGGTCGTTGACCATGACCGACCGCAAGCCGTCGGCCACGTAGATCACCACGTTGTGGGGGCTGTTTCGTCGGACGTCGGAGCAGCGGCCGCCCGGGCAACTGGGACGATCAGGCCAGCCATAAGGAAGAAGAAGCTTCGGATGCGCATTGGGACTCTGATTGCGATAAAAACACATCAGATTTTTCGGACAGCTTGATGACGCCTTAAGGCCGACCTGTTCTCTACATTATTTTTTGTATTTGAGACCGCTGCCAAAGGGGCAGGGCTGGTTGCGGCCTATCTTCGTCATGGTCGACTGACCGGGGACCTCAGGAAACGACGCGTGGACGCCCCCGAAGCTTCCAGCCTTCCCGGGAAAATGAGAGGATTCCTTCTTAGGTGGTCAAAAGGATGGACCGTATTCAAGCTCTTCCTGGCATCTCATGAATGACCTCGAGCCAGAGCGGGCGGTTCATCACCGCTCCTCCCGGGACCACAAAAGGACGGCTCGCTCGCTAGACAATCGACGTTGCGCTCCGACGTCAGTTACTGACCGATGCTGTCGATAAAGGCGTTGAGAGTGGCGCCGAACGGTGATTCCGTCGCCTGATCTCTATCGGTGGGGGAGGGGTCGGTGATGATGGGTCGCCAGAGACGGGATCAAGCCAAGCTGTTCTACGAGTTCCGCCTCGATGATCGCGTTCCCAAGAACCATCTTCTGCGACGGATCGACGTGTTTGTGACGGCTGTACTGGCCGACCTCCACAAGGAACTCGAGCCCTACTACAGCGACATCGGACGCCCTCGGTCGATCCCGAGCTCATGATCCGTATGCTCATCGTGGGCTGCTGCTGCGGCATCCGCTCTGAGCGCAGGCTCACCCAAGAAGTCGAGTTGCACCTAGTGTATCGCTGGTTCTGCAAACTCGATCTCGAAGACGAGATCCCGCATCACTTGACCTTCTCGGCCAACCGGCTGGGTCGTCTCCGCGAGAGCGACGTGTTGCGCCACGTCTTCGAGCGCGTTGTCTGGGCGGGCTTTGACACGTTAACTCTC
>PLBV01000057.1 GCA_003135455.1 Hyphomicrobiales bacterium | reverse complement strand
GAGCCCCGGCGCCGCCCGAGTGCCCGGATGCGAACCGGACCCGCAGGCACCGCACCCATCGTCCCGCTTCTCACGACGCCTCGCGCGAAACGCCCCTCAAGTGGACGAGGTGGGAGCAGAATAGATGCGGTTTTGGGAGCGAGGATAACTTCAATCTCGTTGCAAGGCGCCGGAGCCGAAGCTATCGGGCAATATCGGCGGGTATGTAAGCTGACGTGGGATGCGCGTCCAAGAATGCCATCTCATCCCTTGTGAATTTCCCCACTCGCCACGGTATCGCGCCCCGACGGTTCTCTTCCTCAGTACTCGCTGATTTCAAGCCAATTGCACCACGACCTTCTTTGACAATCACCGCGGCGCGTTCGCCTGGTCGTGCGTTGAAGTCAGCCGGTACGTCGATCAGCTCTGGTTCTGCGTAGCTGGAAATGTAGAAGTCGCGCAGCGTTACAATGGCCTGATGATACGCGAGTGCACGATTTATGAGGGTCATCGTCTCGTCGTGCGTATAGTGCCTGGGAGGGTGCCGTATGCGCACTTCCGGGCCGTGCACCGAATAGTCAGAGTGAAAGATAGCGTTTCGAAGATTCCTGTCCCACGTCTCTTGGAGGAGGTCAAAAGTGGGGCCAAGTCCAAGGGCCATGGCCGCGACCTTTAGAGCCGCGATTTTCGTGCCGGGAGACGGTTGGCGATCACTTTGGCGCAGCGCCCGGAAGCAATCAGTGTTGAATGCTCCGCCGGCGGCGATTGAGACCATGTTGTGAAGCACCTCGTAGTGTTCGGACGCTTCCAGTATGTGGCCATACACCCACAGCGACAGATGTGACTGGAGTTGTCCGCCTACATGAGAGAAGTGCTCACTGACGCTTTGGATTGCCTCTTTGGTGCTTTCAAATGGATCCCATCCAGCGTCCTGGAGACCGCGCACGCCGAGAAGCGTCCAAATCGACCAGAATTCACTGATTTCAAAGGCTCGCTTAAACAACTCATTGAAGGAATTGAGGTTCTGTAGGAGCGCTGGCAGATACGAAGCGTGCGATCTTTCCAGAAGAAGGAGATCGTCGGGCATTTCGGCAAATTCAAACAATCCGCTGTCAGTGTTGTATTGGAGAGGCATAGATCATTATCCCGAGACTGAGGAATGACCCCCTCACCCCAAACCCTGTGTCCGATGGGGAGTGGGCGCAAATGACATCGCCTCAGATTCTCTGAGTAAACCCGATCGTTCTTAGGGCTCTCCTTTTCCACGGAGTGACAATTGCCGCGCCGCGAGCGCGACACAATTGCGCCCTCCCATAGCGGCGCGGGCGGGGGCCCATTTAGAAGCGTTGGACGCCAAGGGCGCAGGCCCTAGTCTAGGTCACGCGCATGCTCCGCCTGCTCAGCTGGCTCGCGCTACTCACCGAGTTCGTCGTCGCCTGCCCCTATTGGGCTTTCCGCTTCGTCATCACCACGCTTGTCTTCAACCCCCGCCTCGGGCGGCTCCGGCTCATCGTGGCGCCGGCGATCCTTTACGTGCTATTCGCGCTCACGCTCACCTATGTCTACGCGCCGATCCGAGGGCTCGCGGGGCAGATGTGGATGGCCAAGGTGCTCACCTACGCCGACGAGCGCTCGCTCGGCACCGCCATCTACGACGTCAAGGGCCGCTTCGTCGGCATCTTCGATCCCTTGCTCGATAGCGAGGAGGACTTCAACGCGACCGGCCACCCCATCGAGCTCCCCGGCTACATCGCCTATCCCGACCACAAATCGCTGCATGTGGGCGAGGTGCCGGAGGACTATTGGCAGTGCCTACGCTATCAGGAGGACCGCCATCTCGGCGGGCTGATCAATCCCTTCGGCATCGACCTTTACGGCGTGCTCAAGATCCCCGTCTCCACGGTCGAGCGGACCTTCTCCACGGGGCATCTCGGCTTCGGCGGCTCGACGCTCGCCATGCAGCTCGCGCGCATCTTCTTCAAGACGCCGCCAAGCGCCCATGAAAGTGCTGCCGAGAAGCTATCGCGCAAGCTGAAGGAGTGGTGGCTCGCGCCGGTGATCCAGTGGCGGCTGACGCAAGGCGGCGACGCCACGGCGATGAAGCGCTGGGCCGCCAACCATTTCCCTCTGGCGCAGCGGACCGGCGGACAGGAGCTTTATGGCGTCGAGCAGACGAGCCTCGTCCTGTTCGGGAAGCCGGCGAGCGGGCTGTCGCGCGCCGAGCAATACGCGCTCGCCGCCGCCGTCAATCAGCCGGTGATCCTCATTGCGGGAACGCCCGCGCTCCAAGCGCGCCGGAACGCGAGCTGGCGGCGGGAGGCGGGATCGCGTGCCAAGGGGTGCGCTGAGGCGCTGATCACGGATTCGGGCGAACGGCGAGCCGTCGAGGCCGAGCTTGACCGTTTGGCCGCTAGCCCGCCCGAGCCGCGCGCCATGCCCGATACCGAGGAGGCGCTTGCCGGCCTCACCCCGGTCAGCTCCGTCCGCGCCGGCGCCAACCCGGTGTTCCGCTCCAACGCGCTGTTGCCGTCGGTAAAGTATGGCGTGCGCGACGAGCTGAAGCACCGCTACGGCTTTGGCTGGCGATCCAAAGTCAGCGCCGTGCATCTGACACTGGATGCGGCGGAGAATTTGCGCTTCCGCGAGCGGGAGAAGGACGCGCTGTCCATCCTCGACCGGCGCTTCCACGACCATCTCAACCCCCATTACACGCTCAGTCTCGATGGCGTCGACACCGGAGGTGACGCCAATGCGGTGCCCCGGCGCGTGCCCGACGTGATCATCGCCGCGGCGGACGAACGCGGGCGCCTGGTGCGCTATTTCGAGACCAACTTCAATGCCGCCTATTTCGGCTCGGCCGCGGCGCGCGATCCTCAAACCGGCCGCTACGACAAAGCGCGCGAGGCCCGTGCCATCGCCTCGATCGGCAAGATCGTGGCCGCGGTCGCCATCGCCAATGAGGGCACCGACCGGCCTACCAGCGGTTGGCTCGACACCAGGTCGCCGGCCACGGGGCTGGAGGCCTGCGGCCATGGGCAGGAGCGGCGGCTGCGCAGCGCGCAGGTGTCCTTCGCCTGCTCGCTCAATGCGCCGCTGGAATGGCGCACCGCGCAAATTCCCTTGGGCAAATTGGAGCACCTGGTGGACGGCTTTGGCATCACCCTGACCGAGCCGGTCAACTCCGCCGCCAACCTCGCTAAGAGCCTCGTCGTCGGCCATGTGGCGGCGAGCCCGCGCACGGTGCACCGTATGGCGGCGACCGTGCTGGCGAGCCTTGCCGGCGACGCGTCGGCACCGGTGCCCTTGCCGACGCTCCTCGATTCCCTCAGCCTCAGCGAGGCGGGCGCCACGGACGCCGAAGCGGCCGGCGTCGTGCCGGACAGGCTGATCAAGCCGGAGGCGCGGGCGATGCTGAAAGCGTTCCTGGCGGCGCCGCTCTGCTACAAGCACGGCACGCTCAATCACCTCTCCGACTGGTGTGCCGAGCGCCGGCCAGGCGTGGCTCTCCACTTCGCCAAGACCGGCACCCGCGGCACCGGCGCAGTCGATCCTGAGGCCGACGATACGGTCGATCTCTGGGTCGCGGGCGGCATCAAATTCGCGAGCGGCCCCGCTTTTTCCTATGTGCTGGTGATCGGCTCGGGCTCACCGTCGGACCCTTTCGCGCGCGACCTCTATGCCGGCCAGGTGGCCGAGCCGCTGCTCCGCGTGTTGCTGGCGGATTTGGAGGGGACGGCCAACGCCCCGCCCAAGCAGCTCACCGAGGCGCGTTGAAAATGGCCATGTCACGAATTGGCCTTGTTTGCCGGTGAGCGTTAAGGCGAGTTAACGATCGGTCGCTGGGGGGCGACAAGCCGGTCGACGGGTCCGGAGTACGATCAGGTGACAGTGCCCCCTATGGCGCCAGAGCGCCAGCCTGCGCGCTTCGACCGCGCCATCGACCATCTCCAATCCCACAATCAGCGGCTCGAGCGCCTGCGCACGCTCTTCCCGAGCTTCAAGAAGATCTTCCTGGTCGTCTGCCTCGCCGGGCTCTCCTGGTTCGCCACCTATACCGGCATGCTGGAGCTGATCCGGGCCAATACCGGCGACGTGCCCTTCACCCATCAGATCGCCATCGGCTTTGCCGTCGCCACGCTGATGCTGATGGTGCTTTATATTCTCGATGCGCTGTTCTCGCCCATCTCCTGGTGGCTGCGCATCCTCTACATCATCGGCTATGTGTTTCTGACGCTGATCTCCATCGGCTTCAGCTTCGGCTTTTTCTGGAAGGTGCTGGAGTCGCGCGGCGAGGCGACCCGCTCGGCGGAAGCGGCCATCGGCCAGGTGCAGCGAGCGCTCGAAGAAGGCAAGGCCCGCATCGGCCAGCTCGGAGGCACGCTCGACACGCTCACCGTCATCTCGGCGGCGAAGGCGATGGAGGAGCGCGAGAAGGGCCTCACCTGCCCCGACAGCCCGCCCGGCGATGGTCCGCGCCGGCGCATGCGCGATGCCGACGCCAAGAACTTCGCCTTCACTTCGGACTTCATCAAGTCGCGCGCGGGTGGCGTCCAGACCGACCTCGACCAGCTCAATACCGACCTCGCCAAGGTCTTGAGCCGCGATCCTTCCACCTTCGATGCGGCCTCGGGCACTCGCAACGAGTTCCTGCGTGGGCTCGACCGCAGGCTCGACCTCACCATCACCCGCTTCAATGCGCTGCGCACCGACCCGCAGCTCGTCGAGCAGCGGAACGCGCTCGCCGAGCGAGCCGAGAAGTCAAGCTTTGGCGAAGGCAAGAATGCGAGCTTCGCCTGCCCCGACCCGCAGCTGCAGACCGCGCTGCATGGGGCGGTGCGGGCGATCGACAGCCTGCCTTCAATCGAGAAGCCCAGCGTTGCGGCGGTGGAGGGCTCGGAAGCCATCGTCGAGGCGTTTCGCCGCCTCACCACCACGGCGGTGGGCGCCATCCATCTGAAGCTGCCGCCAAGCCCGGAGGAGCTGCGCGACCTGCAGCGGCAGGCGGTGCAGCAGGCCGCGAAGCCGGAAGAGGCGCAAGCACTCATGGGGCAGGAAGCCGGATTGAGCAGCCGCGACTACATCCCGCTCTTCGTCGCCATCTTCGTCGATTTCTGCCTGCTGCTTGTCTCGATCAACCGGCCGATCAACCGCTTCCAGATGCTGTTGCAGACCGTGCGCGAGGCGCGCGAGGGGCCGGTCGGCGAGATCCTGACGCGCTTCCACGAGACCCATCAGGCCGGCTTGCGCGAGGAGTTCCAGATCTTCCAGCACGCGGTGTTCGATTTCCTCGGTGACTATTACGTCGCGGTGCCGATCAACGCGCAGCGCACCGAGGCGCGTTATCTCGCCAATCTTTTCGTCGGGCTGGAAGGCAAGGGCATCGTCGACCGCGTGCTCCTGCCGCCCGCCTTCGTGGTGCGGCGCAAGCTCAAGCTGCAGGGAAGCGCCTTTGCCGGCGAGAAAGCGTATCGGCTCTACCGCTTCCGCAGCGGCGCCTGGTCGAAGCTCGTGCTCGATGCGATCTTAGGCACCGGCCCGCGCCGCGATGCGCCAGGGCCGGCCGTCGAGGAAACTGCCCAGGCCGCGGCCAAGGCCAATGGCCGCACAGCGCCCGACTTCGAAGCCAGTCAAAAGCCCCCTCACCCCAGCCCTCTCCCACAAGGGGAGACGGAGCAGGCCCGGGCGCCTGTGTTGTCCACGCTCACCAGAGAGAGCGACAAGCTGAACGGCAACGGCTCGCTCACCGCGCGCTTCGAGGCGGCGAGCCAATCAATCTCCGATGATGCGGATTCGGCCTCGTCGCCGCCCGAGCCTAAGCCCAATGGGCGCCCTCCCGCGGAGGCTTAAAGTCCATGGCGTTCGTAACTGAGACGGCGATCAAGCCTTCCTTAACCCTGTTCTTGCTATTCATGGCAGGGCACGCGCAGGCGCCTTAGCGTTTTGCACGGAAGCTACTTCCACAAAAGCGAGGGGGACTCATGCGCATTGTGGTCAGTTCGGGACATTTGCGGGACGTGAAACACGCCGAGATCGATCGGCATCTGCAAATGTTGGCGCGGTTCCTCGAAAAAGTCGCCTCAAGCGGCGGGGAAGCGCCGGGGTTAACCCTGATCTTGCGGTCGGCCTCCTCGATCCCGGCACAGGCTCTGATCTCCATGACCGAAGAGCTCGCACACGCCGGCGCAAGCGCCAAATTGGTGCTGGCCCGGCTCGAGCCCGAGGAGGAGCTCAGGCAGCTGTTCACCAGTCTCTGCCGGCTCGCCCCGAGGGAGCCCGCAAAAGAGCTCATCCGCTGGGCGCGCAATCCGCGCCTGCTCGATGCCCATGAGCAGGTCACCTTAGGCGCATCCATGTGCTGGTCAGGCGACGCCATGCGCCGCCCCGCCGATAGGCGCAACACGCTGACGCTGTTCGACGAGGAGGCACCGCAGACGGCGCGGCTCGGGCGGCTCGCTTTCGAGGCGCTGTGGGCAGCGTCCACCCCGGTGCCGGAGCGACGTCTGCTTGGCCCGGCCACGGCGCGGCCGTCAGGAGCCTATCAGCCGATGCAGGACGCGACTGTCGCGGTCTCGTCGCTCCGCCCGATGCTCCAGGGTTGGCCGCTGGTGCGGCACTAAGCGCTCTGAGGCTTACTTAGAGCGCTATCGCGTCAGGTTGAACCGCGACAGCGCTCTAGCCTTTTGTTGACGCATGATCTTTTCGGAAAACCGGCTTCCACTTTTCCGGATCAGGCTCTAGCGCTTGGCTGGCCGAGGGGTCGCGTCAAATGCGGCCCTCGACGAACAGTCATTTCGGCACCGCCGTCTTATCCTTGTGCCGCCATGACCAGCAGCGCTATCGTCTTCCCATGATGCTCAGATACCTCACGCTGCTAGTGCTGCTTCTTCTCAGCGCTCCAAGCTTGGCCGCCGATCAGCCCTATCTCTTCGACCTCTTGAAGCAGAAGCCATACCTTTCGGCGTGGCAAGCCATGCTCAAAGGCGAGAAAATCGATCCGTGGCTCGCCAAATACGCCAAGACCTTTGACGACCCGGCCTCGCCGGCAACCTCCGTTCCGGTCGGCGGCGAGACCTACACGCTCGCTGACGTGTGCAAGACGCATGACTGCGGTGACAACCATCTTCACGTGCTGTTCGCGCCCGGCGGCGAGCACGCCTGGGGTTGCGGGTGACGGGTGGCGACCATCGACGCTGGCTCGGCAATCCCGACGCCGCCATCCAAGCCGCGATCCAGAGCGGCGTGAAGTGATTGCTCGAAGCGTGCGGCCATAGAGCGAAGACCAGACCCACGAGCTCACCACCCGCAACCATGCAGGCCATGCTGCTCGACACTCCCGGCGCGCCGCTACGGCCGGCGGAGCTGCCGGTGCCCGAGCCGGGGCCGACGCAGATTCTGATCCGCGTCGGGGCCTGCGGCGTTTGCCGAACCGACCTCCATATCGTCGACGGTGAGCTCGCTCACCCAAAGCTCCCGCTCATGCTCGGCCATGAGATCGTCGGCCGCGTCGAGGCCATGGGCGCCGAGGTGGAAGGCGTGCAACTTGGGATGCGCGTCGGCGTGCCGTGGCTTGGGTCTACGGACGGCACCTGCCGCTACTGCCGGTCAGGTCAGGAGAATCTCTGCGACCACGCCCGCTTCACCGGCTACGATCTCGATGGCGGCTATGCGGGCTACACGGTTGCCGATGCGCGTTTCGCCTTCCCCCTCCCCGACGCCTATAGCGATGCAGAAGCAGCGCCTCTGCTCTGCGCCGGGCTGATCGGCTATCGGGCGCTCAAGCTGGCAGCCACGAGCGCGCCGGAGCTGAAGCGCCTCGGCATCTATGGGTTTGGTGCGGCCGCCCATATCATCGCGCAGGTGGCCCGCGCGCAAGGCGCCGAAATCTATGCCTTCACGAGGGCGGGCGATCAGGCCGCGCAAGCCTTCGCGTGCTCACTCGGCGCGATATGGGCGGGAGGGTCCGATGAGCCGGCCCCGGAAGTGCTCGACGCCGCCATCATCTTTGCACCCGTGGGTGCGCTCGTTCCGGCGGCGCTCAAAGCGGTGCGCAAGGGCGGGGTGGTGGTGTGCGGCGGCATCCATATGAGCGACATCCCCACCTTCCCTTATGAGCTCCTCTGGGAAGAACGGGTGGTGCGCTCCGTCGCCAATCTCACCCGCGCCGACGCGCGCGAATTCTTAAGCCTCGCGCCGAAAGTTCCGGTCAAGACCACGGTGGTGCCGATGCCGCTTGCCCGCGCCAACGAGGCGCTCTCGCGCCTCCGCCATGGCGAGCTGACGGGAGCCGCCGTGCTTATCCCGTGAGGTTACTTGTTGGGGTCGACGGTGATATCGACGCCCTTGTCCTTGCTGATCGAGCCCGAGAAGCCCGGGACGTCGATCCTCACCACCTCGCGATGGCTGCGCTCATAGTAGAGATAGCCAAGCACACCCAAACCCACCAACGCCGCGCCGAGCAGAAAGCCCATCACCGTATTGCTGCTCGCCTTGCGTTCCACCTGATCTGCCATGACCCCCTCCAATCGGTTGCTAGCATCTAGAGAACGACGCTGAGCTAGGACCGGTTCCCGTTGGAGAGGCTTGACGCGGATCAAAGCGGAAGATCAGGATTGGGGTTAAGGGCCAAGCTAAATGGCCTAACAACCAAGGGAGGCGTCCATGCTGCACCAAGTCATTGAATCCCTTAAGGCTCGCGTCGCGCTCAGGCCCCGCTACGACAACTATATCGGGGGCAAATGGGTGGCGCCGGTGGATGGCCGGTATTTCGACAATATCAGCCCGATCACCGGCAAGCCGGTCTGCCAGATCGCCCGCTCGCAAGCGGCCGACATCGAGCTTGCGCTCGACGCCGCGCATGCGGCGAAGGAGGCCTGGGGCAAACGCGCGCCGGCTCAGCGCGCCGCGATCCTGAATAAAATCGCCGATCGCATCGACGAGAATGTGGAGCTGCTCGCCGCGGTCGAGACCATCGACAATGGCAAGCCGATCCGCGAGACGCGGAACGCCGACATCCCGCTTACCGCCGACCATTTCCGCTATTTCGCGGCGTGCCTGCGGGCGCAGGAAGGCTCGCTCAGCGAGATCGACCACGACACGGTCGCTTATCACTTTCACGAGCCGCTCGGCGTCGT
This sequence comes from Hyphomicrobiales bacterium, assembly GCA_003135455.1. Taxonomy (GTDB): domain Bacteria; phylum Pseudomonadota; class Alphaproteobacteria; order Rhizobiales; family Methyloligellaceae; genus Methyloceanibacter. The sequence goes on along the minus strand of PLBV01000057.1, from coordinate 148 downwards.
GGCGCAGATCATCCCGTGGAACTTCCCCATCCTGATGGCGGCGTGGAAGCTCGCGCCGGCTCTCGCCGCCGGCAATTGCGTGGTGCTGAAGCCGGCCGAGCAGACCCCCATGAGCATCATGGTGCTGATGGATCTGGTGGGCGACCTG
>PLBV01000067.1 GCA_003135455.1 Hyphomicrobiales bacterium | reverse complement strand
ACGTCGATCTTCTGGAACCGGCGCACCAGCGCCCGGTCCTTCTCGAAGTGCTGGCGATATTCCTTATAGGTGGTCGAGCCGATGCAGCGCAGCGTCCCTGACTGCAGCGCGGGCTTGAGCAGGTTCGAGGCGTCCATGGCCCCGCCCGAGGTGGCGCCCGCGCCGATCACCGTGTGGATCTCGTCGATGAACATGATGGCGCCGGGATAGTTCTCGATCTCACGCATCACCGCCTTGAGCCGCTCCTCGAAATCGCCGCGATAGCGGGTGCCGGCGAGCAGCGCGCCCATGTCGAGCTGGAAAATGGTGGAATCGGCGAGCACCTCCGGCACGTCGCCCATGACGATGCGACGCGCGAGACCCTCGGCAATGGCGGTCTTGCCGACGCCCGGATCGCCCACGAAAAGCGGGTTGTTCTTCTGCCGCCGGCAGAGCACCTGGATGGTCCGCTGGATCTCCGGTCCCCGGCCGATCAGGGGGTCGATGCGCCCGGCGCGCGCCTTCTGGTTGAGGTTGACGCAATAGACCTCGAGCGCGTCGACGCCGCGCTTCTTCTCCTCGCCGCCCTCGACCGTGGCGGCGTCCTCGTCGACGCCGCGTACGGAGCGCGGCTCCGACATGCCGGCCCGCTTGGCGATGCCGTGGCTCACATAGTTGACCGCGTCGAAGCGGGTCATGTGCTGCTCTTGCAGGAAAAATGCCGCATGGCTCTCCCGCTCGGCGAAGATGGCGATCAGCACGTTGGCCCCGGTCACCTCCTCCCGCCCAGAGGACTGCACATGGGCAACGGCGCGGTGGATGACGCGCTGGAAGCCCGCCGTTGGCTGGGCGTCGCTATGGGAATCCAGTACAAGCCCCGACAGCTCGCTGTCGATATAGCCGGTGAGCTTGTCCTTGAGCAGGTCGAGATCGACATCGCAGGCGCGCATCACGGCGGCGGCGTCGCGGTCGTCGATCAGAGACAGAAGCAGGTGCTCGAGCGTCGCATATTCGTGGCTGCGCTCATTGGCATATTGCAGCGCGCGCCGGAGAGCCTGCTCGAGACTGGTCGAAAACGAAGCCACTTAGATCCTCACTCTTTCTCCATCGTGCATTGCAGCGGATGCTCGTGCTGCCGCGCGAAGCTCGTCACCTGTGCGACCTTAGTCTCCGCCACCTCGAATGTGTAGACGCCACAGATGCCGACGCCCTTTTGGTGCACATGCAGCATGATGCGGGTCGCTTCCTCCACCGGCTTGTTGAAGAAGCGCTCAAGCACATACACGACGAAATCCATCGGCGTGTAGTCGTCGTTGAGAAGCAGGACCTTGTACAGGCTCGGCCGCTTCGTCTTCGGACGTGTCTTGGTGATAATATGGGTGCCGGCGTCGTCGCCCCGGCGAGTGTCGCCGTTTCGCGCCATCGTCAGTCCCTATATGGCGTCCCGTGTTGCATCTGCCAAGGCTAAGCGGTGGTCATCCTTCGGACCATCCTGGTCCATTCTAGCTGCTTCGCGCAAGCCACGGCAAACGGGCTCGCCCGACCCTTGAGGCTAACATAGTGCGACTTGCTGTCAGGAAAACGGCAAAAAAAAAGACCCGGGGTCAGACCTCGGGCCTTTCGTCAAGATTGCTTGGGGGGTTGGAAGCAGGCGTTAGACCTTCTTCGCAAACGCGCCCTCGACCGGCTTGCAGGCGTCCTTGGCCAGGCCGACATACATCTCGCCGAGCTTGGACATCTCGGCAATGTAGGTATCGTAGGCCTTCTTGGCGTATTGCGACTGGATCTCGACCGCCTGCTCGATCGACTTGGAGCCGATCAGCTGCTCGAAGGCGCGGGTCGAATCCTCGAACGCCTTCTTGGAAAAGTCGGTGAACTCAGCGGCAATGGCCTGGAAGCCCTTGTTCACTTCGCCGAACGAACGAACGGCCGCGTCGAAGCCGTCCTTCCCTACCTTCTGAAACTCTTCGAAACCTTTGACCATCTCAAGCCCTCCTCTGAAACCGCGGAGCGGTGATTTGTTGCATACGCGAAGGCGTATATATGCGTTGCACAATTAAGGTCAACAGCATTTTTTGCACTGCACAATAAATTTCGTTGGTGGACCTTAACGCTTTGGCAATCGCCGGAATTTAGCCTCCTTGGGAACGCGCTCGGGCCCTGGTGTTGGGGCAAATCAAGCGCCGAACGAGGGAAGCGCCGATTTGGCGTGCATGCGTCGGCGCCAGCGAAAGTTCGTCAGCGGGGGGAAGGCGTCTCGTCTTCAGTCGGTCGATTGCGTCTCAAACAGCCTAATCATTGGGCGTTGCTCGCTCCTCCTACACGTTTTGCGCTCGCGCTGTTTCTGGCGTTCGCAATCGGTGCGGCACCCTTGAGCGAGGCTCTTGCCAGGTCGCGATCGAGATCGAATGCCCGCGGTGGCCCGGCCATCGCGGCAGCCATCGTCGTCGATATGAATGACGGCCGCATCCTCTATGCGCAAGAGCCCGACGCGCCGCGAGGTCCCGCCTCGCTCACCAAGATGATGACCCTCTACGTTCTCTTCTCCTATCTGCGGGCGGGCTCGATCGACCTCGATTCGGAGCTCGTGGTAACGCCTTATGCCTCGATCCAATCGCCGACCAAGCTCGGGCTTAAGCCCGGCGAAACCATCCGCGCCGCCGACGCCATCAAGGCACTGGTCACCCAGTCGGCCAACGATGCCGCCGTGACCATCGCCGAGAACCTGGCCGGCACCGAGGAGAATTTCGCCCGAGTGATGACGGCGAAGGCACGGGCGCTGGGCATGACCGGCACCACCTTCCACAATGCCTCTGGCCTGCCCGACCCAGACCAGCTCACCACGGCGCGGGACATGGCCATCCTGGCGCAGCATCTGATCCATGACTTCCCCGAATATTATTCGGTGTTCTCGGCGCGCTATTTCATCTATCGCGGCCGCAGCTACCGCAACCACAACCACCTGTTGTTCGGCTATCGGGGCACCGACGGCATCAAGACGGGCTATACGCGGGCGAGCGGCTTCAATCTGACCGCCTCGGTCCGGCGCGACAACAAGCACCTGGTCGCCGTCGTGCTTGGCGGCAGGACCGGAGGCCAGCGCGACGCCGCCATGCGCGCCCTGCTCGACAAAAATTTCCCCCTAGCGCTGGCCGCCACAAGCCCGGTCACCACGCAGCCGCTGGTTGCCGCGGCAGAGACCCCGACTTCGGCAGCGCCCACGGCCGCACCAGCGCCGAGGAAGCCCATCTTCGCCCTTGCGTCCTCGACGTCCGCGGCGCTTGCACCCTTTGCCGCGCCCCCCTGGGGCCAGGCGGCAGGCAGCCAGGCGCCCGTCGCCCAGCAAACCGCCCGCGCTACGCCCGCGGCCCTCCCGGCAAGCGTTGCCACGAGCCGGCCCCTGCCTCTAGCCGTCAGCAAAACCGGCGGCAGCCTCGGTCCGTTCCACGTGCAGGTCGGCGCCTTTCCGTCAGAGTCGGAGGCCGCGACCCGGCTGGGCGAAGTGCGAGGGCGCGCCGCCAGCCTGCTCGGCAGCCATCGCCCCGTTACCCTCACCTTCCGCAAGGATGACACCCAGTGGTATCGCGCGCGCTTTGCCGGCTTCTCGCAAGACGACGCCCGCGGCACCTGCGCCGCGCTGAAGCGCCTGGCGCTCGACTGCGTGGTGATGCCCGCCGAATAGCGGGGGCTCCGCCCAGCTAGCCGGCTCGTTTGCGGCCGAGCAGCACCTCTTTAGCCTCGTTGATCCTGGCCGCGAGATAGGTGGAGCCGCCCTGGTCGGGGTGCAGCTTCTTCATCAGCCGGCGGTGCGCATCGCGGATCTCGTCGGCGCTCGCATCGGCCTTCAGCCCGAGCACCGCATAGGCCTCGTCCACCTCCATGCGGCTCGACCTTGCGCGGCCCTGTTGCGGCGTTTCGCCGCCCGCTTTGTTGTCCTCCTCACCGCGCCAGCCGGGGAAACGCCGATCGAGATAGGCCTCGAGCAGCGCCGCGTCCTGACCGTCATGGGCCCGAAGCTCGTCGAGCAGGTCCAGAAGCTCAGGCAGGCTGAGCGCCGAAAGCTCCCTGCCGGCGAATTTTCCCTTGAGGCAACGTCCCTCCATGCGCCCGCTGTCATGGTCGAGCTCCATCTCCAGCGCCTCGGTGCGGATGTGGGACTTCTGGCCAGGGGATTTGCGCGCCGAGCCGCCAAAGAAAGTGCCCAACCCGCCTTTCACCCCGATCAGCGCGAGGCCGAACACCGCAAGCGGGATGGCGAGAACAAGCACGCCACGCAACAGGAGCAGCGCGGCCACGCTCAAGAGGGCAACGCCGCCGACTTTGCGCGAGACTGCCGCGAGCTTGCGCGCGTCCACGGTGGCGAGGAAGCGCGCGCCGAAGATCAGGAGCAGGAGTGCCGCGACACCGGCGAGGAGGGAAGGCATGGGTGAGACGTCAGCCGAGCTGCTCGAGGAGACGGAGCGCCGCGCTGCTCGTGCCGCTGAAATCTTTAAGCGCCTTGCGGCCGCCGCTGGCATAGACCGCGACCGCGGTGAGCAGCTCACGGAGCTGCCGCGCGGAGCCAACGTCGAAGGGGCAATAGGCGCCGCTTGTCAGCCGCGCGATCTCCTTATAGGCCCGCTCGGCTCGAGCCTCCCGGCCCTCCTGGAAGAGAAAGACCGGCACGCCGAGCAGGCCGAGCTCGCCGGCACGCGCGCTGAGCTCGTCCAACTCCTCCTCCATGCAATCGCCCACATACACCACGGCATTGACCTTGGCCTGCTCGCTCTCCCGCCGCGCATGGGCCAACACCTTGCCCATCTGGGTGGAGCCGCCCTGGCAGGAGACCTGTCGCATCAGCCGGGCGAGCGCGTCCGGATCGCGCACCCATTTGCTGGCGCGGCATTCGTTGAAACCGCGGAAGTAAACGAGCTGCACGTCGAGGCCGCCCGCCTCCTTGACCGCACGGAACATGTCGCCCTGGAGCTCGAGCGCCATGTCCCAGCTCGATTGGCGGCTCATGGTCGCGTCCATGGCGAAGATCAGCCGGCCCTGGCCAGAGCTCGCCGGCACGCGCGCCTTCACCTGGTCGAGAAAGGCGCTGACCTCGGCCGAGCTCGAAGGCGCGGGCGCCGTCTCGCCGCGCTCCTGGTTCACCGGCACTTTCGGGTCCGCCGCCATAGGGCGTTCGCCTCCCAATCCTCGAAACGGCCAAAGCTAAAGATGGCCCTTTCCATAGCGGGCGGCAATGACGAGAAGGCGCTTCGCTCAAGCCTCGTCGGTTGCTGCCGCGAGTAGGCTCGCATTGCCGCCAGACGCGGTGAGGTCGGTCGCGCGCACCCGCTCCACCGCGAAACGGGCGAGCGTGTGCGGGCCGCCGGCCTTGGGCCCGGTGCCGGACAGGCCTTCGCCGCCGAAAGGCTGCACCCCCACCACGGCGCCGATCTGGTTGCGGTTCACATACAGGTTGCCGACCCTGACCCGCTCCGCCACGAAGTCGGCGGTGGCCTGCACGCGGCTGTGCAGCCCGAGCGTCAGCCCATAGCCGGTCGCGTTGATGGCCGCGCAGACGTCCCCCAGCCGGTCGCCCTGGAAGCGGACCACATGCAGGATCGGCCCGAACACCTCCCTTGTCAGGGAGGCCAGCGACGGGATCTCATAGATGGCCGGCGACACATAGGTGCCGCGCGCATGCGCCTCGCTCAAGGGGAGATCGAGCAGCTCACGCGCCCCCGCGCGCATCTCAGCCTTATGCGCCTCAACCGCGCTCTTCGCTTCCCTATCGATCACCGGCCCCACATCGGTGGCATAGTCGAGCGGATCGCCAATGGTGAGCTCCCGCGCCGCGCCGAGCAGCATGGCGATCATCGTGTCGGCCACGTCCTCCTGCAGGAAGAGGACGCGGAGCGCCGAGCAGCGCTGCCCCGCGCTGTCGAAGGCTGAGATGAGCGCGTCATCCACCACCTGCTCGGGCAGCGCGGAGGAATCCACGATCATGGCGTTGAGGCCGCCCATCTCGGCGATCAGCAGGACGATGGGTCCGTCGCGGCCTGCGAGCGCCCGGTTGATGGCAAGGCCGGTGTCGGTGCCTCCGGTGAAGGCGACGCCGTCAACGCGGCGATCGCGGACGAGCGCCGCACCCACCGTCTCGCCCCTGCCCGGCAGAAGCTGCAGGACCTCGCCCGGCACGCCCGCTCCATGCAGCAGCTTTACGGCACGAGCGGCGGTGAGCGGCGTCTGCTCGGCGGGTTTGGCGACGACCGCATTGCCGGCGGCGAGCGCGGCCGCGATCTGGCCGGTGAAGATGGCAAGCGGAAAGTTCCAGGGCGAGATGCAGGCAAACACGCCCCGCCCATGCAGGGAAAGCTCGTTTCGCTCGCCAGTAGGCCCTTTGAGGGTGAGCGGCAGGGCGAATTGCCGGCGCGCCTCAGACGCCGCGTAGCGCAAATGGTCCACCGCCTCGCGGAGTTCGCCTTGCGCGTTGAGAAGCGTCTTGCCCGCCTCGCGCACCATGAGCGCCATCAGCCCGGCGCGATCGCCCTCGAACAGATCGGCGGCGCGCTCCAGGATCGCGGCCCGCTCGGTGCCGCCCCGCCGGTCCCACGCCTGCGACGCTGCCTTGGCGGCGTCGAGCGCCCGATCGATGGTCTCCGCATCGGCAAAGCGGCAGGTGCCGACGATGACGCTGCGGTCATGGGGCGAGGTGATCTCGACGACCTCGCCCTGACCCACCTCTTCGCCCGCTACGATCGGGCCAGCCTCGGCGGGGACGGCGAGTGCCTGCTCGATGGCTCGGGTCAATGGCTGCCGGACGCTCGGCTCCCACAAAGCGAGGCCTGAGCTGTTCCGCCGCGCCGGCGCGAACAGGTCGGGCGGCGCCGGGATCAGCGGATTGGCCTTCGGCTGAAGCGACGCGGCCTTCTCGACCGGATCGGCGATAATGGCGGCGACCGAAGCTTGATCGTCGGCGATGCGGTTGACGAAGGAGGTGTTGGCGCCGTTCTCCAACAGCCTGCGCACGAGATAGCCGAGCAGGTCCTGATGCCCGCCCACCGGGGCATAGATGCGGCAGGGTTTGCCGAGCGTCTCGGGGCGCACCACCTCCCGATGCAGCGCCTCGCCCATGCCGAAGAGGCGCTGGAACTCGTAAGGACGGTCCCCCGCCAGCACGGCGATGGCAGCGATGGTCTGCGCGTTGTGGGTGGCGAATTGCGGGTAGAAGGCATCCTCGCGGTCGAGCAGCGCGCGGGCGGCGGCGAGATAGGCCACGTCGGTGTTCACCTTGCGGGTGAAGACCGGATAACCGGCGAGCCCCGCTTCCTGCGCCCATTTGATCTCGCTGTCCCAATAGGCGCCCTTGACCAGCCGCACCGGGATGCGCCGCCCCGTCGTGGCCGCCAGCTCGCCGAGCCAGTCGATCACAGGCAGTGCGCGTTTGCTGTAGGCCTGCACCGCGAGCCCAAGCCCATTCCAGCCGGCGAGGTCCGGATCGGTCAGCACCGCCTCGAACAGCGAAAGACTCAGGTCGAGCTTGTCGGCCTCCTCGGCATCGATGGTGAGCGGCAGCCACGCCTCGCGCATGGCAAGCGCAAGATCGCGCAAGCGCGGCACGAGCTCGGCCTTGAGCCGCTCGCCTTGCGAAGGGTGATAGCGGGGATGCAGCGCCGAGGGCTTCACCGAGAGACCCGGCCGCGCCATGAGCGCCGCATCGGTGCGCATGAAGGGGCCCCCGGCCGCGGCCCCGATGGCATCGACCGCCTCGCGGTAGCGCGTCGCGTAACGCCGGGCGTCGTCGGCCGTGCGCGCCGCCTCGCCCAGCATGTCGAAGGAGAAGCGGTAGCCGGCCTCGGCCTCCTCCGCAGCATTGGCAAGCGCCTCCTCGATGCTTTGGCCGAGCACGAATTGGCGCCCCAAGATGCGCATCGCCCGGCACAGCGCCTGGCGGATCACCGGCTCGCCGCTTCGGCCGATCAGCCGCTGCACCATGCTCGTCAAGTTGCGCCCCTGAGTCTCGCCCCAATCGAGCACGCGGCCAGTCAGCATCAGCCCGAAGGTCGAGGCATTGACGAGGGATGAGTCCGAATGGCCGAGATGCCGCGCCCAGTCGCCGCTGCCGACGGTGCCGGCGATCAGCCGGTCGGCGGTCTCCGCGTCGGGGATGCGCAGCAGTCCCTCGGCGAGACAGAGCAGCAGCACGCCCTCCTCGCTCGACAGCCCATATTCGTGCAGGAAGGAATCGACGCCGCCCCCCTTAACGCTCCCGGCTCGCGTGGCCTCGACGAGGGTGCCCGCCAGCTGCTCGATGCGAAGGCGCGTCTCATCGTTCACTCGCGCGCGCTCGATCAGCGCCTCGACGAGCGGGCCTTCCTCGGCGAGCAGCGCCTCGCCGATGGCCTGGCGATCGGGATGTCGGCCTCGGTTCAAAATGGCTCGCTTGTTAATCCTTTTCTAAGCGAAACAGCGTGAAATGCGAACAGTTCAGTTCCGCGTCGAATGCCAAGAGTTCAGTTTCAGTAGAGAAGGACTTAGTCATGCGCATCCTGTTAACCGTGGCGATCTTCGCCGCTTCCACCATGCTGGGTGGCTGCTTCCATCACAGCCAAGTCTATACTGCGGAGGCGCTACCGCCGCCCCCGCCGATCTCGACTCCGCCCTTCAAATAGGGCTGACGCCTCGCCGGCGCTCCTACTCGCCCATTGCCCAAGCGTCGGACGTGCCCAGCGTTCTCACCTCGAGACGGCCCTTCTTGGCCCCTCTCGGGGTGAGATGGCCCTGGGCCAACTTGGCCTCCAACACGCAGGCCTGCTATCGTCGCGGACAGACGCTAAAGCATGATCCGGAAAAGTGGGAACCGGTTTTCCGAAGAGATCATGCTCAAAGAAAACGATAGTGGGCTGTCGCGATTCGCGGAACCTGAATTGACCCGACCCATCACGACTGTCCGGACGGTGCGCGACCTGCGCGCCCGCGTAGCCCAATGGCGCGGGGCCGGCGAGAGGGTTGCGCTCGTGCCCACCATGGGCGCGCTCCATGCCGGCCATCTCTCCCTCATCGGCGTCGCCAAGGCGCACACCTCCCGCGTGGTGGTCTCGATCTTCGTCAACCCGATGCAGTTCGGGCCGCATGAGGATCTCGCCCACTATCCGCGCGATGAGGCGGCCGACATGCAGGCGCTCGCCGGAACCGGCGCCGACCTCCTCTATGCGCCGGGCGCCGACGAGATGTATCCGCAAGGCTTTGCCACGCAGGTCAGCCTGCCGAGCCTGACCGAGGACCTTTGCGGCGCGGCGCGGCCCAATCATTTCGAGGGCGTGGCTACGGTGGTGACCAAGCTGCTTATGCAATGCGCGCCCGATGCGGCGGTGTTCGGCGAGAAGGACTACCAGCAGCTGCTCATGATCAAGCGTCTCGTCCGCGATCTCGACTTGGAGGTGGAGATCGTAGCCGCCCCGATCGTGCGCGAGGCGGACGGGCTCGCGCTCTCCTCGCGCAATGGCTACCTGTCGCACGCCGAGCGGAAGATCGCGCCCATCCTCATCCAGACCATCGGCCATGTCGCTTCCGATCTGGCGCAAGGCCGCGGCTGCGACGACGCGGCGGAAGCCGGCCGTTTCAAGCTGGAGGCGGAGGGCTTTCGCGTGGACTATGTCGCCGTGCGCGATCCCGACACGCTGGCACCGCTGTCTGGGCCGCTGAAGGGACCGGCGCGGGTGCTCGCCGCCGCCTATCTCGGCAAGACGCGGCTGATCGACAATGTGCCCGTGCCGTTCAGCCGTCGATGAGGCGAAGCTCGCGCAGATCGGCGCGCATGGCGCGGGGCATGTCGTCGCCATCCGCCTCCCCGACCGGCCCCATATCGGGCGGCGCATCGGACACTGGCAGATAGCGCCAGCCCTGAAAGGCGCGCCTTCCTTGCGCGCGCGTGGCCACGAGCTCCTTATCGAGCACGATGGCACAGCAGGCGGTGCCGTCCTCCTTGACGTCGGGGACGAGGTCGACCACGCGCTGGCGGACCAGGATGAAGCCCTTGATCACCCAATAGAGCGAGCCGCCATCGATGAGCTCCTGCCGCCGCTTTGGCGTCTGCAGGGTGCGGTGGCTGAGCCTCGGCGCTTGGCCGGCGCGAGCCAGCCGCTTGAGCCTCTCGGCCTGCCAGTCCTTCAGCTCCTGCACCGTGTCGACGCCGACACAGAGCTTGATGAGATGCACGGTCATCGCCCGCCTATAGCGTCCCTCGGTCGCTGCCGCCACCCGCCGCTGGCGACAATGCACAGGAGAGCGTCGGGGCGACGCTGACGCCCCTCCCCCTCCGCGTCTGCTATCTCACGGGCCCGGTCGACAGGGAGATGCCGGCGGGCCGACGGCCCCGGGCGTGGCAAGGTCGCAGCCTGCGGCAGGGGTTGGCGCCGGGAACAGGGCGTTGCTCCTGCCGGCGAGCCGATAGACCACGAGCCCAACCCATTCGCGGGTGGCGATGTCGACCCGCCGCAAGCCTTCGGAGACTTTGTCGAAGGGCCGCGTCAAATCGGCCCAGCCGCGCGTGCGGTAATCCACGGGCCAGGGCTCGACGGCAAGCCCAACCTCGCGGAACACGCCCATGGCGCGGGGCATGTGATAGGCCGAAGTCAGCAGCAGCCAGCGCGTGCCCGGCCCGAGCAGCCCCCGGCGCTCGAGCTCGGTCTTGAGGAAGCTCGCATTCTCATAGGTGTCGCGCGCCTTGTCCTCCAGGATCAGCCGGTCGGGCGCGATGCCGAGCCCGGTGAGCAGCACCCCTGCACCCGCCGCCTCGCTGTCGCTCGCATAGAACATCGCGGTATTGCCGCCGCTGAAGGCGATCTTGGCCTCGGGAAAGCGCTTGGCGAGCAGGACGGCCTCGTAGACGCGCTCGGCCGCCTCGTTCAGCGCCGGCACGCCGCGGGCGTAGCCCACGATCCTATCCTCGGCGCCGCCCAGCATGATGATGCCGGTGGGCGGGGGCGGAAGATCGAGATTGGCTCTGGCAAAGCGTTCCTCCAGCGGCAAGATCAGCGCATTGCCGAGCGGCGACAGCCCGGCGATCAAGAGCAGCGCCGTCGCCAGCCCGACGATGCGCCGGCCCCAGCGCGCATACACCGTCCACACCAGGATAGCACCGAGAAGCGCGAGGAAGGCGATGAAGCAGGACGGCTGGGCGATGAACCACAGCCCCTTGGCGAGATAGAAGAACATGCTTTGCCGGAATGGTTAGGAGATCAGCGAAGCCAGAGGGCCGCCAGGCCGAGAAAGGCGAAGAAGCCGACGCAATCGGTCATCATGGTGACGAACACGCCGGACGCAATCGCGGGGTCAAGGCCGAGCGCCTCCAGACCGAGAGGGATCAGGATGCCGGAAAGTGCTGCGACGAAAAGATTGATGATCATCGCAGCCCCGATGACGAGGCCGAGCTGGCCGCTACCGAACCAGAAAAACGCAATGGCCCCCATGATGAGCGCGAAGACGAGGCCATTAAACAGGCCGACCACCGTTTCCCTGCCGATCACGCGCGCCACGTTCACCGGCCCTAGATCCTGGGTGGCGAGCGCCCGCCGNNACGATCGGCATCAGCACAGCGAGCGCCACCATCTGCTGGATGGTCGCGTCGAACAGGCTGATCACGCCGGAGGCGAGGATCGCCGTACCGAGATTGACGAACAGCCAGATAAAGCGGTGCCTGGCGGTCTGCCACACCGGATCGGACACCGATTCGCCGGCGACGCCGCCGAGCCGCAGGATGTCCTCCGAGGCCTCCTCCTGGATGACCTCGACCACGTCGTCGGCGGTGATCACGCCGACCAGCCTCTGCCCCTCGTCCACCACCGGCGTCGAGGTCAGATTGTAGCGCTCGAACTGGCGCGCCACCTCCTCTTGGTCGGCCCCGGCCCGGATCGGGTGCACGTCCCGCTCGGTGATCTCCTCGATAGTGACCGGTCGCTTGGAACGCAACAGGCGGTCGAGCGCCACCGAGCCCACCAGACGATAGGTCGGGTCCACCACGAAGATCTCGTAGAAGCGGTCGGGTAGGTCGGGCGCGTCGCGCAGATGATCGAGCGTCTGCCCCACCGACCAGAAGGGCGGCACGGCGATGAGATCGGTCTGCATGATGCGGCCGGCGGAGTCCTCGGGATATTCGAGGCTCCGCTCGAGCGCCGCGCGCTCCAAGGACGGCAGCTTGGCAAGGATGTCGGACTGGTCCTGCTTATCGAGGTCCTCGATGAGATAGACGGCCTCGTCGGAGTCGAGCTGCTGCAGCGCCTCGGCGACCTTCTCCGTCGACATCGCCTCCAGCACCTGGTTGCGCACGCCCTCGTCGAGCTCCGACAAGGCGGCCGCGTTGAAGTCGCGGCCGAGCATGGCGATGAGAGGCGCGCGCTGGTCGGGCCGGAGCAGCTGGATCAGATCGGCAAGGTCGGCCTCATGCAGCTTCAGCGTCAGCTCGCGCACCCGTTGCGCGTCATGGGCCTCGAGCGCGGCCTCCACCGCGTGCAGGAAGTCAGAGCGAAGGGCCCCCTCCTCGTCGCGCAGTTGGACTTCGCCTGCGGCGTCCTGCATCACTCGTCCGATCGCCGTAACTGAAGAAGATCAAGCGGGAGCATTAAAACCGCGGCAACCGGAAGCGGGGATCGCGAGGGCAGCGGATGACCGCATCCGGCCTGCGACAACAGGCGCGGCTTTAGCGCCACTACACCCTTGTTTTGTTGAAATCTCCAGCCAAAAATAGCCCCCGGCGTCGGGGGACTTTCGAAGAGCGGGGCGATGGTGTCTGGCAAGCTTGCAGCGCGCCTCGCGATGCTTCTCCTCGCAGCGTCCATCCGTGCGGCCCATGCCGAGCCAGCAAGCTGTCCCGGCAATCCCCATGCGCTTGGCGTCTCGCGAATCATCGAGGTGGACCCCACGGGGGGCCCGCGCTTCGGCACCTTCCAATACAAGACCACGCTGGAGCTTCAGCCGAACGAGATCGTGCTCACCTTCGACGACGGCCCGAGCCCCAAGACCACGCTCCGGGTGCTCGACGCGCTGGACCAGCATTGCGTCAAGGCCACCTTCTTCGAGGTGGGGCGATGGGCCGAGGCCTTCCCTGAGGTGACCAAGGCGGTGGCCGACCGCGGCCACACGCTCGCCTCGCACAGCTATTCGCATCCGCGCAATCTCGGCCGCCTGCCACTCGAACAGGCCGAGCAAGACATCGACCGCGGCTTCACCGCCCTCAAGGAGGCCTCCGGCGACCGGGTGGCGCCTTTCTTCCGCTATCCAGGGCTGAACGATTCCGACGCGCTCAACGCCTATCTCGGGAGCCGCAACGTCGCCATCGTCTCATGCGACATCGGCACCGACGATTGGTTGCGGATCGGCGCGGCGCAGATCGTAAAGCGGACGCTGGCGCGGCTGGAGCGCCAGGGCAAGGGCATCATCCTGTTCCATGAAACGGAGCCCGCGACCGCGCGCGCCCTGCCCATGCTGCTCGACGAGCTTAAGAAGCGCGGCTACCGCCTCGTGCATATGGTGCCGAAGGCGCAAGGGGTCGCGGCTCTGAAACCGCCAGGCGCGACCCCGCCGCCCACGTCGCAATGAGGGAGAGTCGCAATGAGGGAAGAGTGGTGCGGTCGAGAGGAATCGAACCTCCACGGGCAAAGCCCACAGCGACCTCAACGCTGCGCGTCTACCAATTCCGCCACGACCGCAAAAGCATGATCCCGAAAAGTTGCAGACTTTTCGGACAAGGTCATGCGTCAAAACATGATCCCGAAAAGTTGCAGAACTCTTCGGACAAAGTCATGCGTCAAAACAAGGAATTCCGGAGCATCCGGCCCCAGATATGGTTATAGGCTATTCCCGCAGCAAGCGCGAGCGGGCCTGCTGCCTTAGCAAACCTCGGATGGGGGTGCAAGGTTGGGCTTTGGCGGCGCCTCCAGAACGCCAACCTCCAGAACGCCAAGCTCCAGAACGCCAAGCTCCAGAACGCCATGACTGAGCTCGCCCGGCAGATGGCCTCTCCACTCACCCCGCAAAGGAGCGAGGTGGAATGGCTGCTGAGCCGCGATCCCGTGCACTACGAGGAGGCGGTCTGCATCATGGAGGCCCGCGCCGACGCGATTGCCCGAGGCGAGGCGTCCGAATGCGTCTGGCTGCTCCAGCACCCGTCGCTCTACACCGCGGGCACCAGCGCCCGCCCTAAGGAGCTACTCACCCCTTCACGCTTTCCCGTGCATCGAAGCGGCCGCGGCGGCCGCTTCACCTATCATGGGCCAGGCCAGCTTGTGGCCTATGTGATGCTCGACTTAAGCGCCCGCGGCCGCGACGTGCGCGCCTTCGTCTCACGCCTGGAAGCCTGGATCATCGCCTCACTTGGCCGGCTCGGCGTCCAAGGCGAGCGGCGCCATGGCCAGATCGGGGTGTTCGTCGGAGGCGCCAAGATCGCCAGCATCGGCGTTCGCGTGCGGCGCTGGGTGACGTTGCATGGGGTGAGCCTCAACGTCGATCCGGATTTGGAGCATTTCTCCGGCATCGTGCCCTGCGGGCTTGCGGGCACGCCGGTGACCAGCCTCGCGGCGCTGGGTGCAGAAACCGACATGGATCGGGTGGATAGAGCCCTCCGCGCCACCTTCGAGGAGGCGTTCGGCGCTTCTTCCCTCAATCGGTCCTAGAGCGCCATCGCTTCAGGTTAAATCGCGACAGCGCTCTAGCTTTTTTTGACGCATGATCTTTTCGGAAAACCGGTTCCCACTTTTCTAAGATCATGCTCTAAGCACCCTGAAGCCCGGCGCGACGGTGCCCCCTACCTGCGTGACGACGATTTCGGTGACACGCGCGCCGGGCGGCCCTTGGCGGCATCGCTCCAGCATCGCGTCGACGCTCTCGGCGGGACCGGAGAACACCGCTTCGACGATGCCGTCGGGCCGGTTGCGCACCGAGCCGTCAAGCCCAAGCGCTCGCGCCGCATCCTCGGTCCAGGCGCGATAGAAGACGCCCTGCACGCGGCCTTCGATCCTCACCGTCACGGTCTTGACCGGATCGCTGCGCCGCTTGTCCTCTTTGGCTGCCATCGCTCGGACCCTAGCTTCAATCAGCCTCAGGCAAATTCGAGGATCACCGCGTCCACATTGAGGCTGTCGCCGGGCTTGACCAGCACCTTGCCCACGGTCCCGTCGCGCTCGGCCTTGAGCACGTTCTCCATCTTCATCGCCTCGACGATGCAGAGCGTGTCACCCGTCACGACCTCCTGCCCCACGCTCACATGGAGCGACATGACGAGGCCCGGCATCGGGCAGAGCAGGAACTTGGAGGTATCCGGCTTCTCCTTCACCAGCATCAGCGCCATCAGCGCCGCCTCGCGCGGCGTGAACACCCGCGCCGCCACCTCGATCCCCCGATAGATCAGCGTCGTGCCGTTCAGGATCGGGCGTACTTGGACCGAGGCAGGCTCGCCATTGATGGTCCCCTGCCAGACGGGCTCGCCGAACCACCAGGACGAGACGAGCCGGATCTGCCGCGCCTGCTTGGCCCCCTCCCCGCCGATGGTGACGACGGTCGCCCCCGCCTCGTCGCCCGCCACGGTGACCTCTTCGCATCCGCCCCCGAGCTCGACGATGCGCTTCTCCGCAAACCGCACCGCCTCCCCATACATTTGCTGGGTGATGGCGCGGCGCCGCTGGTTGCTGAGATGGTCGATGCCGGCGGCGATGGCGATCAGCGCATCGCGCTCGGGCCCCTCCGGCACCGGCGGCTTGAACCCTTCCGGAAACTCCTCGGCGATGAACTTAGTGGACAGCCGCCCTTCCCGCCACCGCGCATTGCGCATGACCACGGCGAGGAAGGAAATGTTGTGGCGAAAGCCGTCGATGGCAAACGCGTCGAGCGCGGTCCCCATGGCCTCGATGGCCGCCAGACGCATGGGCGCATGGGTGACGAGCTTGGCGATCATCGGGTCGTAATAGACCGAAATCTCGCCGCCCTCCTCCACGCCTGAGTCGAGCCGCGTGGTGACGCCGAGGGCGGTGCCCTGCTCAGGCGGCCGATAGCGTATCAGCCGGCCGGTGGAGGGCAGGAAGTTCCGCGCCGGGTCCTCGGCATAGATGCGGGCCTCGATCGCCGAGCCCACAAGCTTCACGTCTTTCTGCTTGAGCTTGAGCTTCTCGCCGGCCGCCACGAGCAGCATCTCCTCGACGAGATCGAGCCCGGTGACGAGCTCGGTGACCGGGTGCTCCACCTGCAGCCTGGTGTTCATCTCCAGGAAATAGAAGTGGCGGTCCTTGTCGACGATGAACTCCACCGTGCCGGCGGAGTCGTAGCCAACCGCTTTGGCGAGCGATACCGCCTCGGCCCCCATGGCCTCGCGCGTCTTGGCGTCGATGAACGGGCTCGGCGCCTCCTCGATGACCTTCTGGTTGCGCCGCTGGATCGAGCATTCGCGCTCGCCCAAATGGATCACGTTGCCATGCTTGTCGCCGAGCACCTGGATCTCGATATGGCGCGGCTCCTCGATATATTTCTCGATGAATACGCGGTCGTCACCGAAGCTCGACTTCGCCTCCGACTGCGAGGCGGCGAAACCCTCGGCCACCTCTTGTCTGCTATAGGCGACGCGCATGCCCTTGCCGCCGCCCCCGGCCGAGGCCTTGATCATCACCGGATAGCCGATCTCGTCGGCGATCTTGGTCGCTTCCTTGGCGTCCTTGATCGCCCCGAGATGGCCGGGGACGGTCGAGACCTTGGCGCGCGCCGCGAGCTTCTTCGATTCGATCTTGTCGCCCATGGCCTCGATGGCCTTCACGTTCGGACCGACAAAGACGATGCCCGCTTCTGCCAGCGCCCGCGCAAAGGCTGGATTTTCCGACAGGAACCCGTAGCCGGGATGGACCGCCTCGGCGCCCGTCTCCTTGGCGGCGGCGACGATCTTGGCGATGTCGAGATAGGATTGCGCGGCGGGGGCGGGACCGATGCGGACGGCCTCGTCGGCCATCTCCACATGCAGCGCGTCGCGGTCGGCATCGGAATAGACCGCGACCGTGGCAATGCCCAGGCGCCGCGCCGTCTTGATGATGCGGCAGGCGATCTCGCCCCGATTGGCGATGAGAAGCTTGGCGAACATAGAGCCCCCGTGCCGCTTTTTGCTTGGCTCTTCTAGAGCATGATCCGGAAAAGTGGAAACCGGTTTTCCGAAAAGATCATGCGCCAACAAAAAGCTAGAGCGCTTTCGCGATTCAGCCTGAAGCGATAGCGCTCTAGAGGCTCGTTCAGAGGGAGTAAATTGGCCCTACTCCGCCGCCGGCGTGAGCGGCCTCCGCCGGACCCGGCCGCCGGCCGGCCTTTCGCCCGCGACCCCCCTCCTCCGTTGAGGCAGCGGCCGCCGCCGAGCTGAAGGCAAGCACCTCAGCGGAATGCCCCTCGCCCGTCCCTGGCTCCGGCTCTGGCTCTGCCGGGAAAAGGACCCCCGCCTCGGCGACTGCGTCGAGATCCTCCGGCGCTTCGGCGGCGACGGCAACCTCGGACGCGGGCGGCGCGCCCAGGTCCGCTTCGGCGGCGGCCTGCGCCCGAGCCTTTTGGTGGTCCTTGGCGAGGAAGGTGTAAACGGCAGGCGTCACGAACAGCGTGAACATCGTGCCGATGGTCATGCCCGCCGCGATGACGACGCCGATGTCGAAACGGCTGGCGGCACCGGCACCCTTGGCGATGAGGAGCGGCACCATGGCCACCACCATGGCGGCCGTGGTCATCAGGATCGGGCGGAGCCGGATGGCGGCGGCGTGCTCGATCGCCTCGCGCCGGCTATAGCCCTGCTCCACCTGCAGCTTGTTGGCGAAATCCACCATCAGGATGCCGTGCTTGGAGATCAGCCCGATCAGGGTGACGAGCCCGATCTGGGTATAGATATTGATGGTGGCGAGCCCCAAATTGAGCGGGATCAGCGCCCCGAACATCGAGGTGGGCAGCGCGACCAGGATGATCAGCGGATCGCGGAAGCTCTCATATTGGGCGGCGAGCACCAGGAAGATCACCACCAGCGCGAAGACGAAGGTGTAGACGAGCGAGTTGCCTTCCTGCACGAACTGCCGGCTCTCGCCTTGGAAGTCGTAGGAGAAGCCTTCGGGGAAGCTTGAAGCCGCCTTCTGTTTCAGAAAATCGATCGCCTCGCCGACGGTCCGCCCCGGGAAGGGCACGGCCGACAGGGTCGCCGAATTGAGCTGCTGGAAATTGGTGAGCGCGTTCGGCTGCACCGTCCGCGTCACCGACGCCACATTGGACAGTGGCACCAGCGTGCCGGAGGCCGTGCGGATCTGGTAGCGCGTAAGCCAGCTCTCGTTAAGGCGATAGTCGCGCGGCACCTGTGGGATCACCCGGTAGCTCCGACCGTAGAGGTCGAACAGATTGACGTAATTGCCGCCGAGCAGGGTGGCGAGCGAGCCGCCGATATCGGCCATGGAGATGCCGAGCCGGTTCGCCTTGTCGTGGTCGATGTGAAACTCGATCTGGGGCGTCTCGAAGCGGAGGTCGGAATCGGAGAAGATGAACAGCCCGCTCTCGCGCGCCGACTTCTCCACATCGGCAAGCACGTCGGCGAGCTGGCGGAAGTCGTTGGTGGTGGTGACCACGAATTGCACCGGCGGCCCGCCCGTCGAGCCCGGCAGCGCCGGCGGCGAGAAGGACAGCGCCAGCGCCGGCGCGATGCTTGAGATCTTGGGCGAAAGCTCTTGCAGCACGGCCTTCTGATTGCGCTGCCGCTCGGCCCAGGGCTTGAGCAGGATGCCGGAAAAGGCCTGGTGCACGTCTCCCATGCCGTTGATGGTGAACACGTGCTCCTTCTCAGGGACGGTGCTGAAGACCTTGTAAAGCTGCTGGGTGGAGCCCTCGAGATAATCGAGATTGGCATATTGCGGCGTCTTCACCAGGGTGAACAGGATGCCCTGATCCTCCTCCGGCGCGAGCTCCTTCTGCGTCGTCATATACATGAGGCCGGTGGCGGCGATGACGCCCGCAAGCACCAGCAAGGTCACCGGCCGGTAGTTGAGGCTGCGGCTGAGCCGGCGCTGATACCGCCCCTTCAGGCTCTCGAACCGACGATCGAGGAAGCGGGTGAACTTCCCGCCACCGCCCGCATGCTGGGCCTTGAGCAGCTTGGAGCACATCATGGGCGACAGCGTGAGCGCGATCACGCCCGACACGATCACCGCGCCCGCTAACGTGAAGGCGAACTCGCGGAACAAGGCGCCGGTCAGGCCCGACACGAAGCCGATCGGCGCAAACACCGCCGCCAGCGTGATGGTCATGGCGATGACCGGATAGATGATCTCCCGCGCCCCGGCGATCGCGGCGTCCAGCGGCCGCATCCCCTGCTCGATATGGCGGTAGATGTTCTCCACCACCACGATGGCATCGTCGACCACGAGCCCGATGGCAAGCACGAGCGCCAGCAGGGTCATCAGATTGATGGAGTAGCCGAGCGCGAGCAGCAACCCCAGCACGCCGATCAGCGACAGCGGGATGGTGATGATGGGGATGATGGTCGAGCGGAGATTGCCGAGGAACAGGAAGATCACCACGATGACGATGATCGCCGCCTCGCTTAAGGTCTTCACCACCTCCCAAAGCGAGGCGCGGATGAAATTGGTGGCGTCATAGGCGATGGCCGCCTCCAGCCCCACCGGCAGCTCGCGCTGGATCTCCGGCACCGCCTTGCGCACATTGGTGATCACCGTCAGCGGATTGGCCGACGGCGTGGCGTAGACGCCGATGAACACTGCCTTCAACCCATCGAAGACGGAGGAGGAATCGGAGCTTTGCGGCCCAAGCTCGATCTCGGCCACGTCGCTCAGCCGGATCAAGGCGTCGCCGCGGTTCATGACCACGAGACGCCCGAAGGCGGCCGGATCGTCGAGCGAGGTCTTGGCGTTGATGTTGATCTGCACGAAATCGCCCTTCACCTGGCCGGGCGCCGAGGTGAAGTTATTGCTGGCCAGCGCCGCCCGCACATCGAGTGGCGTGACGCCGAGCGAGGCCATGCGGTCGGGATCGAGCCAGATGCGCATGGCAAACACCTGCCCGCCAAGGATCTCGGCATTGGCCACGCCGTCGATGGTCTGCAGCTTCGGCTGCACCACTCGGTTGAGATAGTCGCTGATCTGCGAGCCGTTCATCACCTTGGAGTTGAAGGACAGGTACATGAGCGCGTAGCCCTCGCCCGTCTTCTTGGTGACGATGGAATCGTCGGCCTCGCGCGGTAGGATGCCCTTCACCTGGGCGACCTTCGACAGCACGTCGGTCATCGCCCGGTCGGCGTTGGCATCGAGCTTCAGGTTGAGCGTGACGGTGCTCACATTCTGCGTCGACGAGGCGACCAGCGTGTCGATCCCTTCCGTGCTCGCCACCGCCTGCTGGATCGGCACGGTGATGAAGCCCTGGATGAGGTCGGCGTTGGCACCGGGATAGGTGGTGATGATGGTGATCGTCGTATTGGACAGCTCGGGATACTGCCGGATGGGCAGCTTGAACGCGGCCTGCGCGCCGATCAGAAGGATCAGCAGGCTCACCACGGTGGCGAGCACCGGCCGCTTGATAAAGAGATCGGTGAAGCGCATGGGAGGTTACGGCTTCGGCCGCTCGGTGGGAGGCGTCAAAGGCTGCGAGTTGTCGATCTTGACGGAGGCGTCGGGATGCAGCTTAAGCTGGCCGCTGGTCACCACCTGCTCGCCGGCTTTTACGCCTTCAAGGATGGCGACGGTGTCGCCTTGCGTCGGGCCCACGCGTACGAATCTCCGCTCGGCGATGAGCTGCCGCTCGGCCGCCGCAGCCGCGCCCGGCTCCGCCGGCTTGGCGTTCCCCGCAGGAGCCTCTTTCACCACCCAGACGCTGTCGCCATAGAGCCCGTAGGTCAGAGCCGTCCGCGGCACCGTCACGACCTCCTTCGGCGCGCCTTCCAGCACCGCAATATTGGCGAACATGCCGGGCAAGAGCTTGTGATCGGGGTTGGGCAGCCGCCCACGCACCATGAGCGTGCGCGTCTCCTGCGCCACGCGCGCATCGAAGGCCTCGATCTCGCCCTTGAACATTTCTTTGGGATACGCATCGACGGTCAGCTCGATGGCGCTGCCCACCTTCATCTTGCCGACATCGCCCTCCGGCACGGGGAAGTCGATCCAGATCGGGTCGAGCGCCTGCAGCCAGACGAGCGCCTGCCCGGGAGACACATATTGCCCCTTCTCCATCCGGCGCAAACCGAGCCTGCCGGCAAAAGGCGCAGTGATATTCTTCTGCCCGATGATGGCTTCCACCCGCTGCACGGCGGCGGCGGCGGAGTCGCGCTTGGCTATGGTCGTGTCGAGCACGGCCTCCGAGACGCTGCCCTTCTTGACGAGGCTCGACTGGCGGCCGAAATCGGCATTGGCCTCGACCAGCATCGCCTTGTTGCTGGTGAGGTCCGCCTCTTCCACCGAGGTGTCGAGCTGCAAGAGCTTCGCGCCCTTGGCTACGTCCTGGCCGCTGTCGAAGAAATAGTTGCTGACGATGCCGCCCACCTGCGGCGCCACGTCGATGCCTTGGATGGCGATGAGCGTGCCGATGGAATGCAGACGGTCGGTCCAGCTGTCGGTCTTGGCAGGCTCGGCGGTGACGGTGGCCGGAGGCGGCACCATCTTCTTCATGAACTCGCCGATCATCTGCGGCTTGAACACGAGATTGAAATAGCCGACCCCGCCCAGAAACAGGCCAACGATGATGGCAGCAATGATGAAGCGCTTGATCATGGTTAGTGGCTGCTGGCTGGCAGACGGTCGTGCCGGAACGGTCTGCGAGAGCCGATCCTTGCCATTGGAGAAGGGCCAAATTGCGCCCGCCCGTCAGTGCCATGGGATAGCAGCCTGCTCGGCCTTTGCAAACTCCCGATCGATGCCACGTTTGGGCCGCGACGGCGTTTTAGGGCTGGCCGACAGAGCTCGGGCGAACACCATATTATTCTAGGAGGATGCGGGACATGATCGGACACAACCTGCAGCGATGGCTTTGCCTGGCCGCCCTTCTGCTGCTGGGCGTCTCCGCCGCTTTGGCGGAGGAAAGACCCGCCAAGCCGCCGCTTCCCGAGGAGCCCTTCGGCATCGGGCTCGAAGGCTTCCCCTATCCCTACCCGGTGCGGATGTTTACGCTGTCTGAGGATGGCGAAAGGCTGCGCATGGCCTATATGGACGTGCGGCCTAAGGGTGAGGCGAACGGCCACACCGGCCTTCTGCTGCATGGCCGCAACTTTCCCTCCAGCTATTGGCGCCCGACCATCGAGGCGCTTGCCGGGAACGGCTACCGCGTCGTCGCTCCCGACCAGATCGGCTTCGGTAAGTCCTCCAAGCCGCTCTCGGACCTGCACTTCGACCAGCTGGCCCGCAACACCATCGCCCTCCTCGACGAGGCTCGCCCAGGAGCTTGCCGGCAAGATGAAGAATGCGCGCGGGGAGGCGTTCGAAGGCATCGGCCACCTGCCCCAGCTGGAGGCCGAGCAGCGGTTCAACGAGATGATGCTACGCTTTCTCGATGAGGGGCAGTGAGCCCGGATCATGCTCTTTGTTGACGCATGATCTTTTCGGAAAACCGGTTCCCACTTTTTCGGATCATGCTCTAAGGCGTCTCATAGGAATAAGAGGCGCAAAGACCATCGGTGCCGCTGGGCGCCTCTTTGCTGGAATAGACGTTCAGCGTCAGCTCACCCTCCCCCGGCGACCAGACCACCACATAGGTGACCAGCTGATCGCACAGGCTGTTGCCGTGCAGGAGCTTGGGATCGGTGGGCGGGTCGATCTTGTAGATAAAGCCCTGCACCTCCTGCCCGGACCCGGCCCAATCGCCCTCGCTGTCGGCCTCGTAAGGCTCAAGATCGAGGCTCTGGCCGTTGGCGAAGGTGAGGCTGTAGTCGTCGAGCACGATATCGCCGGTGATCGACATGGCGGTCTTGCTGGTGGCCATCCAGGTCACGGGATCGGCCGCGGCCAAGGACGTGGCGAGCAGCAGCATCAGAGCCGCGAAGCCCGCGATCCGCGCCGTCCTCATGCGCAGCCCTTGGCGTACTCGGCCTGCTTGATGGCGCTCACATTGTGCTTCTCGGCCTTGTTGAGCGGCACCTTGGCGGCATCGTCATGAAGACAGCCGGCATTGCCGAAGGCCTCGATCGCCCGCTGCGTGTGGAAGCAATAGCCGTTCTCCTTGTAGATCGTGTTGCGCATCTCCCACAGGATCTGGCAGCGTAGCAATTGGCCCGCGCCGGCGCGGGCGAAAGCAAGAGGCAGGCAAGAGCGATCACGGGCAGCGACGCGGCTGCTCTTGAGCTCGGCTTGAACATCGGTGTTTCGTCCACAAGGGCGTGTGAGCCTGCTCGCGGCGAGCATATCACGAACGGCCGGGGCGAGAGGGACCTCTAGAGACAGCCCTGCGCCTTCTCCCGATGCTTGATATCGAGCACCGTGGCGCGGTCGGCGCCGGACATCGGAATGGCGCCCTCGCTGTCGTAGATGCAGCCGGAATTGCCGAAATAGTTGATCGCCCTCTGCGTCTTGAAGCAATAGCCATAGGCCTTGTAGATCGAGTTCCGCTCGACCCAGAGGTCCTCGCAAGGGTCGCCGGCACGGGCAGGCGCGACGCTGGCGGCAAAGCCGAGCCCCGCGCTGGTCAGACCAAGTAGCAGCAGCACTGTCGGCGAACGCATCTCGAGCTCTCCTCCGCAACCATCTCCCCGGCAGTCCAACCTAGCGGATTTCGCCTCACGCCGGAATGACGTGAATTTCAGTGTCGTCATCGCACGCGACTCCGTTGCCGCGACGCGAGGCGCGTCCGGGTTTTGCTCCTTTTTTTCCGCTACATCGATATGACGAAGGGGAATGGCGCGCCGAAAAGCGCAAATCCATTTGTGGCGCGCATCCCTTGCGGGACACGCAAGGCGCCTCTCGGCGCGCCATGGCAGCGTTTGTTCGGCTACCGGGCCGCGCTTTTCGCCTGAGGTCAAGGTTGCCTCAGGTCGTCAGCCAGCTCCTGGCAGGGACCCCTAGTGGTCCCGGGCGGAGCCCCGGCGCCGCNNGTGGTCCCGGGCGGAGCCCCGGCACCGCCCGAGTGCCTGGCTTGCGAACCAGACCCGCGGGCACCGCACCGACGAGCCTCGGGAATTACCCAACGCCCGCCATCGAGGGAGACGCACACCGTAGCGTGGGCAAAGGCGCACAAGCGCCGTGCCCACCATCACCGGTTCGCGTGGGCAACGGAGCCGCTGCCCACCCTACGCCACCCCGATTCGTCCCGCCTCACGACGCCTCATGAGAACACCCCTTAAGCGGACGAGGTGGGAGCAGGATAGGCGCGCTGTTTACGGGCGGGGATAAGTTTCTGTCGGACCCCCATTTGTCATCGCCGAACGGGAAGCGTCACTTCTTTGGCTGTTGGGCGTTCTCCCAAGCTATTTCCGCATCGGTCAGCATTTGGCTGAAGCGGCCATCGGTCGTCATCGCCGCTATCGCTTCACCGAATTGCGGAGCCAAAGAGCGGCAGGGTGACTTCTTGGAGAAGGCGACGAACATTTCGGCGGAAAGCAGCGCCGGGTCGAGCGCCTCGACTTTGTCCTTGAGGCCCGCTTTGGCCGCTTCCGCGAGACCTGGATAGTAGCCGGCGATCATGTAGTCGGCCTTCCCGGACACGAGGTCCTGGAGTGCGTCGTCGATCCCGTCGGCACGGGCGACAGTCAGCTTGTCCTTGATAAAGGCATCGAACTCGGTGCCGTAGCTCTCGCCTTGGTTGGTGACGCCCTTCTTGCCGATCAGGTCGTCCTGACCGCTGAATGGGAACTTCTTGCCTTTGGCCACGAAGACCACCACCGGGTCGAAAATGAAGGCCGGTTGGACGTAATCGAGATAGGTGGCCCGCTCATCGTTGTAATAGATGCCGAAAATCATGTCGGCCTTACCCTCGCGCGTCGCCGCCTGGGCATCGTCCCAAGTCCCCATAAATTTCGATTCGAGCGGAATCTTGAGGGCTTTGGCTATGGCCTCGACCAGCGCTGGCGCGGCGCCTGCGATGGCGTCTCCGTCCTTGAAAGCAATGGCTGGGTATTGGGGGTGACCCGTCGCCGTGATCTTGGCGCAATCATCCACGGCGAAGGCGGCATTGCCCGTGAGCGCCAGGGCTACGAATACGCTCAAGCAGAGAAGTCTTTTCATGATCACTCCTTGTTCCTGGTCGTGCAGAGCCGGTATCGGTGAGCGTCGCCTGGTCGTCCGAAAATGATGTGGCGACGAGCGCGGAGGCTCAACCAAGTGTCAGACCGAGCTATTCTATCTTTGCGGGCTCTGCCCGCCCTTTCGCCTGTTGCTTGATCCGATCCACGTCGGCTTGCGAGACCTTTCCGGCTTGAACCAGCGCATTGACGCAAGCCGGGGACAAGCGCGGGCCCGCCTTGCGCATGCAAAGGTTCAGAGCATTGGTTTGAAGCCCGTAGTCTCCGCAGAATTTCTTATAGTCGTTGACGCAATAGGTCTGCATGTCTTTGCTTATGGTCCCTGCCTGTGCCCAGGCCCCTGACGGTGCCGAGCAGACGCTACAGAGGATCAAAACCAAGGCGGTAGGCAGTGTTGCGCGACGGCACGTCATCACGGACTCCCCTTTTGATTTGCGGATGGGTTCTACCACGCTTCTCGATCCTCGCCACCGCAATGGTCGCGGGGCGCGGCGTTCGCCGGAATGACGCCTATGGAGAGACCGCGTCCTACAGCGGAATGCTGTCACGCTTTTTTCCAGGGTTCTCGACGCGCTTGTCAGCATTCGTAGCAAGCGCGCAATGCGTTTGCGCAATCCGTTCACGAGCCGGTCCCTATTTTGCGGCCGCCTCGATGTCGTGGACCTTGCTGACGAGGTCGTTGAGTGATGCCCGGCAGAATTGGCCCAGATCGACTTTACTCGTCTCCTGCATCATCTTGAGCGCTACGTTCTTGTGAGCAATGGCCCCTTGCATCAGGCTGTCCTTTTTAATCGAGGGGTCACGCTGCAAATAGTGGGACTCGATCTTTGCCATCGCAGCCTTTGCCTTTGCCGCATCACCTGACGTGAGGTGAGCGTGAGCCGCGCAGTCGATGACCACCTGATATTCGGTATAGTAATTTTTCAAATAGACCGAGGGGTTCAGTCCCCCGTGAGCCCCAAGCAAGAGCAAGGCGGCACAGCATGCCGAAGCATGTTGATAAGAGAGCATATCGACTCCTTTAAATGCGGGCCCGTGGTCGGCGAATGCCGGACCAATCACAACGGCAAATTATCGTGCTTTTTCCAGGGGTTCTCGACGTGCTTGTTGCGCAGCATCTGTAGCGCGCGGGCGATGCGCTTGCGCGTCCCGTGCGGCATGATCACCTCGTCGATATAGCCCCGCTCCGCCGCCACGAACGGGTTGGCGAAGCGCTTCTGGTACTCGTCGATGCGCTTCTTGATCTTGGCGGGATCGCCGAGCTCGGCGCGATACAAGATCTCGACCGCGCCCTTGGCCCCCATCACCGCGATCTCGGCGGTGGGCCAGGCATAGTTCACGTCGCCCCTTATGTGCTTCGACGACATGACGTCGTAAGCCCCGCCATAGGCCTTGCGCGTGATCACCGTCACCTTGGGCACCGTGGCCTCGGTGAAGGCGAACAACAGCTTGGCGCCATGCTTGATCAACCCGCCATATTCCTGGTCGGTCCCCGGCAGGAAGCCAGGCACATCGACGAAGGTGACGAGCGGAATGTTGAAGCAGTCGCAGAAGCGCACGAAGCGCGCCGCTTTGCGCGAGGCGTCGCTATCGAGCACGCCCGCCAGCATCAAGGGCTGATTGGCGACGATGCCGATAGTGCGGCCTTCCATGCGCGCCAAGCCCACCACGATGTTGCGGGCAAACGCCTCCTGGATTTCGAAGAAGTCCCCCTCGTCCACGACCTTCAGGATCAGCTCCTTGATGTCGTAAGGCTTGTTGGGATTGTCGGGGATCAGCGTGTCGAGCGAAGGCTCCATGCGGTCCCAGGGATCCCGCGTCGGCAGCTCCGGCACGCCGGACTGGTTGCTCGACGGCAGGAAGTCCATCAGCCGCCGCATCTGCAACAACGCCTCGACGTCGTTGTCATAAGCGCCGTCGGCGATCGAGGATTTAGTGGTGTGCACGGAGGCACCGCCGAGCTGCTCGGCCGTCACCTCCTCCTTGGTCACCGTCTTCACCACGTCGGGGCCGGTGACGAACATGTAGGAGGTGTCGCGCACCATGAAGATGAAGTCGGTCATGGCGGGGGAATAGACGTCGCCGCCCGCGCACGGCCCCATGATCACCGACACCTGCGGGATCACGCCCGAGGCGAGAACGTTGCGCAAGAACACCTCGCCATAGCCGCCGAGCGCCGCCACGCCTTCCTGGATGCGCGCGCCGCCCGCATCGAACAGGCCGATGATGGGCGCGCGGTTCTGCAGCGCCATGTCCTGGATCTTGATCATCTTGTCGGCATGGGCCTCGGAGAGCGAGCCGCCGAACACGGTGAAGTCCTTGGCGAAGACGTAAGCGACGCGGCCGTTGATGGTGCCCCAGCCGGTGACCACGCCGTCGCCGGGCACCTTGTTCTCTTCCATGCCGAATTCGCTGCAGCGGTGCTCGACATACATGTCGAACTCCTCGAAGGAGCCTTCGTCGAGCAGGAGCTCCACCCGCTCGCGCGCGGTGAGCTTGCCGCGTTTGTGCTGCGCCTCGATGCGCTTGGCCCCGCCGCCCGCCCGCGCCCTTCCGCGCCGGATTTCAACCTCTTCCAGGACTTCCTTCATGGTGCTTCGAGCGCCTCCCGCCTAGTGACAGGCCGATGACGGTGCATAGCATGGCCCGTCGATGAGGCAAATGGCGCCAGGCCTCTCGACAGGGGGACAGGCAATTGCTGCGGACCCCCTCTTCCCTGTGGTTCTCGGAAGCGGGTTTCCCCGCGGTGGGTGCTGATTCTCTAAGAGGACCAGCGCCCGCGCCCGTCCGTGGAGATGCGGATGCCGGCGTCCTTCTCGCTCGCCGGCGGGCGATAGAACGACGCCCGTGAGATCGAGACGAGCTCGCA
>PLBV01000023.1 GCA_003135455.1 Hyphomicrobiales bacterium | reverse complement strand
CCCCGGACCTCCGACCAAACTTTCATCTTCCGTCATTCCCGCGCACGCGGGAATCCAGGGTTACGGAACCGTCGCTCGCCCTGGATGCCCGCCTTCGCGGGCATGACAGGGGTAGGCTGAGAGTTACGCCGCCATGTCGAACAGCAGGATCTCGGCGTCGGGGGACGTACCCTCGAGCTCTAGCCTTCCAGCATCCTCAAGCGCGACGCCATCGCCTGGATAGAGCTGCTCGCCGTTCAGCTTGGCGCTTCCGGCTGCCACTTGCACCCAAGCGACGCGGCCTGGCTTCAGATCGTGGCTGACGGTGCCGCCCTCGCCAGGCAACGTCGAATAAAGATCGACATCGCGATGGATGGTGACCGAGCCGTCGCGGCCGTCGCGGGAGCCGACGAGGCGGAGCTTGCCGCGCTTGTCTTCCGCGCTGAACGTCTTCTGCTCATAGCTCGGCTTGATCCCCTCCCGCTCCGGCACGATCCAGACCTGGAGGAAGTGGACCGGGTCGGTCTTCGAGGCATTGAACTCGCTGTGCCGGACGCCACTGCCCGCCGTCATGCACTGCACGTCGCCCGGCCTGATGACCGACCCGGTGCCAAGGCTGTCCCTATGCTCAAGCGCGCCCTCAAGCACATAGGAGACGATCTCCATGTCGCTATGGGGATGGGTGGGAAAGCCGCCGCCGGGCGCCACCCGATCATCGTTGATGACGCGCAAGGGGCCGAAGCCCATATGCTCCGGGTCGTGATAGTGGCCGAACGAGAAGCTGTGCCGGCTGTCGAGCCAGCCGAAATTGGCCCGGCCGCGCTCCTCTGCTCTGCGTAAGGTCAACATGTGGGGTTCTCCTTTCTGCCGCGCTGCGGTGTTGGCATGAATATTGGTCGTTGACGTATTTCGGGCAATAACGGAGCTATTGGTCAGTCTGTTTCCAAATCGGATACAAAGTTGGACAAGCTCGATGCCATGAGTGCCTTCGCCAAGGTGGTGGCGGCCGGCAGTTATGCCGAGGCCGGGCGGCGGCTCGGCCTGACCCGCTCGGCGGTTAGCAAGGGCGTGATGGAGCTGGAGCGGCTGTTGGGGGCGCGCCTCCTCGACCGTACCACGCGCCGCGTCGTGCCCACCGAAGCGGGCCGGGCCTATTACGAGCGCTGCGTCGCTATCCTCGCCGAGGTGGAGGAAACCGAGATGCAGATTTCGCGCCTCCACGACGAACCGAAGGGGGTGCTCAAGATCAACGCGCCAATGTCCTTCGGCATCCTCTATCTCGGCGGAGCAATCGCCGAATTCATGGGGCGCTACGCCGATCTCAAGATCGAGCTCACGCTGAATGACCGCTTCATCGACCCACTCGAGGAGGGCGTGGATGTGACGGTGCGCATCGGTGCGCTCTCCGATTCCAGTCTCATTGCCCGCCGGCTGGCGCCGGTGCGCCGCGCTCTCGTCGCCTCACCGGACTATATCGCGCGCCACGGGGCCCCTAGGGTGCCGGACGATCTCGCGCACCATAGCTGCCTCGCCTACGGTCACACGATTGCGGCGCAGCGCTGGCAGCTCAGCCAAGGCAGTGGCGTCATCACCATCACGATCAGCCCGCGTCTGTGCTCGAACAATGGAGAGGTGTTGCGCGCGGCGGCGCTCGCAGGGAACGGCATTACCGACCTGCCGACCTTCATCGTCGGGCCCGACATCAAGGCCGGCCGTCTGGTCGTGGTGCTGCCCGGCAATCAGCCGACGGAGCTTGGGCTCTATGCGCTCTATGCGCCGAACCGGTATCTGGCGGCCAAGACCCGCCTGTTCATCGATCTCCTGGTTGAGCGCCTCGGCACCGCGCCGGAGTGGGATGCCTTCTTGCATCGGGGGTAGGGCACCCTCGCCATACGACTGTCATCGCCATCGGCGGGCATGACAAAAATGGGTCACGGTTCCCAACCCTCAGGCGCCAATTCGAAGCCGGCGAAGTCGAAGCCGGGCGCCACGGTGCAGCCCAGAAGCGTCCAAGACCCGAGGCTATAGGCGCTTTGCCAGGCGCCGGCCGGCACCAATCCTTGCGGGTGCTCGCCGCCCACCCAATTGGGCCCCAGGCGATATTCGTGGCGCGACGCCCCGTCCCTCACCTCGAGCAGTAGGGCCGCGCCGCCATACCAGTGCCACAGCTCAGCCGCGTCGACCCGGTGCCAGCGGGATATCTCGCCCGCCTTCAGCAGAAACAGGATGGCGGTGGAGTGGGGCCGCCCCGTGTGCCCCGGCGCATCGCGGAAGGTCTCGCGGTAATAGCCGCCCTCCGGGTGCGGCTTAAGCTTGAGCTGGGCGATGATTTCATCAGCGGTGAGGGGAGCACTCGTCATACCTGAGACGATACCGCGCCATGCCGGGGCTTGTCCTGGCCATCCATGGCCATAATGGGCTTGATGAGCTGTTTCTCGATAGCCCACGGATGCCCATGCCACACCTCAAACGTAAATCCCTCGGTAAAGAGACAATCCGACGGTTGCAGACGGCGGCGCAGCCAATTGTAAGCGATCATGCCGTACTCGGCATGCGCCAACGTGCCATGCCGAGTCTTAGCAATTTTCCTTCGAGCCTGACGGTTGATCCGAAGGACATCGTCTGCATCGGCCAGATTCGGCTTACGGCATTCCACTGCCTATGGATTCTATAAGCCGGCCAGACCGGGTGCTTCCTGGCACGCATAAGGTGCTTTTTGAGAGTGTAGAAAGCCCGATTACGAGCGAGGATGAGACGCGTGGTAGTGAATACGGGCGTTTGCCGAAGCGCAAGCAACCGATTCATGATCTTGTACGCGTGGGGTTTCGAATTCGTCACGAACACGTAGTTGGCGCGCACCTGCGGCAACAGCTCTGCGTAGTCACACGTGTTGTGCTGAATGATGATATCGGCGCTTGGGGCGGCCTTGACCACAGCATCAGCGCTATTTAGGGCGTTGCCGATCAGAAGGTACCGCAAAATTAATCGCCTCGACTACGAGGACCGGTCAAGCCGGGCCATGACGATAGAGCGTGGTGAATTCCTAGAACCTATCCTTGCGCTTGCGGATCTCGCCGAAGATCTCGGCAAGCGGCCTGCCTTCCATACCGAGCCGCTTCTGGATGGCGGGGCTCGACGGGCGCAGGAAGGGGTTGGTGGCGAGCTCTTGCGCGATGGTGGTGGGGAGCGTCGGCTCGCCCCGCTTGGCGAGCTCGTCGACCTCGGCGGCGCGGGCTTGCAGCGCCTCGTTCTCGGGCTCCACGGTCAGCGCGAAGCGCGCATTGTTGCGCGTATATTCGTGGCCGCAATAGAGCTCGGTCTTGGGCGGCAGCGCCATGAGCTTCTGGAGCGACGCCCACATGGTCTTGGCGTCGCCTTCGAGCAGCTTGCCGCAGCCGATGGAGAACAGGGTGTCGCCGACAAAGACCACCGCGTCGTCGGGGAAGTGGTAGCTCACATGGCCGCTTGTGTGGCCGGGGGTCTCGATCACCTTGGCCTTGGCCTTGCCGATCTCCACAATGTCGCCTTCCCCCACCTGCACCTCGATGCCGGGGATGGACCGGGCCTCCTTCGCAGGCCCGACGATGGTGCAGCCGGTCATGCGCTTCAGCACCTCATTGCCGGCTGTGTGATCGTGGTGGTGATGCGTCGTGAGGATGTGGGTCAGCTCCCATCCCTTCTCATGCAGGCCTGCGAGCACGGCCTCGGAATCGGGGGCATCGATGGACGCGGTGGCACCTGTCGCGGGGTCGTGCACCAGCACGCCGTAATTGTCGCCCCGTGCCGGAAACTGGTGAATCTGCAGGGCCATCGTCGCTTGCGTCCTTGAGCCTTCCGGGGGCCGGACCGTAGCATCTCCTTAAACAGGATTGAAATGCAGCGGCTCTAGAACAATCACCGCTACATTCACCTAGAGCGCTTTCGCCTCAGGTTGAATCGTGACAGCGCTCTACCTTTTTGTCGGAGCATAATCTTTTCGGAAAACCGGTTCCCACTTTTCCGGATCATGCTCTAGGACAGGCGCCATGCAGCTCGACGCCATCGATCTCAAGGAGTTCTACACCTGCCCGTTGGGGCTCGTGGTGCGCCGGCTCCTGGGCAGCCGGCTCCGGGCGCGATGGGGCGAGCTGAAAGGCGCCCGAATCTTCGGGCTTGGCTTCGCCACCCCCTATCTCGGCGCTTTCCGGGGCGAGGCGACGGCGCTT
>PLBV01000064.1 GCA_003135455.1 Hyphomicrobiales bacterium | reverse complement strand
TCTTTCCAAGTGGCCAGGGCCTCGCGAACATGGGCGAGCGAGGTGAACAAGGTCTCATTCAGGAGCTCGTCGCGCAGGCGGCCGTTGAAGCTCTCCACGAAGGCGTTCTGCTGGGGCTTGCCCGGCGCGATGTAGTGCCACTCGACGCGGCTGTCCTGGGACCAGCGCTGGTTCGGCCCCTGCGGGATCGTCATCGGGGCCCTAGTTCCCAGCGCCCGCTTGCGCCCGCCCCGCCGGCGCACTTGGAGCCGCTCCTCGGCATAGAGGCGCCGCAGCCTCTTGTGGTTCATGTGCACGCCCTCCCGGCACAGCAAGATATGCAGACGCCGATAGCCGAAGCGCCGGCGGATCGCAGCCAGTTCCCGAAGCCGGGCACGGACCGCGCCATCGTCTGGTCTCAGGCTCCGGTAGCGGACCGAGCTTCGCTCCGCCACGATGGCCGTACACGCCCGCCGCTGGCTCACCTCATAGGTCTGACAGAGATGAGCCACGGCCTCCCGCTTAGCCACGGGCGTCACCATTTTTTTGAGGCGATATCCTTCAGCATGGCATTGTCCAGCATCGCCTCGGCCAACAGCTTCTTCAGCTTGGCGTTCTCGTCCTCGAGCGTCTTCAGCCGACGGGCATCCGACACGTCCAGCCCGCCATACCGCGACTTACACTTGTAGAAGGTGGCGCCGCTGACCCCATGCTCCCGTCAAACATCCGCCGTCTTCCCACCGGCCTCCTGCTCCCGCAGGATCCAAGCCCCCACACAGCCGCCATCCAGTACCCGGCGTCGCGCCAGTCGTCTTCCGTCTGCCCGAGAGCGATCTTGAGGCTCGACCCGGTCCCCAAAGCTCACAAATGCCCGCATGAGAATACCCGCGTAGGCGGCAGGCCTAGGTTATCGCAGCCCATAAAGGGGGGTGGACCGAATGCCTCTGTTGGGACCCCAAGCACTCTGGGCAAGGATGGAGGCGGCATTGCCCGATCACGGTGTGGTGGTGCCCCCTATGACCCCCATGCATCCGGCCAGTGCGGGGTAGGGCCTAGCCGCACACCACGCAGTGCGATCGAGCCTGAAAAAGGCGCTCGGCACCACCTTGGCGAGGAGCTTCGCCTATCTCGACTCGCATCGAAGCAAGGCGCCTCGACAAGCCTCCGTAATGGTGGGTCAAGCTGGCCAGGTGAACGTGGATTGTGTCGTGGTGAATGGAGTTCGCAGGCGTGATGCCTAATCTTGCTAGACGGGGGCAACAAAACGACAGCTCCTTCGCGCCCCAGTGACGGCCTGCCGCTCAGCGGCCTCAACCGTTTGCAGCTTCCCTTGAAATGCGAGGCCGGTGAAACCAAGGTCTGTCCGGCTTGATGCCGTCAGCCTTGACAAAAGCGGAAAGTGACCGACTGCACCCAAGACATTGGTCTAGACTCTTCTTGAGATGATTCGCGCACAGAGGGTTTGGCCACGAATTGTCGCTCACGCCGATATGGATGCGTTCTACGCGGCGATTGAGCAACTCGATGATCCCGCGCTGCGAGGCAGGCCGGTGCTTGTCGGTTCTCCAAGTGATCGCGGGGTCGTGCTAACGGCCAGCTACGAAGCTCGCCCGTATGGTGTCGGCAGTGCGATGCCGATGGCTAAGGCGCGACGCATGTGTCCAAACGCGGTGATTGTCCCACCCCGTTTTGATCGATATCAGGAAGTTTCCAAGACGATCATGAGGGTGTTTTCCGATTTCTCACCCGACGTTGAGGCGATAAGCCTTGACGAGGCATTCCTCGATATGACCGGCTCCGAGCAACTCTTTGGCGACCCCGAATCCATCGGACGTCGACTGAAAGATGCGATTCGTGAGGCTACCGGTGGCCTGACGGCATCCGTCGGCCTATCGGGAACCAAGTACGTGGCCAAAGTCGCAAGCACTTACCAAAAACCGGACGGCTTGACTGTCATTCCACCAGAAGAAGCCAAAGCGTGGCTCGCTCCGCTTCCCGTGTCCCGCCTGTGGGGTGCCGGGCCGAAGAACCAAGCACGCCTTCACCACATCGGTCTGCATACCATCGGGGACGTGGCTAACGCCGATCACGAGTTCCTTTCCGCGAAACTCGGAAGGGCCGGCCTTCACTTCCACGCCCTCGCCCAGGCAGAAGATCCCCGGCCGGTCACTGGACAGCGAGCATCTAAGAGCGTTGGGTCAGAACGTACACTCGATAAGGACGTGAGCGAGAGGGCCGATATCAGACTTCACCTTCGCCAGTCAGCCGACGGGATCGGCAGGCGTCTCAGACAAAAGAGCTACGTTGCCTTCGGCGTGGGCGTAAAGCTCAAGACCACGGACTTTCAGATCCTGACCCGTCAGCGCCGGCTCAGTGAACCGACCGACATTGCGGAGACACTCTACTCAGTCGGCGTCGATCTCCTCAACGAGGTCGACCATCCCGGTCCATTCCGCTTGGTCGGTATGGTCGCCTACGACCTAGTCGGCATCGACGATCTGGTTCAGCTCGATCTGTTCAGCACCCGTGTTCGGCAACGCCAGTTGGAGGTGGCAATCGATAAACTCGCCAAGCGCTTTGGTCCCAACGTGGTGCACCGCGCCAACGATCTCACCA
>PLBV01000011.1 GCA_003135455.1 Hyphomicrobiales bacterium | reverse complement strand
TTGATCAGCCCCATGTCGGAGAAAATCGCCGTGTCGCCCATATGGTAGACGGTCTTGCCCTCGCGCGGCGCGATGACGAGGCCGCAACAGGCCCCGAGATAGACCCACCGGCCGTCGACGATCGCAGCCGAGGAGTGCCAGGCAGGGACGAAGGTGAGGTCGAAGTCGGCCTGGTGCAGCATTCCGCCGGTGTTGCCGGGATCGACCTTCGCCACCCCGAGGCCGGCCATGCGCATGGCAAGCTCGAACACGGCGATGAGCGTGGCGCCCGTCTCCTTGCAGATAGCGACCGTGTCGCCGGTATGGTCCTCGTGGCCGTGGGTCAACGCCACATGGGTGACACCGCGGGTGGCGCCATGCACCGTAAGCCCCGTATCCTCGAAGGTGGCGTTGCCGGTGAGGAAGGGATCGATCAGGATGCTGCTCTCTCCCGTATCGAGGCGGAAGCAGGAATGGCCGAACCAGGTGATCTGCATGGATTTCACTCGAAATTGCTGCGCACGCCTATAGGAAACCGAACCCGGTTGAAACGCCAGCCATGACGGAAGCCCGCCTCGTCCCCATCGAAGAGCTGCCGGCGCTGCTCGCCTCCGACGCGAGGCTGCTCGGCCTCGATCTCGGCAGCAAGACGATCGGCATGGCGCTCTCCGATGTGACCCGCAGCATCGCCACGCCATACAACACGCTGAGGCGCACGAAGTTCACCGAGGACGCCGAGATGATCAGGCAAATCATTGAAACGACTCAAATCGGCGGCCTGGTCGTGGGCCTCCCCTTCAACCTCAACGGCTCGGAAGGGCCCCGCGCTCAATCAACCCGCGCCTTCGTCCGCAACCTAATCCCTTATATCGAGGTGCCGATCGTGTTCTGGGACGAGCGGCTGTCGACCGCGGCGGTGGAGCGTCACCTCATCGAGGCCGACGCCTCGCGCAAGCGCCGCGCCGAAGTGATCGACCGCATGGCGGCGGCCTACATCCTGCAAGGCGCGCTCGACCGCCTAAAGCGGCTGTCCGAGCAGCGTTAGGCTGAGATTGTCATTGAAAATGAGATAGCCGCCGGGGGTTTCGGGGCAGAGGCCAACACCGCAAATGGCAAGCGTGGAGACCACATTGGCCACCACCAGGCTAACGAACAGCACGACCGCCGAGACCGGGAGCACCTTCAAGCGGTCGCGCTCCGTGGCAGCGAACTGGCGGTCGAACAGGAGCATGATCGCCGAGCCGATAATGATCAGCGAAAACGCGATCAGCGCCCAGCTATAGAGGTGGAGATCGAGGATCGCGTTGCCGTAGGACCCAGAGCCCGGCACGATATGCAGCAGGATCTGCCGCACCGAGACGACCACGCCGGCAACAGCACCCAGGATCATCACGCCGTAATGGCTCGGTCGCGGCCCCAAGATCAGATTGAGCGCGAGCCCGAAACCGGCGGCGACGAACCCCGCCCGTTGTAGGATGCAGAGCGGACAAGGGAGATCGCGAAACCAGAGCTGGTCGACAAAGGCCAGCACCAGCACCGTGTCCACGGCGACAAGACCCAAGGCATTGAGCAGCCGGGACAGGTTGGGGGTCACGCTTCGTCGCCTCGGCTCACAGGGCGATGTTCAACACGTCCGTCGCATGCATGCGAAACAGCACAAGCAGCATCAAGACGCCCGCGACCCAAAACCCGAGCGCGGCCACACGTCGGCTCGTCCATGCCGCGCCGAGCCCGCAAGCGAATAGGACAAAAGGTAAGCTCATCATGGTTCAAAGCCTCCGCCTGATCGAACCGGCGGCACCCCGGAAAAACGCCGTCACACCATGACCTCGTCATGCACTGACGCCATTTTTGAACGCCGCCGCCTTAAAACGACCGTTGTCCCTGCCAGTCAGGCCGACTCTCACTGATTCGCCCGCCACGGTAAACCGCAAGTTATTGAAATTTCGGGGCGGCTGGCTGTGCATCTCTCCGGGCGGAAGCCTCTATTCGGCTGGGCTCGCGGGCAGCTCGCCCGACGCTTCGGTCACCCCGCCAGTCTTTTGCTGCCACTCAAACAATACGGATTTCTTGTCGGTGGGCGTGAGCGTGATCGTTCCCCCGTCGATACACTTGGTCTGACCGTAGGTCAGCGTCTCGCGATAGGCATGCGGGTCTTCGCTCGTCTCGATCGGCGTGAGTGTCCCGCCGCATTTCAGCGACGGGTAGTCGCTTCTGCCGCTGCCGCTGTCGTTAAGCTCGATGACCGTCTCATAGGTGCCGGCGGCACTGTCCGGCTGCGCCACGATGCCGGACCAATGGCCCACGAGAGGAGCGGCAGCGATCGCCTCGGGCGGCGGGGCGCCGGGAGTGAGCGCCGCCTGCGCACCAGGCTTGAGGTAATACTCCCCGATCAGCGACAGCGAAAGCTCTGGGAGCCGGGCGTGATCGGTGGCGGCATAGACATCGACGCTGATGCGCCGGAACACCGTGCCGATCTCCTCAGGTGCCTCGATATGCTTGAGGAAGGTCGCGGTATAGGGGCTGTTCCTCCCGGTCCCATCGGCAGCCGTCTTTCCCGACTGGGTGGCGTAGGCCACGATCATGCCTTGCGGGCCGTCGATGCGGGCGAGGCCCCGCTGCACCGAAGCGCTCCGCGTCAGGCAGGGAGCGCTTCAGCTCCTCGGCGAGCGGATTGTCGCGGCAGGAATCGAGCACCAGAAGCCGCAAGGCGCTCGCCTCCTGCAAATCGGTGACGATGTCGTCCACCTTGGTCATGCGGCGCAGATCCGCTTCGTCCGTGAGCTTGACGTCCACGGGCATCAGATAGTTCGAGCCGGCAAATTGCATGGCGTGGCCGCTATAATAGAAGACGGCCACATCGGCGCCTCGGACGGCGCGGGCGAATTGGATGGTCAAGTCGTCCATGCCGTCCTTGGTGAGGTCCAGCCCGACGATGGTGGTGAAGCCGGTGCGCTTCAGCGCTGCCGCCACGTCCTCGGCATCGTTGCGGGGATTGGGCAACGGCGTGGCGTTCACATAGGCGCCGTTACCGATGACGAGCGCCACGCGCTTCTCGGCCTTGGCCGGCGAGGCCACGAGCGGGCAAGCGCCGACAAGCAGGGCAAGAGCGGCAAGTAACCAAGTGCCACGCGCGGTCATGTAAGCCTCCCGGCAAGCGTCGGAACCGTTTCAAGCCAAGAGTATCATCCTTCGAGCGAGCCCCGCCATCCCGGCGGCAGGCGTGTGGTCCCGCGCGAGACCCGCGCGGCCACGCTTGCCGCGTCTCCAAACTCGGCCTATACAGTGCCTTTAATGAGCATTGCGGCCGAACCGACCGACCTTTCCTTTCCCCACCGCCATCTTCTTGGAATCGAAGGCCTTTCGCGGGGCGAGATCACGTCCTTGCTGGATTTGGCGGAAGCCGCCGCTGTGTTGAGCCGCCAGGTCGCCAAGAAACGCGACGATCTCCGCGGCCGCACCCTGATCAACCTGTTCTTCGAAGCCTCGACCAGGACGCAGAGCTCCTTCGAGCTTGCCGGCAAAAGGCTCGGCGCCGACGTGATGAACATGTCGATCCCGACCTCATCCGTGCAGAAGGGCGAGACGCTGATCGACACGGCGGTGACGCTGAACGCCATGCGCCCGGACATCCTCGTCGTCCGCCACCACGCCGCCGGCGCTGTGGAGCTGCTCGCCCAGAAGGTCGATTGCTCGGTGATCAATGCCGGCGACGGGAGCCATGAGCACCCCACCCAGGCGCTGCTCGATGCCCTCACCATTCGCCGTCATAAAGGTAGGATTAGCGGTCTCATTGTCGCGATTTGCGGCGATATCCTGCATTCGCGCGTGGCGCGCTCGAACATCCTGCTGCTCACCGCGCTCAGCGCCCGCGTCCGCGTGGTGGCACCCTCCACCCTGCTCGCGCCCGGCATCGAGCGGCTCGGCGCCGAGGTCTATACCTCCATGCGGGAGGGGCTGAAGGACGCCGACATCGTCATGATGCTGCGGCTACAACGCGAGCGCATGTCGTCGAGCTTGGTGCCGAGCCAGCGCGAATATTTCCACTTCTTCGGCCTTGACTACGAGAAGCTCGCTTACGCCAAGCCCGATGCCATGGTGATGCATCCGGGGCCCATGAACCGGGGCGTCGAGATCGACTCCGAGGTTGCCGACGACGCGCGGAGCGCGATCCGCGAGCAAGTCGAGATGGGGGTTGCGGTGCGCATAGCGGTGCTGCAGGCGCTCGCCCGCCATCTGCCGAACCAATGATGACGATGCCGGTCCCCGAGCCCAACACCGCCTCCCACACCACCGCTTTGATCAATGCGCGGCTGATCGATCCATCCTCTGGTCTGGACCAGCCAGGCGGCGTGCTGATCGAAGGCGGCATCATCGCCGATCTCGGGGACCATATCGGCGCCGGCGCTGCGGCCGAGGCAAGCGTGATCGACTGCGGCGGACATGTGCTGACGCCGGGTCTCATCGACATGATGGTGTTCACCGGGGAGCCGGGCCATGAGCATCGCGAGACGCTCGCCACCGCGAGCCGGGCCGCAGCGGCAGGCGGCGCCACCACCATCATCTGCATGCCCAACACCGAGCCCGTGATCGACGACGTGGCGCTGGTCGACTTTATCTTGCGGCGGGCGCGCGACACGGCCTCAGTCAACGTCCACCCCATGGCGGCAATGACCAAGGGGCTCTTGGGCGAGGAGATGGCGGAGATCGGCCTCCTGCGTGATGCGGGCGCCGTTGCCTTCACCAATGGCAAGGCGAGCGTCGCCAATGCCAAGGTCATGCTCAATGTGCTGGCCTATGCCAAGGATTTCGGCGCGCTTATCGTGCATCAGTTGGAGGAGCCTTCGCTCGCCGAAGGGGGCGTGATGAACGAAGGCGAGATCTCGACCAGGCTCGGCTTGCGCGGCATCCCCACCGCGGCCGAGGCCATGATGCTGGAGCGCGACGTGCGCCTCGTCGAGCTCACCCAAGGCCGCTATCACGCCGGCCAAATCTCCTGCCGGGCTTCGCTGGAGATCGTCCGTGCCGCCAAGACCCGCGGGCTTCCCGTCACCTGCGGGGTGTCCATCAACCACCTCACCCTCAACGAGAATGACATCGGCCCCTATCGGACCTTCTTCAAGCTGAAGCCGCCGCTCCGGTCGGAGGACGATCGCCGCGCCATGGTGGAAGGGGTGGCAAGCGGCGACATCGACGTCATCGTTTCCGCCCACGACCCCAGAGGGGCCGACGGCAAACGCCGTCCCTTTGCCGAGGCCGCCGATGGCGCGGTTGGGCTCGAGACCCTGCTCGCCGCTTCATTGCGCCTCTACCACAATGGCGAGGTCGAACTTATCACCCTACTGAAGGCGCTCTCCGCCAATCCCGCCAAGCTGCTCGGCCTTGCGGGCGGGCGGCTCATCAAGGGCGCCCCGGCCGATCTCGTGCTCATCGACCTCGATACGCCCTTCACCGTCGAGCCCGAGCACTTGCGCTCGCGGTCGAAGAACACGCCCTTCGACCAGGCACGGCTGCAAGGCCGGGCACTGCTGACC
>PLBV01000030.1 GCA_003135455.1 Hyphomicrobiales bacterium | reverse complement strand
GGAGGGCGAGCCGACCGGCGCCGAGCTTGCGGCGCTGCTCGCCTTTCGGCTGAAGCGTCTCGGCGCCATGCGCGATGCCGCGGCGCAGTTGATGACGCGCAAGCGGCTCGGCCGCGACGTTTTCCCCCGCGGCATGCCGGAGCCCTTCCGTCTGACGCGGGCGAGCACCTTTGCTGCCAATGTCTACGACCTGCTCAAGGCCTATTCGCAGCAGCGGCAACGGACGGCCGTGCGTAGCTTCCATATGCGGCCGCGGACGGTGTGGTCGATCAAGGAGGCGCGTTCCGAGCTCGATCGCCTGCTCGGTATGTCGGTGGATTGGGCGCCGCTCGATCAGCTCTTCGCCGAGTTCATGGTCGAGCCTGAGCTCCGACGCACGGCGCTCGCCAGCGGCTTCAACGCGAGCCTTGAGATGACGCGCGAGGGCAAGCTCGAGATCCGCCAGTCCAAGCTGTTCGCGCCGCTTCTTATCCGCCGCCGCGAGAGGGCCGCCTGACACGATGCCGAAGCCAAAAGGCTGACGACAACAACAAGGACGAGGTTCGCGCATGAGCATGACGCCGAAAAATCTGGAACGGGCAGTACCGCTGGAGGCAGCCGAGAACGACCGCGAGCCGCGCGGGCTTCCGCTTTTCTTGTCACGTCCCTCCAATGTGATGGCGCTCCCCTCTGCCGACCGGCGGGAGAAGCTGCGCATTCTGGAGGCGCTGTTGTTCGCCGCTTCCGAGCCGCTCGACCAGACCGCACTCGCTCAGCATTTTGCGCAAGCCGAAGACGTGACCGCGCTGCTCGAGGAGCTGCAGGGGCTTTACGCCGGACGAGGCGTCAATCTCGTGCGGGTGGCGGGCAAATGGGCCTTCCGCACCGCCGAGGACCTGGCCTTCCTGCTCGAGCGCCAGTCGGCCGAGCAGCGGCGCTTATCCCGCGCGGCGCTCGAGACGCTCGCCATCATCGCCTACCACCAGCCGGTCACCCGCGCCGAGATCGAGGAGATCAGGGGCGTGAGCACGTCCAAGGGCACCCTCGACGTGCTCCTGGAAACCGCCTGGATCAAGCTCAGGGGCCGGCGCCGGGCACCCGGGCGGCCGGTGACCTATGGCACGACCGAGAGCTTCCTCGCCCATTTCGGCTTCGACTGCATCCAGGACCTGCCGGGATTAAGCGAGCTGAAGGGCGCAGGGCTCCTCGACTCGACCCTGCCTCCGGGCTTCTCCATGCCCAATCCAGATGACGCGCCAGACCTGCGCGAGGACGAGGAGCCGCTTGAGGACGAGCCGGGCGCTGCGGACGCCGCCGACGACGTCGAGGATGAGGGCGCCCCAGACCAGTCCGCGCCCGAGGACGCGGAGCCTGAGGAGGCCGAGCCGCAAGACTGAGCTCAGCGCTGCCAAACGTCACGTGCGGTTGCGCCGGAACTGTTCAAGCCCGTAGATGAGCCTTATGTTTGGGCTCTGGAAATCACGCAAGGACGCACGGCCCTCGACGCAGCCTTCGAACCGGCGCGGCGCAGCCACGCGCGGCAACGCCACCCGGGCCGGCGTCACCTTCGCCGCCCGCGTCACCTTCGAGGACGTGTCGCGCCACTTCGGCGGGACGCTGGTGCTCGACCATATCGATCTCGACGTCCCGCCGGGAGAGATCCTCTGCCTGGTCGGCCCGTCGGGCTGTGGCAAGACCACGCTGCTCAGGATAGCCGCTCGGCGCCCGCTTGCGACGCGGCTCCCTTTGCTGGCATAGTGCCGCCGACGAAACGCGGACGATCGGCGAAAGCGGGGACGGAGACCATCCATGGGACTGAGCTGGTGGCACATCGTACTTGTGCTCTTGGTCTTCGTGCTCCTGTTCGGCACCGGCAAGATCTCAGGGCTGATGGGCGACGTCGCCAAAGGCATCAAGAGCTTCAAGAAGGGCATGGCCGAGGACGACGAGGAGGAGGCCGAGGTCAAGCCCGTGGCGCCTGCGCCCAAAGCCATCGAGCACAAGCCCGTCAAGCCGCCTGTCCGCAGCACCAAGTCAACCGCCCGCGCCAAAGCCCCGCGGAGCCGCAAGTCCAGCTAGCCACCGGCGGCGGGCCTCGCGTCTCTTGCGTTTTGCGCGCCCCAAATCCGGCCTGAACCCGCGCCCATGTTCGACATCGGTTGGTCTGAGCTCCTGGTCATCGCCGTCGTGGCGATCATCGTGGTTGGGCCCAAGGACCTGCCGCGGCTGATGCGCACCTTCGGCCACTATGCGGGCAAGCTGCGGCGCGCAGCCTCCGACTTCCAGCGCCAGTTCGAGGACGCCATGCGCGAGGCGGAGCTGGAGGAGGTGCGCAAGGCCATGCAGAGCGTGCGCGATGCCGCGCCCTCCCTCGATCTTGGCGCGCCCATCCACCAGCCGGTGATGCTGCCCAAATCCACACCCGATTCCGGCCCGGCAGCGCCAGCGGCTGCCGCGCTTACCCCTGCGACCGCTGAGGCAATGGCGCGCGTGGCGGCGCGAAAAACCTCGGGCAAAGCGACTCCGGGCAGCAAGCAGCCGAAGGCCAAGGCACAAAGCTCGGCGCCGAAGACGCGAGCGTCGAAAGCGCCAGCGCCAAAAATGCTTGCGTCCAAAGCGCCAGCGCCGAAGCCGCCAGCGTCGAAGAGGAAGAAGCCGTGAGCCACGAGGACATCGAGGCCACCAAGGCCCCGCTCATGGAGCATCTGATCGAGCTCAGGCGCCGGCTCATCTGGTCGAGCCTCGCGATCCTCATCGCCTTTGCCATCTGCTTCTACTTCGCGCGGGACATCTACAATTTGCTGGTCTGGCCCTACCGGCTCGCGGCCGGCGTCGATACCCCTATCGAGATGATCTACACCGCCCCGCAGGAGTTTTTCTTCACCGAGATGAAGCTCGCTTTGTTCGGCGCCGTCTTCATCGCCTTCCCGGTTATCGCCTCGCAGATCTACATGTTCGTGGCGCCGGGCCTTTACCGCCGCGAGCGCCAGGCCTTTTTGCCGTTTCTCATCGCCACGCCGATCCTGTTCCTGCTTGGCGCGGCGCTCGTCTATTTCGTGGCCATGCCGCTCGCCATGACGTTCTTCCTGTCGATGCAGCAGACCGGCGACAATCAGGTGCACATCCAGCTCACCGCCAAGGTGAGCGAATATCTCTCGCTGATCATGACGCTGATCCTAGGCTTCGGCATTTGCTTCCAGCTGCCGGTGGTGCTCACCTTGCTCGCCCGCGCCGGCTTGATCACTTCGGACCAGCTGAAGTCAAAGCGGCGCTACGCCATTCTCATCGTGTTCATCGTGGCCGCCGTGCTGACCCCTCCCGACCCCATCAGCCAGATCGCCTTAGCACTCCCCACGGTGCTGCTCTACGAGCTTTCGATTTTCGCGGTGAAGCTCGCCGAGAAGCGCCACGCCGCAAGCACCGCGGGCGCCGCTGCACCTGGGGGCAAGCCGACTTAA
Organism: Hyphomicrobiales bacterium; assembly: GCA_003135455.1. Taxonomy (GTDB): domain Bacteria; phylum Pseudomonadota; class Alphaproteobacteria; order Rhizobiales; family Methyloligellaceae; genus Methyloceanibacter. The sequence goes on along the minus strand of PLBV01000030.1, from coordinate 20,527 downwards.
GCCCTGGTAGGGTGGGCAATGGCTTTGCCGTTGCCCACGTGCAGCGATGATGGTGGGCAGGCTTCGCTTTGCCCACCCTACGGCAGAAACTAATCCCCGGCCTCAGTACCGCATCTATCCTGATGGCACCTCGTCCGCCGAGGGGGCGCTTCGCGAGGCGTCGTAGAGGCGGGACGAATCGGGCACTTCGTGCCGGGGTTTTTTGTCTCCCACACGAATTGTGCGATGGCCGGCGCCCGCTAATCCCGACGCCTGGCCGGTGCGGTGCCCGCGCGTCGGGTTCGCAAGCCAGGCTTCCGGGCGGCGCCGGGGCTCCGCCCGGGACCACTAGGGGTCCCTGCCAGGAGCTGGCTGACGACCGTAAGGTCTATTCCAAACGCTTTTCCGTCGCGTCGACTTTGGTCCGGACGGGGAAGCGGGGCACTTACGGCGAAAGCGCGGCCCGGCGATCGAATAAACGCCGCGATGGCGCGCCGAAAGGCGCCGCGCGTCCCCACAAGGGATGCGAGCCAAATGGATTTGCGCTTTTCGGCGCGCCATTCCCCTCGTCTTTCGCGATGGGGAGATCAGCAAAGCCCGGACGCGTGCCCGCGTCGCGGGGACGCACTCACGCGCCCGTAGGGTGGGGCAACGGCATTGCCGTTGCCCACGTGCAGCGATGATGGTGGGCACGCTTCGCTTTGCCCACTCTACGAGCGGGGCAATGACATTGCGGGTGGAGCGCCTTATACGGAGCCTTCGATTAGAACGACACCGGCCACAGGACTTTAGCCTTGCTCGACATCAAATGGATTCGCGAAAACCCCGAGGCCTTCGTTGAAGGGCTGGAGAGCCGCAAGACCGGGCCCGAGGCGAGACAGCTCTTGAATCAAATTCTGAAGCTCGACGAAGAACGCCGCGGAACGATTCAGAAATTGCAAGGCCTGCAAGCGCGTCGCAACGCCGCGTCAAAGGAGGTCGGCCAAGCCAAGGCCGCCAAGGACGAGGCGAGCGCAGTGCGGCTGATGGACGAGGTCGCCGCGATCAAAGGCGCGATCCAGCTCGATGAGCTGACCGCTGGGCGCCTCGATTCGGAACTGTTTGAGCTCCTGTCGAGGCTACCCAACCTGCCCCTTGATGACGTTCCGATCGGGCTCGACGAGACGGCCAATGCCGTGCTGCGCGAGGTGGGCACGCCACCCAAATTCGACTTCGCACCCAAGCAGCATTTCGAGCTGGGCGAGGCGCTAGGGCTGATGGATTTCGAGATCGCGGCCAAGCTGTCGGGCTCCCGCTTCGTGGTGCTGAAAGGCGCGCTGGCGCGCCTCGAACGGGCGCTGGCTCAATTCATGCTCGATCTGCACACAAGCGTGCACGGCTACACCGAGGTGAACCCGCCGCTGCTCGTCCGCGACGACACCATGTTCGGCACCGCCCAGCTACCGAAATTTGCCGAGGATCAGTTTTCCGCAACAAAACCGCTTACCGAAGCTGAGGCCACCATCTTGGCGAAACAGCTCTTTCCTGATCGAGAAGGAGGTGGTGTTGCGCAAATGGCAACAGAGTTGCTTCGCTTGGACGTTCGGCTTGAAAGGAAGGAGCATTATTGGCTCATCCCGACCGCCGAGGTGCCGCTAACCAACCTCGTGCGCGAATCGGTTCTCGACGAGGCCAAGCTGCCCATGCGCGTCACCGCCTGGACGCCCTGCTTCCGCGCCGAGGCCGGTGCGGCGGGGAAAGACACCCGCGGGATGATCCGCCAGCATCAATTCTCGAAAGTGGAGCTCGTCTCCATCACCACGCCGGAGCAGTCGCGCGACGAGCACGAGCGCATGACAGCCTGCGCCGAGACCGTATTGAAACGACTAGGGCTTTCGTACCGCGTGGTGGTGTTGTCCACCGGCGACATGGGCTTCGCCGCGCAGAAGACCTACGACATCGAGGTGTGGCTGCCGGGGCAGGGGGCCTATCGCGAGATCTCCTCCTGTTCGATATGCGGCGACTTCCAGGCCCGCCGCATGGAAGCTCGCTATCGGCCAAAAGGCGCCAAGGACACGCGATTCGTGCACACGCTGAACGGCTCTGGCGTCGCCGTCGGCCGCGCGCTGGTCGCGGTGCTCGAGAATTATCAGCAGGCGGACGGGTCGGTCGTCATCCCCGACGCCCTCAAGCCCTATATGGGCGGCCTCACCAAGATCGAGCCCGCGCATTGAACATGCGCATTCTGGTCACCAATGACGACGGCGTCGAGGCCCCCGGCCTCGACATCCTTGAGCATATTGCGAGCGGCATCAGCAAGGATGTCTGGATGGTGGCGCCGGAGACCGATCAATCGGGCGCCTCGCATTCGCTGACGCTCGCCGAGCCCTTGCGCATGCGCGAGCTCGGCAAGCGCCGTTACGCGGTGAAAGGCACACCCACCGATTGCGTCATCATGGGCGTGCGCTATTTGCTCGCCGACAAGCCGCCCGACCTCGTGCTGTCGGGGGTCAATCGCGGCCAGAACCTCGCCGATGACGTGAATTATTCCGGCACCGTGGCGGGCGCCATCGAAGGCGTGCTGCTCGGCGTGCCCTCTATCGCGCTCAGCCTCGCCATCGGCAAGAACGAGACCGGCACGCCTGAATGGGAAACGCCGATGCGCCATGGTGCGCCCCTCTTGCGGAAGCTGCTCAAGGCCGGCTGGCGCGAGGGCGTGGTGCTCAACGTCAATTTTCCCGACTGCGGCCCAAGCGCGGTCAAGGGCATGGTGGTAACCAGCCAAGGTCAGCGCAATCCCGACTATCTCCGCATCGAGGACCGGCTCGATACTCGCGGCAAGCCTTATTACTGGGTCGGCATCGAGCGCCGCAAAGGCCGGCCGCCGAAAGGCACCGACCTCTGGGCCGTGCAGGCGGGGCGCATCTCGGTCACGCCGCTGCAGCTTGACTTCACCGACCACGAAACGCGCCAGAAGCTTAGCCTTGCGCTCGGCGAATAAACCGCCAAGCATTTGAGACAGCGGCGAAGAATCGGCCGATACTTAGGGTAAGCCGCCTCTTAAAGGAGGTCGGTCCGCAACATGGCGAGCGCGCAAGACCAGATCGGCCTGATCATGCAGCTCAGGCGTCGCGGCATCCGCGACACCAACGTGCTGCGCGCCATCGAGCGGGTGCCGCGGGAACTGTTCGTCGACCCCGCCTTCGCCGACCACGCCTATCAGGACATCGCGCTGCCCATCGAATGCGGGCAAACCATCTCGCAGCCTTTCGTGGTGGCCTACATGACCGAGCAGCTGGCGCTGAACGATCGCCATAAGGTGCTCGAGGTCGGCACCGGCTCGGGCTATCAGGCGGCGGTGCTGTCCCATCTTTGCCGAAGGCTCTACACCATCGAGCGCTACCGCGAGTTGCAAAAATCGGCCGAGCGCCGGTTCGCTGCGCTCAACATCACCAATATCACCACCATCATCGGCGATGGCTGGCTCGGCTGGCCGCCGCAGGCCCCGTTCGACCGCATCATCGTCACGGCCGCCGCGCAGGCCGCGCCCGAGAAGCTGGTCGAGCAGCTGAAGATCGGCGGCCGCATGATCATCCCCTTAGGGGAGACGCGGGACTCCCAGTCGCTGGTCCTGATCGACAAGACCGAGTCCGGGCTGACCGAGACCCCGACGCTGTCGGTGCGCTTCGTGCCGCTGCTCCACGGCAGAGTCAAACGGCCCTAGAACGCTATCGCGTCAAATAGAATCGCGACAGCGCTTCTCGCTTTTTGTTGGAGCATGATCTTNNGTTCCCACTTTTCCGGATCATGCCCTAACACCTTGTTCGCCGATTCTTTTTCAACCGCGCGGCCAAGAGTCTTAACAGCTTGTTTACCTCTCAGGCGGTTTACTCGTTCCCACTGCAAAGGGGTTTGCAAAGGGGCGGTGGGGATGCAAAACGCGGCGTTCTGGTCGGGGCTGGTCCGCTTCAGACTGGTCCGTGGCGTTTCAGGGATCATTGCTGCAAGTCTGCTGCTTGGCTTGAGCGGCTGCAGCTCGGGCGTCTCGCGCTTCGACTTTCCAAGCTTCAACCTCACCCGCTCCTCAAGCGGCTCGAGTGCGGCCTATGCTGGCGGAGACCCGGCCACAACCGCATCGCTGCCTGTCCCGGAGGAGTCGGTCTATGCGTCCGGCGGAAGCGACAACTACGGCTCCTCGTCTAATCGCTCGCAGAGCGTGGCGCGCGCCGATCTGCCGCCGCCGCAGACCTCCTACACGCCACGGGCGACGCCCGCCTCCTATTCGCCGGCGCCTGGCGCCTACGCCCAGCCGCAGAAAGTCTCCTATAGTGCCGGCGCGCCCGTGCGGCCGCAGTCGGCGGTGATCCGCGCTTCGGCACCGGCGGGGTCGCCCCGCACCGTCACCGTCGCCAAGGGCGACAGCCTCGGTGGCTTGGCCAAACGCTTTGGCGTCTCGATCGAGGCGCTGCAGGCGGCAAACAATCTCTCCGGCACCCATCTCGACGTGGGCCAGCAGCTCGTCATTCCTACGCCGGGCGCGACCATCAAGGCGAAGACCTACAAGGTACAGAAGGGCGACACGCCGCATATCATCGCCGAGAAGCTCGGCGTCGATGAGAAGGCCCTGATCGCCCGCAACAAGCTCCGTGCCGCCAAGCTTCAGATCGGACAGATGCTGATCGTTCCCGGCGCCGGCGGAAGCCCGGGCCAGAGCGCTTCGCTCGCACCCTCGGTCGTAGCCAGCGTGAGCAAGTCATCGAGCGAGACACCTGCCGCCAAGGCTTCGCCCGGCGTGCGCGTGGTGCACACCACCACCATCCCCGCAGCTGGCGGCGAGGGCGCGCCTCACGGAAGCACTGCCGCGACCGCCTCACCTGAGGTCACCGGCGGCGCGCCTGCCAAGGAGCCCGGACAGTCAGCGCAGATCGCGAGTGTCGATCAGCTCCCGACACCCGAGCCCATGTCCGGCAACAGCTTCCGCTGGCCGGTGCAGGGGCGCATCATCGGGGTGTTCGGCACCAAACCCGATGGCGGCCACAATGACGGCATCAACGTCGCCGTGCCGCAAGGCACCTCGGTCAAGGCGGCGGAGAACGGCGTCGTCGCCTATGCCGGCAACGAGCTCAAGGGCTATGGCAATCTCGTGCTGATCCGCCACTCCAACAACTGGGTGTCGGCCTATGCCCATAACGAGGAGATCCTGGTGAAGCGGGGCGACAAGGTCCGCCGCGGCCAGATCATCGCCAAGGCCGGCACTACCGGCTCGGTCAGCCAGCCCCAGGTGCATTTCGAGCTGCGCAAGGGCTCCCGCCCCGTGGATCCCACGAAATATATGAGCGAGACCTCGGCGAGCGCCGACTAAGCGCGTTCAGCCATTGCCATCGAGTTGCTTCCCCAGCCTTCCGGCCAGGTCCTGGATGAACTGCCAGGCCACGCGGCCTGAGCGGCTGCCGCGAGCAATCGCCCAGGCAAGCGCCCCCTGTATGAGCTGCTCATCGTGCACCTCGAGCCCATAATGCTTGGCGTAAGCCCGCACCATCTCCAGATAGTCGTCCTGGCTGCAATTGTGGAAGCCGATCCATAGACCGAAGCGGTCCGAGAGGGAGACCTTCTCCTCCACCGCCTCTGACGGCGTGATGGCGGTGGAGCGCTCATTGTCCACCATCTCGCGGGCGAGCAGATGCCGGCGGTTGGAGGTCGCATATAAGAGCACATTGGCGGGCCGTCCCTCGATGCCGCCCTCCAGCACCGCCTTCAGCGACTTGTAGGACGTGTCGTCGCCATCGAACGACAGGTCGTCGCAGAAGACGATGAAGCGGAACGGCGCCTCGCGCACCAATCCCATCAGAGCCGGCAGGCTCTCGATGTCCTCGCGATGGATCTCGACGAGCTTCAGCTCGCCGCCGCTCGATGCCCGACTCCCGCCGCTCACCTCTCCATGCACCGCCTTGACCAGCGAGCTCTTGCCCATGCCGCGGGCGCCCCAGAGGAGCGCATTGTTGGCAGGAAACCCTGAGGCAAAGCGCTCGGTGTTGGCGAGCAGGGTGTCGCGCAGGCGATCGATGCCCTTGAGCAGCGGCAGCGGCACGCGATTGACCTCCGCTACGGGCTGGAAGCTGCCCGACTCGGGGTGCCAGATGAAGGCGGACGCGGGCGCGAAGTCGGGCGTGGGCGCCTTTGGCGGCGCCAGCCGCTCGAGCGCGCGGGCAATGCGCTCGATCAGCCCCGTCACCGGCTCCTGGATGGTCATGACAGCCTCGTAATGCGCCAAAAGCCTAGGCCCGCTTGCCCGTTGCAAAGGGAAGCGGGGCAGCTATAGTCGCGCCACTTTCCGCGCGCCAGCAGCTCGGCGGGCTCAGGACAAGAGCCGTCGAGGCCAAGGGGCGGCCACCCATAAGCCATGCAAAGGACAGGAGCAATGCTCGGAACCGTTTACGCTCAAGCCGCTCCCGGGGCCTTCGACTACCTGAATGGCTTGATCGTCCCGACCATGCTAATCATCGGCATCATGTATTTCCTGATGATCCGGCCGCAGCAGAAGCGGGTGAAGGAGCATCAGGCGATGGTTGGCGGCGTCCGCCGTGGCGATACCGTGGTGACGGCCGGAGGCATCGTCGGCAAGGTGACCAAGGTCGACGATCAGGAGCTGCAGGTCGAGATCGCCGACGGTGTGCGGGTGAGGGTGCTGCGCTCGACGGTCTCGGAGGTACGGGCGAAGGGGGAGTCGGCTCCCTCGAATGGCAAGCCGTCCGCCAACGCCAAGTCGTCCGCCAACGCCAAGTCGAAGGCATCGTCTTAATGATCGCAATCCCGTTCAACGTCTTAGCCCGCTAGCCTGATCTGGAGTCTCACGCGGTAATGCTGATTTTTCAAAGGTGGAAGCTGATCTTGGTGCTCGCCATCGTGGTTTTGGGCTTCCTGTTTGCGCTGCCCAACCTATTCTCGGCTTCGAGCCTTGCACGCGTGCCGGCCTGGATTCCCCATAAGCAGATCAATCTCGGCCTCGATCTGCAAGGTGGCGCCCATCTCCTCTATCAGCTCGACGAGAGCGAGATGGTGGAGGACTGGCTCAACAATCTGCGCGGCGACGTGCGCGAGACCTTGCGCAAGGCGCGCATCGGCTACAACGACCTCACCCAAAACGTCGCTAGTCGCAGCGTCTCGGTGAAGATGCGCGATCCCGCCGATCTCGATAAGGCCTATGCGGAGCTGCGCAAGCTCGCCGTGCCGGTCAGCAGCAACGTGTTCTCCGGCTTCTCTGGCTATGATTTGACCGTTGACCGCCAGGGGGACGACGAGATCACCCTCACGGTCACCGTCGCGGGCCTCACCCAGCGCATGAGCTCGGCCATCGAGGCCTCGATCGAGACCATCCGCCGTCGCGTCGATGCCTTCGGCACCACCGAGCCCAGCATCCAGCGCCAGGGCCGCAACCGTGTGCTCGTCCAGGTGCCGGGCATTCAGGACGTGGAGCGGCTGAAGAAGCTCATCGGCGAGACCGGCAAGCTCGAATTCAAGCTCGTCGACCCCGCCGCCAACGCCGACCAAGTGGCCCAGAGCAAACATGTGCCGCCCGGCGATGAGCTGCGCTTTACGACCACCACGCCGCCCGAGCCGATTGTGCTCAAGGAGCAGACCTTGTTGACCGGTCAGGATCTGGTCGACGCGCAACCGGGCTTTGACCCACGCACCGGCGAACCCGTGGTCACCTTCCGTTTCGATGCGAGCGGCGCCAAACGTTTCGGCAAGGTGACCCAGGACAATGTGGGTTTGCCCTTTGCCATCCTTCTCGACGAGAAGGTGATCACGGCGCCGCGCATCAATGAGCCGATCTTGGGCGGCACCGGCCAGATTAGCGGCAATTTCACCGTCGAGAAGGCGACCGATCTCGCCGTGCTGCTCCGCTCCGGCGCGCTTCCCGCCAAGCTCACGGTGATCGAGGAGCGCACCGTCGGCGCGAGCCTCGGCGCCGATTCGATCGCCGCCGGCAAGAAGGCCGCCCTGCTGGGGCTCGCCATGGTGGTGGTCTTCATGTTCGCGGCTTACGGGCTGTTCGGCCTGTTCGCCAATCTGGCCCTGCTTATCAACATCGCGCTGATCTTCGGCGTCCTCTCGCTCATGGGCTCGACCCTGACGCTACCCGGCATTGCCGGCATCGTGCTCACCATGGGCATCGCGGTGGACGCCAACGTGCTGATCAATGAGCGCATCCGCGAGGAGATGCGCTCCGGCAAATCGCCGATTTCCGCCGTCGAGGCGGGCTATACGCGCGCCATGGCCACGATCATCGACTCCAACGTCACGACGCTGATCTCGACGCTGGTGTTGTTCTGGCTGGGCTCCGGGCCGGTCCGGGGCTTTGCCGTCACCCTGTCGGTCGGCATCATCACCTCCATGTTCACCGCCGTGACGGTGACCAGGCTCATGGTCGCCTATTGGCTGCGCTGGACGCGGCCCAGCTTCGTGCCGATCTAGGGATCTTTACATATGTTCAGAGGCTTCAGTTTCGTCCCGCCGGACACCAGAATCGGCTTTGTCGAGATGCGGACGGTCACCTGGGTCGTGTCGGCCCTGTTGACCGTCGTCCCGCTGATCCTCGTCTGGACCATGGGTCTCAATTACGGCATCGACTTCCAGGGCGGCACATTGATGGAGGTGCAGACCAAGGAGGGCGTCGTCGACATGGCGGGCTTCCGCGCCAAGATCAATGCGCTCGGCATTGGCGAGGTGCAGATCCAGGAATTCGGCGCCCCCAATGACGTGCTCATCCGCATCGCGGCGCAGCCGACGGAGCAGGCGCAACAGGCCTCCATCGCCAAGGTGAAGGCGGCGCTCGGCGACAGCGTCGACTATCGCCGCACCGAGGTGGTGGGGCCGACGGTGTCGGCGGAGCTGATCGCCGGCGGCACGCTCGCCGTAGTGGTCGCCCTGGGGGCGATCCTGATGTACATCTGGTTCCGCTTCGAATGGCAGCTGGGGGTGGCTGCCATCGCGTCCTTGATCCACGACGTGACGGCCACCATTGGGCTTTATTCCGCGCTGCAGCTCGAATTCAATCTGTCGAGCATCGCCGCCATCCTCACCATCATTGGCTACTCGCTCAACGACAAGGTCGTGATCTTCGACCGAATCCGCGAGAATTTGCGCAAGTACAAGAAGATGCCGCTGGTCGAGCTGCTCGACCTGTCCATCAACGAGACGCTGTCGCGCACGACACTCACCCATGTGGTGACCTTCCTCGCCATGCTGCCCTTCGTCATCGTCGGCGGCGAGGCGATCTACGGCTTCAGCCTCGCTATGTGCTTCGGCATCATCATCGGCGCTTACTCGTCGATCTTCGTCGCCGCGCCCCTGCAGCTGATCCTCGGCATGAAGCGCGATTGGAGTTCGGCGCCGGCCGCTGCCGCCAAGACCAGGGCCGGGGCTCCGGCACGCGCTTAGAGCGCGAGGCCCATAGGGCGGGATCTTGGATGAGGCGGGACCTTGGATGAGGGGGACGTCCTCCGCGCCATCGGCCCGATCGCCAGGCAAGGCGATCCGGACCGCTATCTCGCTACCCTGTTCGCGCCCAATGCTGCCCGTCCGCAGCTGCTCGCGCTCATTGCCTTCAATGTCGAGCTCGCCCGCATCGGCGAGCAGGTGAGCGACCCGGAGCTCGGCGAGATCCGCCTGCAATGGTGGCGCGAGGCGTTGCATGAGGAGGCCGGTCGCGCCACCGGTAACCCGGTCGCCGACGCCATGGGCACAGCGCTTGACCATGACCGCCACTTGGCTGCGCCCATCGCGCGCCTGATCGATGCGCGCAGCTTCGATATTGAGGTGAAGATCATGCCGGACTGGCCGGCGCTCGAAGCCTATCTTCACGACACTGCCGGCGCGATGTTTGCCGCGGCGGCGGCGGTGCTCGGCGCGCAGAACGAAAGGATCGAGCCTGTGGCTAAGGCAGCTGGCATGGCCTATGGCCTTACCGGCCTGATGCGGGCATTGCCCGTCCACGCCGCGCATCGCCGCGTCGACCTCCCGGCCGATATGCTGCGCCGCCACGGCACCTCGCCCGAGCAGATCCTGGCGCGCGAGCCGAGCGCGGGACTTAAGGACCTGCTCGCCGAGTTCCGCTTGCAAGCCCGCGCGGCCCTGGCCTCGGCCTTGCGCCACCTTCGGGCGCTTGACCCCAACGCGCGGACAGCCTTCTTGCCGCTCGCCCTGGTCGAGCCCTATCTCCGGGCGCTCGAACGCGGGCAGCAGAACGCATTGCGGCAGGTCGCCGGCATCAACCCGCTCTATCGCCTGTGGCGCCTGGCGACTTGGCGTGGATGATAAAAGCAGGACGAAGATGACGGAGAGCGCGCGCAAGAGCTGATCGTGGCGGAGCTGGCTCCCGGACATCAGCGCCGCGGTCTCCGGCTTTCCCGGAGCAGACCCTGCCTATTTCAACTATGATTCCCATGTGCCGCAGCCTCTGCAGCTTGCGGGCTATAGCGAGCTCATCGATCCGGTCATGTTGAGCGGCCGTCCGGCCGTCCGGCACCGGCGCCGATCCGTGCCCAGCCGGTCGAGGTGGAAGGATTCGGCACGGTGCATCTTGCGATCGACGCCGGCCAGTATCAGGAGCCGAACTTCAAACCGTCGCTGGTGCGGTTTTGGATGGTGCTTGGCCGCGAACCCTAACGACTCACTCGGCGGCGATAGAGGCCGGCTTGCCGAGCCATCGGTCGAGATCGCCCAGCGCTCGGGTGGCGAGCGCGTGCTTGCGGTCCAATCCCTTGGCCCCGCGCACCGCCTTGGCCCCGTGCACGGCCTTGGCGCGCGCTGGCGGCGGCGCCGGAAGCGGCGGGAACAGGCCAAAATTCACATTCATGGGCTGGAAGCTGCGCGTGGCCGACTGGGCGTCGCTCAAATGCCCGCCGGTGATGTGGTTGAGAAGCGCGCCGAACGCCGTGGTGGGTGGCGGCGGCGCCAAGCTCCCGCCCAGCCGCTCGGCGGCGGCAAAGCGCCCGGCAATCAGCCCGATCGCAGCCGATTCCACATAGCCCTCCACCCCGGTGATCTGCCCGGCAAAGCGCAAGCGCGGATCGGCCTTCAGGCGAAGCTGGGTGTCGAGCACGAGCGGGCTATTGAGGAAAGTGTTGCGGTGAAGCCCTCCGAGCCGCGCGAACTCTGCGCGCCCAAGCCCCGGGATCGTGCGGAAGATGCGGGCCTGCTCGCCATGCTTCAGCTTGGTCTGGAAGCCCACCATGTTCCACAGCGTGCCGAGCGCGTTGTCCTGCCTGAGCTGCACCACGGCGTGAGGCTTCACGCCGGGCGTCCGCGGATTGGTCAGGCCGACCGGCTTCATCGGCCCGTAACGGAGGGTCTCGCGGCCTCGTTCCGCCATCACCTCGATGGGCAGGCAGCCGTCGAAATAGGGTGTGGACTCCTCCCATTGCTTGAAGTCGGATTTCTCGCCTTGAAGCAGCGCCTCGACGAAGGCGTCGTAGTCCTGCTTGTCCATCGGGCAGTTGATATAGTCCGCGCCGCCTCCGCCCGGGCCCGCTTTGTCGTAGCGGGATTGCAGCCAGCAGACCTCCATGTCGATCGTGTCGCGATAGACGATGGGCGCGATGGCATCGAAGAAGACGAGCTCGGCCTCGCCGGTGAGCGCCTGGATGGCGTGCGCAAGCGCGGGCGAGGTGAGCGGACCCGTCGCCACGATAACGCTGTCCCAAGCGGCCGGCGGGAGCCCATCGATCTCCTCGCGCGCAATGGCGATCAGCTCGTGGGCTTCCAGCCGCCGCGTCACCTCGCCGGAGAAGCCGTCGCGGTCGACGGCAAGCGCGCCCCCGGCCGGCAGCTTATGGGCGTCGGCGGCAGCCATGATCAGCGAGCCCGCTCGCCGCATCTCCTCATGCAGCAGGCCGACCGCGTTGGTTGCCCAGTCGTCGGAGCGGAAGGAGTTGGAGCAGACGAGCTCGGCCAAGGCCCCGGTCTGGTGCGCCTCGGTCAGGCGCAAAGGACGCATCTCGTGCAGGCTGACAGGCACGCCCGCCGAGGCGAGCTGCCATGCCGCCTCGCTGCCCGCGAGCCCGCCGCCGATGACATGAACTTGTGTGGCCATGGTCGCTAGTTAGCCCCGGATTTTCCGCTGTTCAAGCGCAACGCTGAGAACGCCAAGTCTTTCAGGAGCGCCGCTGGCCGAAAAGCGCTGTGGCTGCGAAACGACACCGCTCAAGAAAACGCCTGTTCGCAGGCAGTTCCCTGGTCACTCACGAAGCGCTAATGCTATAGACGATGGCCCGCAGAATCAAAATTTGGCTGTTTTTTCAATGCGACAAGGCCGCGTGCTGATCACCTTGCTTGTCGTGCTGCCGAGCCTTGCCGGCCTCGCCGGCTGTACCCATGACCGCAGCGGTGACCCGCGCAAGCACTATGCCCAGTTCGAAGTGGATCCCCCGCAAGGTGACATGGTCGAGGTCTGCCACGCTTATACGTGCCGGATGAAGACAACCTTCTATTTCCACAAGGCCGATATCGAGCAGATCGCGCAATTGATGCGCAAGACCAAGAAGGCCGACACGCCCTTCGAGGAGCGCCGCGCCGTCGCCTACGCCATCGGCCTGATCGAGCGGATCGTGGGCGTGAGACTTGGCATCGACGATAGAGCCGGCATGGACTTTCGCGGGTCCGGCGATCCGACCCAGGAGGACTGCGTCGACGAGGCGACCAACACCACGAGCTTCATGCTCGTGATGCAAGCCCATGGGCTGCTCAAATATCACACGGTGCAGATTCCCTTCTCCAAGGGCGACCTGCTCAAGGCCACACTTGAGGGCGACCCGGTGAAATATTGGCCGCATTGGACCGCGGTGCTCGAGGAGACCAAGACCGGCCAGCGATACGCGGTGGACTCCTGGATCTACGCCAATGGCGAGAACCCGGCGGTGGTCAAGGTCGAGGACTGGTACATCAAGGATATCGCGAGCCTGCCGGCATCGACCCGGTGAGGATGCTTGCGCCTCCGTCAGGCGGCCGTGGGTAGGCGACCTGCATCGCCGGGGAAGCCCGCTCCCATCCTGCGCAAGCCTTAGCCAGCCCCGCCGAATATTTGGGCAAAATAGTGAGATCGCGGTTCAATTTGACACAGGTTTCGACTATGATCCCCTCACGGGAGCCGAATCGACCTGGCGCAAAAAAGGGCTTCCGCTCGATCGAGCCGGTGGACCGCCGGCAACGCGGACATCCACCCGCTCTCAACCATAAGGGGGGTGAAATGTCCTTGAATACAGCTCTAGCTATCAGCCTTGGCGTGCTTGGCGCGATTGCCGCGTGGCTCTTCCTTGGCCCATTGGCGGCTCATACGTCACTTGGCCTGCAGATTTGGGCGGCGTTCATCGCCTGGGGCTGCTTCTTCCATTGCGGCGGCAAGGAGAGCGGCCTGCAGACGACGATCATCTGCAACGCCATTGGCGCCATCGTCGGCGGCATAACTCTCTACGTTGCGACCAAGACCGGCCTCGACGCGAGCCTTGGCCTGCCGCTCTGGGCAGGCATCTGCGTCGGCCTCGGCGTCGCGGCCATGGTGTTGCTCGCCAATTTCCCGATCTTCGCCTCGATCCCAGCGCAGGTCTACGGCTTCGCCTCCGTGGTGGCCCTGGTCTTAATTGGCAGTGGTGATGTGACCGCGAGGAGCCTTGCCAACCCTGTCATCGTGATCATCCTGTCGATGATCGCCGGCGCCGTCTTCGGCTACGTGTCGGAGAAGGTGGCGGGCATGCTCGTCGGGGCGGGCCAACACCGGGCGGCGGCGAAGGCCTAAAGCTCGAAGGCGCGAGCCGAGGGCGGTAGAGCCGCCACCGCTAGCTTGCCTGGCGAGTGGCGCGATCTCATCTCCGGATCGCGCCGTTCGCTTTTTCGCGAGGACCGCGCTGTTCCGAGCTATAGTTCCGTGGGATTCAAGAACAGGCCCTTGGCAGCCCGGGAGGCGGACATGAACTATGGTTATGAAGGCGCAAGATACGGCGTGAGCTTCGGCACGGCGCTCGCCATCGTCATCTCCTACACCAACAACCACTCGATCCTTTGGGCGCTGATCCACGGCTTTCTGAGTTGGTTCTACGTGATCTATTACGCCATCGTGTATTGAGGCGAAACGGCCCTGCCACTGAGTGCTCGGCTCGGCGCGGCGCCTCCTTCCCAAGCCCGGCAACGCATGATCCGCAGCGACCCCAGGGCTTGCGCCCTGGCGGTTTGAATTGAGCAACCTTAATCTCGCATACGAACGGGGAGCGCCTTGCGGCCGCCGCCAGGCCAGCGCAAGCTGAGCGGCCTTTCGCTCCCAACAGCAGAAACGATATGCCCATGGCCTCCGTCATCGTCGCCTGGAATGGACGTTGTCCCGATGCGCCGTCCCGCTATCGGCTGCTCGGCCATCTGCATCGGCTCGCCGCGCTCAGCGATAACTATCTGCGCAGCACGCTGCCGGATCGGCCCCAGACTCCGAACGAGATGAATGGGCAAGGGGACCCGCGCCTCCGCGCCAATATCGAAGCCGTGGACCAGACGATCTCCGGTCCCATCCTGATCAGCAGCGACATCGCGGGAGATCACGACACATTCGCTGCCGACGCTAGGGCAGCGGGCTTGCCGGTGATCGATCCTACCGAGCCTGACGGCGCGCCGATGACGCTGATCGGTGCAGCGCGGCTCCGCGGTCTTAGCTTCAAGCTGTTCGATCCGCGCGCGCTGCATCCCGGCGCCGACCGACTGAGCTTCGTCTTTCTGGAGTCCGACGATGCGCCCTTCCTCGATGGCTGCCTGGTGCAGGCGCTCGCCGCGGAGGACTGCAAGGAGCATCCGGCCGGGATCACGCGCCGCGCGAGCTGGCAACTTAGTCGCCCCAGCATCCATCTCCACGCTTATCTCGAGGACTGGATCGACTGCCTGCTCTCCTGGGTGAAGTTCTTCTCCGTGGAGGATTTGTGGTGGCGGCGCCGGGACGAAATGCAGGGCTACGACGACTACCAGATCATCTTCGAGTCGCTGGCGGCCGAGCGCGGGACAGAGGCCGCCATGACCGCGGCCTATGATGCGGTGCTTGCCACCTTCCAAGGCCATGCCGAGCACTGGACCCAAGAGGCGGCCCTCTTGGCGGACGAGGAGACGAAGGTGTGACCAGGAGCCCGCCGAACGGCCGCCACCGAGCCGCCGCCTTCCGGACTGAGGCCACGGGCGATGGCAAGGCATTGAAGCCGGGCGGCCTCGCATCTCGCTTAGGCATCCGTTCCGGGCTAAGCTTGCCGTGAAACAGGGGAACAGCACATGGCCGACCTCACGCTTTATCACGCGGCACCCTCGCGCTCATCGATCGCCCGCTGGATGCTGGAGGAGACGGGCGAGCCTTACGACATCCACCTGCTGAGCCTCGCCAAGGGCGAGCAGCTGACCCCGGACTTCCTGGCGATCAATCCCATGGGCAAGGTGCCGGCGCTTCTGCATGGCGAGGTGGTAATCACCGAGGCCGCCGCCATCTGCACCTATCTGGCGGACGCCTTTCCGAGGGCGGGTTTGAGCATCCCCATCGGCGACCCGCGCCGCGGCGTCTACCTCAAATGGCTGTTCTTCGGCCCGAGCTGCCTCGAGCCCGCGATCATGGACCGAGCGGCACCGCGCAAGGAGGAGCCGCGCCGAGGCATGCTCGGCTACGGCGATTTCGACACCGTCGTCAATGTCCTCGCCAAGGCGGTCTCGAGCGGCCGCTACCTGATGGGCGAGCAGTTCACCGCCGCCGACGTGGTGATCGGCTCTGGGCTCCGCTGGGGCATGATGTTCAAGCTCATGCCGGAGCGGCCCGAGTTCACCGACTATGTCGGCCGGCTGATACAGCGGCCGGCGCTGCAACGCGCCATTGCTTTGGATCAGGAACTCGCGGCGGCATAAGCGGCAACATCTGGTCGGGGGCCTGAGCATGCAGGAAGAGGAACGTGCGGAGCTCGCGAGACAGGAGGGCGCGGAGTTAAGGGTGACGTCCGTGTCGCTTCTCGCCGATGGCTCGGTGAGGCTAGCTGGCTTCGACATGGGGCCAGCGGTGGAGGAATTTTGGGGCGACGAAGACTACGAATTCTGGGTGAGGGTTCCAACCGAGGCAGTGGCTCGACTGGGCTTCCTGCTGCTGCGCGAAAAATACGCCGGTTGCGCCGATGCCGTCGCTCGGTTCCGGGAGTTCTGCGAACAGCACAAGATCGCTCACGAGTTCGACAACTGGGTTTGAGCCCTCGTGCCAGGGAAGATCGGCGCATTTCGATTCGAATTCCAGGCTGCGTTGATACCAGCGCATAACCGGAAATCCGGGCAGCGCGATGCCTGATGGGCGGCGAGGACTAGGCTGGGTCCCCAGATCTTTACGGAGGAACGGTCGATGGCTCTTGCATCCGCTGCCAAGTTGAACCCTATGGCTGCCAAGGCGCCGCCCGGCAAGAACCCGATGGTCGCCTCCGACAAGCTCCAACGCAGCAAGGTTTGGGGAGAGACCGACCCCGCGGTGCGCTGGGCCGGCGCTTTCGCGGTCTATGGCGGACACGGCGCGACCGCGTCCTCCACCATCGTCTATGAGATCGAGCCCGGTGGGCGGCTCGGCTGGCATACCGACGCCACCGAGGAGACGCAATACATCATTGCCGGCCAGGGCAAGCTCTATCTGGAAGACGGCTCGACCTATCCGGTCGGTCCGGGCAGCGTCTTCGTGCTGCCGACACCGGTCAAGCACGACCTCGAAAATACCGGCAAGGAGACGCTGAAGGCCGTGGCTTTCTTCGCCGCGGCGATGTTCACCCAAGACTTCGACCAGGTGATGCTGCCGCCCAAGAGCCACATCCTCGGCACGCCCAATCGCGGCGGGTGACAACGCGCCATGAGCGGCGTTTGTTCGGTCGCCGGGCCGCGCTTTCGCCGTAAGTGCCCCGCGGCCGGGCAGAGCTCGCTTGGAGATGGGCGGGCCGCGTTTGGAATAGACCTTACGGTCGTCAGCCAGCTCCTGGCAGGGGCCCCTCGTGGTCCCGGGCGGAGCCCCGGCACCGCCCGAGTTGCCCGGCTTGCGAGCCGAACCCGCGGGCGCCGCTACCATCGTCCCGCTTCTCACGACGNNGCGAAACGCCCCTTTGGACAACGACGGGCCTCGCCCATCTCGACACGTCCCAGCTGACCTCGCAGGCGGTTTCAGTGTCGATCAACAAGGTCTTCTAATCGCCTTTTCCGATCAGCGCCTCACGCTCCTTCAGGAGCACGGCCAGTTTCGCCTCCTGATCGGCGATGCGATCGGCGTTGCGCTCCTCGTCCGCCGCGCCGGAATAGGCCGCTGCCTGCTCCACCAACTGGCGCAGATTGTCCTCGACCAATTGGATGCGTCCTTCGATTTCTGCGAGTGCTGCTGAGTCGGCCATGGATGCCTCAATTTGTTGGGGCGGAAATGCATCCCATAATACTCTTCACGCCGACGGAAACATCAAATTGCTCCTGCGACGTGGTTTGCCTCTACGAGCCTGCCATCAGGCAGGTCCGATCGCCTCGCCGCCAACGGCGCGAGGACATATGCGAAGAGCAAGGACAAGCGGGGCACCGAGCGGCCGCGTCCGTTCTTTGAGTGGGCAGCCACACGGCGCCCCGCTGATGCGACGATATTTTAGGCCCATGCCGCCACGCCTTACCTCTGTTTCCCCCGCGCATCGATAAGGAACGCGGAGGATTAGACCTGGCCTTTCCAGTCCAGGCGGCAGCGAGTTAGGACCCCTGAGGCTGGTCCGTTACCCTGCCGGCGGTGTTCGGGGCTTGCCATTTGTCTCGGGCCCCTCTTGTCCGCCGGCACCTCAGGCGCCGCGGCCCTCATCCCGAGAGGCAGACGGTCTGCAGCTCGCGTCCTCATGGACGAGAGATGGGCGGAGTTTAATGCGGCGGCGAAGGCCGGGGATATTTTTCGACGTCCGCCACGAGGTCTTCACATCCGGCGCCGACTTCGGTTGTGGCAACGGCGGGTGCAGGCCCTTCTCGCCCGCCGCGATTTCAGGATTTGCGCATGATCTTCTTCGCAATCCCCTCAGCGACTGTCAGCTCTGCCTGCGAAATGAACGGCTTTCGGCTCCAACCCGGCCGAGATGAGGAAGGGTTATGCTCGCCAGGTTTGCACCGTGTCACAGGATGGGCGGCGATCTCTTTTTCCAGTCGAGCGGCCTCCGCTTCCCTTGTCTCACCAACCAACACCCGTTTCCCCTTCCGCATGGCATGGGGTCGCGTTGTTTTATCCAAGCTCATCGAGATATCTCCGAAATGGCCATCAGCCCTCAAGCCGAGGGCTTGGTGGATGGGGCGGCTCGTTTGCGTCCGTTTCGAGCGTCAACAAAGATCGTGGCAGGGGTTGGTTGACGCCCGGCGGGTTGAGTCAGCTAAGATCAATAGCTGGCATTCTCACCTGCAAGCGGCTCGCTGGGCACATCTACCAGAAGCGACCGCTCGCGCCCACGATTATCGTTAGCAGGCCGAGCACGAGGTTGGCCGCGACGATGCGACGGATCTGAGCCAGGTGCTTGGCGGCTTCGAGCAAATGCGCACCTTTCACGGCATCGCTAAAACGGCGCCAGGGACCGAAAAACAGATGCATGAACAGCAACATCATCACGATGCCGATTCCTTGCATCACATGGATGTACGGCCCGGCGCCGGCGAAGCCTCCGAAATAGAGGAACATCATGCCATAGCCGCTGGCGAGCAGAACAACAATGCTCGACCACACCCATGGGAAGAAACGGCGGAAGACCCTGTGCCAGAGCGCGAGCCGCGTCTCGGACGGAAGCGCCCCCGCGGACTGGCGCAACACCATGTATGCGAAGAACATGCCGCCCACCCACACCACGACTGCAAGGACATGAAGGGCGATAAAGAGGGCCACGGAGCCTAGTCTATCACAGGATTTCAGAAGTTTTGGCCCGGGCCCCGAACCCTGCGCAACCCTTGTAATTGGCCTTGCCGCCAATATCTCTAAGGGCGGTTCGCGAAACCCAATCGTTCACGGCGGAGACCAATGGTGAAGTGGCTCATGATCCTGTTGCTGCCGGTCGCGCTTGCAGGCTGCGTGACCGCGCGGGCACCAGCGCTTCCGATGGCGCTTGGCCCGAGCGATACCGGGCAGGCATCATGCCTTCGTTATGCCGACGCGCCCGCGTTCGGGGATTGCAAGGCGCCAGGGGCGTCCGTCTCTCAAGAGACAAAGTAGGCTCGGCAGCCAAATTTCTGGGGAAGCCCGTTCCGGCGTCGCCTTCCGAGCCGAGATCGATGATCCAATCGGCCCTCTTGATCACCTCCAGATTGTGCTCGATGACGACGACGGTGTTGCCTTGGGTCACCAGCTCATGCAGCACCTCGAGCAGCTTGACCATGTCATGGAAATGCAAGCCGGTGGTCGGCTCGTCCAAGATATACAGCGTGCGCCCGATGCCGCAGTGGCGATCACGAAGAAGTGCCTACAACTTGTCGTAGGTCAAACAGCAACAGTCCTTCAATCCGTCTTGGCGCATTTTGCATGCGAGCTTTTCGTCGGCTCCCGCGCACGGTTGAGGCGTGAAATCAGCGGCTAGCCCGTTGCGACACGTCGCGCTGTAATGAACGCAGTTGCCGCCCAACTGTTCTGAATCCTTGGGGCAGTGACAGTTGTTCGGCGGCGTGCCGACCATTCCGTGTTGGCAGGCCGTGTCAGCCTCCGCAGGCGTTCCCGCGAGCTCGCAATAGCCGGATTGGGTCGGGACCGCGAGAACCCTGTAGCCGGGAGGGCATGCGTGCTCGCCTGGCTTCACCGCCTCCTGCACTGCGACGCCGCCTTGGGCGCCTTTACTTGTATTACCGGCAGGAGCTGTCGCACCTTGTTCGCCGGTCGTGCTTTCGGGCGCAACATCCGGAGGCTTCGCGTTATTGAGGCCCGGGGTGGCACTTTTCCCATGCTCCACGGCTCCGGGAACATACTTGCATCCGAAGCTTCCGTCGGACATTCCGCAGAGATACGTGGCTTCGAGCACAGATTGCGTTTCAGCCTCGGATGACGGCCGGGTGAACTGCGCGACGGCCGCCGCTCCGTCGCCGCCGAGAGCCAAGGGCAGCACCCAAAGATAAGAGGCCAATACGAAGGCGCAATGTCCGCGCATGGAAACTCCGTCCGATCAAGTCACGAGCATAATGAGTTTTCATTTTCGAAAGAAAGGAGCGCGACCCAAAGTACAGATTGTATGGCAAGATCACAATTTGGCAGGGCACCCATGTGGACCGACTTCGTGGGCTCGAAGGCGAGGCATTAATCAGGAACGCCTTACTAGAGAGAATTGCGCGAAGACCGAAGCGGGTCCCTCGACAAACATAATGAAGCAACGGCCTACTCCGCCGCCTGCGGCGCGCGCTTGCCGCTCGCGGCCTTGCGGCGGCGGTCCATGACCTGCTTGAGATATTGCCCGGTATAGCTCTGCGGAGTCCGCGCGATGTCCTCCGGCGTGCCGACCGCGACCACATGGCCACCGGCGTCGCCGCCTTCGGGCCCGAGATCGATGATCCAGTCGGCGGTCTT
>PLBV01000122.1 GCA_003135455.1 Hyphomicrobiales bacterium | reverse complement strand
TGCTCGGCTACTTCATCGAGGTCACCGCCACCAACGCCGCTTCCTTGAGCAAGCCGACTCACGCTCAAAGCTTTATCCACCGCCAGACGCTCGCCGATGTCATGCGCTTCGCAACGACGGAACTCGCCGAGCTCGAGGCGCGCATTACCACCGCCGCCGACCGGGCGCTGGCGCTTGAGCTCGNNGCTGGCGGTCGAGCGGACCTATGTGCGGCCGAAGGTCGATGGAAGCGTCGTCTTCGCCGTCGAGGAGGGGCGCCACGCCGTCGTCGAGCAGAGCCTCGCTCGCGGCGACGGCACGAGCTTCGTCGGCAATGATTGCCGGCTTGGCCCCGATGACGGCCAGGAGACCAGCATCCTCGTGGTGACCGGCCCCAACATGGGGGGCAAGTCGACCTTCCTGCGCCAGAACGCACTCCTGGTCGTGCTCGCGCAAGCTGGCTCCTTCGTGCCGGCGAAGGCGGCGCATATCGGTGTGGTCGACCGGCTGTTCAGCCGCGTCGGTGCCGCCGACGACCTTGCGCGCGGCCGCTCCACCTTCATGGTGGAGATGGTCGAGACGGCATCAATCCTCAATCAGGCCACAGCGCGCTCCTTCGTCGTGCTCGATGAGATCGGGCGCGGAACGGCGACCTTCGACGGTCTCTCCATCGCCTGGGCGGCGCTCGAATATCTGCATGAGGTGAACCGGAGCCGCGTGCTGTTCGCGACCCACTATCACGAGCTGACGGCGCTCGCCGACAAGCTCCCCCGGGCCGCCAACGCCACCGTGGAGGTGAAGGAGTGGCGCGATACCATTGTCTTCCTCTATCGCGTGGTGAAGGGCGCCGCCGACCGCTCCTACGGCATCCATGTGGGCAAGCTTGCCGGCCTGCCTGAGCCGGTGCTCGCTCGCGCTTCGGAGGTGCTGGCGGAACTGGAGAAGGCCGATGGCCGCCCCAAACCCTCCGATCTTGCCGACGACCTGCCGCTGTTCAGCGCTACCAGGCCCGCGAACCCAAAGCCCTCGCCCGCATCGCCCCTGATCGAGGCATTGGGCGAGCTTCGGCCCGACGCCATGACCCCGCGCGAGGCGCTCGAGGCGCTCTACCGGCTCAAGGATATGCTCGAGGGCGCCAAAGCATGATCGGCGAAAAGTGGGAACCGGTTTTCGCAAAAAGATCATGCTCAAACAAACCCCTAGAGCGCTGTCGCGATGCTGCTCAAAACGATAGTTAGGCCGATTGCGCTCTAGGGAGGGTTAAGGCGCCCTGTGCTATAGGGTGGCCGTTCTGCCATGGACCAGACCGTCATCAGAGGGGCGCCCTATTTCGACCTCGAGGCCGTGAGCCGCGAGGCCTCGGAGATCGCACGCCATTATTCCGGGCAGGATTCCTCGCTCCGGGCGGCGCTGGTCGAGCGGCTCCGGCGCGTCGTCGATGACGCACGGGCGGAAGCCAAGCGCCAGCTGGAACGGGATGGCGATGGCCGCGTCTGCGCCGAAGGCCTGTCCGCCTTTCAGGACGCGCTCATCCGGCTCGCTTACGACTTCACCACCAACCACATCTATCGCGCCAAGAACCCGTCAGCCGCCGAGCGCATGGCCGTCGTGGCCACCGGCGGCTATGGCCGCGGGCTGCTCGCTCCCGGCTCCGATATCGATCTGTTGTTCCTGCTCCCCTACAAGCAGACTGCCTGGGGCGAGAGCGTTGCCGAATACATGCTCTATCTGCTCTGGGACCTGGGCTTCAAGGTGGGCCACGCCACGCGCACCATCGACCAATGCGTGCGGCTGTCTCTATCGGACATGACCATCCGCACGGCGCTGCTCGATGCGCGGCTGATCATGGGCGATGAGGCCCTGTTCACCGAGTTCCAGCGGCGCTTCCGCAAAGAGGTGCTGGAAGGCAATGCGCGGGCCTTCATCGAGGCGAAGCTCGAGGAGCAGAACGCCCGCCATGCCCGCGCTGGGGCCTCGCGCTATCTCGTCGAGCCCAACGTCAAGGATGGTAAGGGCGGCTTGCGCGACCTGCACACGCTGCACTGGCTTGCCAAGCACCTCTATCCCGACAAGGCGGAGGCCGAGTTCGTGGAAGCCGGCGTGTTCACCCCTGCGGAGTACCGGAGCTTCCGCCGCTGTGAGTGCTTCCTTTGGTCGGTGCGCTGCCATCTGCATTTCCTGACTGAGCGGCCCGAGGAGAGGTTGAGCTTCGACCTGCAGCCGCTGATGGCCGAGCGGCTCGGCTATCGGGGACACGCCGGCTTGCGGGCGGTCGAGCGCTTCATGAAACACTATTTCCTGGTGGCCAAGGAGGTCGGCGACCTCACCCGCATCGTCTGCTCGGCACTCGAGATGAAGCAGCTGAAATCCCTGCCGACATTGCCGGCGCTGCTATCGCCTTTCGGCTGGCGTCGCCGCGCCAAGCTGAGGCGCACCTCCGACTTCCGCATCGAGAACGGGCGCATCTGCAGCGTCGACAAGGACGTGTTCGCCAAGGACCCGGTGAACTTCATCCGCCTCTTCGTCCTCGCCGACGAGAACCAGGCGTCGTTCGCGCCGGAGGTCTTACGCCTGGTACGCGCCAACTTCCGCCTGATCGACGACACTCTGCGCGCCAATCCGACGGCCAATCGCCTGTTCTTGCGGCTGCTCACCGACTCGCGCAACCCTGAAGCCGTCCTGCGCCGGATGAACGAGGCGGGAGTGCTCGGCCGCTTCATTCCCGATTTCGGCCGGGTGGTCGCGCTGATGCAGTTCAACATGTATCACCACTTCACCGTCGACGAGCACCTGATCCGCACCGTGGGCTTCCTGTCCGGCATCGAGCACGGGCAATACGCCGTGGAGCACCCGGTCTCCACCGACATCGTGCGCGCCATCGACAACCGCCGCGCCCTCTACGTCGCGGCCTTCCTGCACGACATCGCCAAGGGCCGCGACGAGGACCATTCCGAAGCTGGCGCCCGCGTCGCCCGCGAGCTCGGCACCCGCCTCGGGCTCACGCCCTCGGAGACCGAGACCGCGGTCTGGCTCGTGGAGAACCATCTGCAGATGAGCCAGTTCGCGCAAAGCCGCGACTTGAACGATCCCAAGACGATCCGCGACTTCGCCGATCTGGTGCAGAGCCGCGAGAGGCTGAAGCTACTCTTGCTCTTGACGGTGGCCGACATCCGCGCCGTGGGACCAGAGGTGTGGACCGGCTGGAAAGGGCAGCTCCTGCGCACGCTCTATTTCGAGACCGAACCCTTGCTCGGCGGCGGCCATACCACGCTTTCCCGCAGCGAGCGCGTGGCCCGCGCCCAAGACGCGCTCCTGGAGAGGCTTCCCGGCTGGCCCAAGGAGGCGCTCGAGCGTTTCGTCGACCGCCATTATCCCTCCTACTGGCTCAGGACCGATCTCGACGTGATTGCCCAGCACGCCAAGCTCATTCATGACGCGGAGACCGCGCAGCGCTCGCTCATCACCAACATTGCCACCGACGCCTTCCGGGGGGTCACCGAGATCACGCTGCTCGCGCCCAACCATCCACGGCTGCTCGCCATGGTGGCGGGCGCCTGCGCCGGCGCCGGCGCCAATATCCTCGATGCCCAGATCTCCACCACGCGCGACGGCATGGCGCTCGACACCATTCATCTGGAGCGCGAGTTCGAGCAGGGCGAGGACGAGGAGCGACGGGCGAGAAAGATCGCGTCCATCATCGAGAAACTGCTCAAGGGCGAGGCGCGGCTCGCCGAGGTGGTCGCCACCAAGAATAAGCCGAAATCGCGGCTCTCCGCCTTCACCGTCGAGCCCCAGGTGGTGATCGACAACACGCTGTCCGACGCGCTCACCGTGATCGAGATCAATGGGCTGGACCGTCCCGGCCTACTCTATGACGTGACGCGCGCGATCTCCGACATGAATCTCGATATTGCCTCGGCCCATATCGCCACCTTCGGCGAGAAGGCGGTCGACGTCTTCTACGTCACCGATCTCACCGGTAAGAAGATCACGAGTGCGAGCCGCGAGGCGACCATCCGCGAGCGCCTGACCAAGGCGTTGCAGGCGCGGCCCGAGCCCGCGTCTCTCTCGGCCTAAAGCCCTTGCTCGACTGAACCCATGACCGCCCCCTACCGCGCCTTCGCCACCGTCGGCGCCATGACCATCGTAAGCCGCGTGCTCGGCTTTCTGCGCGACGTACTGATCGCCGCCGTGCTCGGCGCCGGTCCGGTCGCCGACGCCTTCTTCGTCGCCTTCCGCGTCCCCAACCTGTTCCGCCGCCTGTTCGCCGAGGGCGCCTTCGATTCCGCCTTCATCCCGCTCTTCGCCAAGCGCCTGCATGGCGAGGGCGAGGCGCCCGCCCGCGCCTTTGCCGAGCAGGCGCTGGCCGGTCTCACGCTCGGCCTCGCGGCCTTCACGCTTCTCGCCGAGATCGCCATGCCCTGGCTGATGCTGGCGCTGGCGCCTGGCTTCTCCAGGGATCCGGCGAAGTTGGATCTCGCCGTGACGCTCGCCCGCATCGCGCTCCCCTATCTCCTCTGCATGTCGCTGGTGGCGCTTTATTCGGGTGTGCTGAACGCCCTTGGGCGCTTCGCGGTCGCGGCGTTTGCGCCGAGCCTGCTCAATGTCGTGCTCATCGTAATCCTCCTTGTGCTGGTGGCGCTTGGCGTGAGCGACCAGGCCGATGCGGCCACCGCACTTGCCTGGGGCATTGCCGCTAGCGGGCTGCTGCAGGTCCTGGTGGTGGCGGCCGCGGCGGCACGCGCCACCATGCGGCTTGCCTGGCAGCGCCCGCGCCTGACGCCCCAGATGCGCCGGTTGATCGCGCTCGCCGCACCCGGAATCATTGCCGGCGGCATGGCCCAGCTCACCGTCCTGCTCAACACGATCATCGCGTCGTTGCAGGACCGGGTGGTGTCCTGGCTCTATTATTCCGACCGGCTGTTCCAGCTGCCCTTGGGCGTGATCGGGGTGGCCATCGGCGTGGCACTCCTGCCCGATCTCAGCAACAAGCTTCGCGCCGGCGACCATCAGGCGGCGATGGGATCGGAGAACCGCTCGCTGGAATTTGCCCTCCTGCTGACGCTGCCTGCCGCGATCGCGCTGTTCGTGGGGGCGGGGCCGATGGTGCGGGTGCTGTTCGAGCACGGGGCCTTCACCGCCATCGATGCGTTAGCCACCGCCAAGATGCTCGCGGCCTTCGCCCTCGGCCTGCCTGCCTTCGTGTTGATCAAGGTGCTGCATCCAAGCTATTTCGCCCGCGAGGATACGCACACCCCGATGCTCTATGCCGGGATCAGCATGACCGCCAATCTCAGTTTGAGCCTGATCCTCTTTCTGGTGCTGGGCGCGGTCGGCATTGCCGTTGCCACCGCGCTTGCCGGCTGGCTCCACGTGGCACTCTTGGCACACACCCTCATCGAGCGGGAGGAGCTCGTTCTCGACGACACCTTCCGCCGCCGCTTCCGCGGCATCGTGGCCGCGAGTCTCGTCATGGGCGCCGTGCTGCTCGCGCTCATGCAGCTGCTCGATCCCTGGTTTGCACCGGCGGGCGGCATCGTCCGGCAAGCGGCAGCACTTCTCGCGCTGATCGCAAGCGGGCTCATCGCCTATGGCGCGGCGGCCGAGCTGTTCGGCGCGGTTAGGCTGAAGACGCTGCTTGCGAGCTTGCGGGGCGCCTGAGCGTCAAAGCCTTGCCTCGCCGGATGCGCCAAGCCATAAGGCGAATGCGTCAAGACGCTGGCGTCAAGGCGCGGGCAGCGTAACAGGGGCTGACAATGCAGGCAGGCAAGACCCGCGTGTTCTCGGGCGTTCAGCCCACGGGCAATCTTCATCTCGGCAACTATCTCGGCGCCATCACCAAATTCGTGGCGCTGCAGGCCACCCATGACTGCCTCTATTGCGTGGTCGACCTGCACGCCATCACCGTGTTCCAGGATCCCGACGAGCTCGCCCACAACACGCACGAGGTGACCGCAGCCTTCATCGCCTCCGGCATCGACCCCAACCGCCACATCATCTTCAATCAGAGCCAGGTGTCCGGCCACGCCGAGCTCGCCTGGATCTTCAACTGCGTGGCGCGCGTCGGCTGGCTCAACCGCATGACCCAGTTCAAGGAGAAGGCGGGCAAGGACCGCGAGAATGCCTCGGCCGGGCTCTACGTCTATCCGAACCTGATGGCGGCCGACATTCTGCTCTATCACGCCACCCACGTGCCGGTGGGGGAGGACCAGAAGCAGCATCTGGAGCTTGCCCGCGACATCGCGCAGAAGTTCAACAACGACTTTGCCAAGACCATCGCGCGGGAAGACTACCCGCACGGCTTCTTCCCGCTGCCGGAGCCCCTGATCACCGGCCCCGCCACCCGCGTGATGAGCCTCCGCGACGGCACCAAGAAGATGTCGAAGTCGGATGAGTCGGACATGACGCGCATCAATCTCACCGACGATCCCGACGCCATCGCCAAGAAGATCAAGAAGGCCAAGACCGACCCCGAGCCGCTGCCGTCGGAGACCAAGGGCTTGGAGGGCAGACCGGAGGCCGACAACCTCGTCGGCATCTATGCCGCCCTTGCCGACACCGACAAGGAGGCCGTGTTGCGCCAATTCGGCGATGCGTCCTTCTCCAAATTCAAGGACGCGCTTGCCGAGCTTGCCGCGAGCCGGCTCGTGCCCATCGGCGATACGATGCGGCGTTTGATGGCGGACCCCGTGGAGATCGACCGCATCCTGGCCGATGGCGCCGCCCGGGCGCATGCCATCGCCGACCCCATCCTGGCCAAGACCAAGGACATCGTCGGCTTCATCCGAAGCTGAATGCCCTCGCTTTTGCCCCGCAGTCGAGCCGCGAGGCTGTTGTTGCTGCCGCGCGCCCATGGCAGCATGGCGCCATGGCCACCAAGAAGCAGTCGACTGAGAAGCCCAAATCCAAGAAGCCGCACGACGAAGTGCCGAAGCCCAAGAAGAAACGGCAGGTCTTCGCCGAAGGGCATAAGCGCAAATTCCTCGTCGTGGTCGACGAGACGCCGGAATGCGAGAGCGCGCTCGCCTTCGCTGCCAGCCGGGCGGTGCGCACTGCGGGCCAGCTCGCGCTGCTCTATGTCGTGGAGCCCGGCGCGGAGTTTCAGCATTGGCTGGGCGTGGAGGAGATTGCCCGCGAGGAAGGGCACAACAAGGCGCGCGCCGTGTTCCGCCTCTTTGGGCGGAAGCTGAAAGCCATGGGCTTTTCCGATCTGGTCCCTGAGGAGATCGTGCGCGAGGGGCTGAAGGCCGAGGAGATCGTCAAGCTGATCGAGGAGGACCACGATATCGGCGTGCTCGTGCTTGGCGCTTCCAAGGACCCGTCCGGTCCGGGGCCGCTCGTATCCATCCTCGCCGACGGTAGACTCGCCGGCACCTTCCCGGTTCCCATCACCGTGGTTCCGGGCTGCCTCGATCTCGAGGAAATCCTGGCGCTCGCCTAGCGACCGACCTGCAAATGTCAAAAAAGCCGGTAAAAGCTGCTTTCGACCCGAAGCAGACATTGCCTCGGAGATGGAAGCGGCCCCCGTCACCAAGACAGAGTGGTTTAGGTTGCGGAGCTCTGCCATTCCCTATGCTGGACGTCTGGTCGAGCGAACAAAGGACCTCTATTCGAGCGGGACCGCTGGAGCGGGTGGGATAAGCCCGAACCATTTGTTCTGGACGGCATCGTAGTGCACACTCCCGAGCAGGTGTACGACACAGTCCCGGTGCTGCTCGTGTAGGGCTTGGGTCTGGATAAAAGGACCACCGTAACCGGTTATTGAAGGAGCCGTGTTACAGCCTTCATCTCCTGTTATTCTGCCTTCCCTACAGCTCGGGTGCTGCGCATGTATCTTCTTCGCCTCCCCACAATGCCGCTCCTCGCCTTTGTCGTCGCCCTTTTTGTCAGCTGCGCGGCGAGCGCGCAGGCCGAACCCCAAGGCGCCCCCCAACCAAATTCCACAGGCGCCCCATCCGCATCCAACCCCTCTGGCGGGCAAGGCAATCAAGCTGGCGCGCAGCCAGAAACTGATCCGACTGGCGCGCAGCCAGAGTCGAATCCCGGAGGCGGCCAGCATGCGCCCCAGGGCGCGCAGAGCGAGTCTCAATCTGGGCAGAGCGAGTCCGGCGCGGCGAACGAAGCATCCGCGTCCAAGGTCCTCATCACCATCGACAAATCGACGCAGCATATGTCCGTCTGGGTCGACGGGATCGAGCAATATGACTGGCCGGTCTCGACTGGTCGATCAGGATATTCAACGCCGTCAGGAACTTACACTCCCACTTCTATGAACGAAATCTGGTATAGCAAACAGTGGGACAACTCCCCCATGCCACATTCTATTTTCTTTATGAAAGATGGTCATGCCATCCATGGCAGCCATGAGGTGAAGAATCTCGGCAAGCCCGCCTCGCATGGCTGCGTGCGCATCTCGCCCGCGAATGCGGCCATTCTCTATGACCTGGTCAAGGAAAAGGGCATGGAGAATACCCAAGTCGTCCTCACCGGCACCACGCCGGGTGGGGAGGCGAAAGTGGCATCCGAGCCGGACTACCCGCGCGATTGGGGCAATGCTCCCTGGTTTGCGCCTGGACAGGGCTACTCCCCACCGCGGCGACGAGGCCTTTTTGGCCGGTGGTTCCAGCCGTACAACGGTCCTCAGGGCGATTACCGGCCCCGTGGCTATTATCCTCGAGGCTATTAGTCCTTGTTGCGGATATCGCGGAACCATAGGTTTGCGCTTTTCGGCGCGCCATTCCCCTCCGTTCAGATGAGGGGGAAATGATCTAAACCCGGACGCTAGATGCGTCGCGGCAACGCACCCGCGCGCCCAGTGGGGTAACGGCCAGGGGAGCAACCTTGACTTTGCGCGGCCTGAGGCCAAGTATGGAATAGAATCGTTCTAAGCTGGCCAGGGCGCGAGATTCGAGCGCACCCGCCACCGAAATCTCAAGAGCCCAAGAGGCACCCTCATGTTCATCCAGACCGAAGCCACGCCCAACCCGACAACGCTGAAATTCATTCCCGGCCGCCCGGTGCTCGATCACGGCACCTTGGAGTTCCGCGCCGCCGCCGATGCGGGCGGATCGCCGCTCGCGGCACGTCTGTTCGACATCGAAGGCGTCACCAGCGTCTTCTTCGGCTCGGACTTCATCAGCGTCACCAAGGGGGAGGGCGAGTGGCAGCATCTGAAGCCCGCCATCCTCGGCGCCATCATGGAGCACTACCTGTCGGACCAGGCGGTGGAAGGGGGCGAGGCGGGCAAATCCGAGCAGGATAGCGATGGCGAGTTCTTCGCGCCCGAGGATGCCGATACGGTCAACACCATCAAGGAGCTGCTCGAGACACGCGTGCGGCCCGCCGTGGCCCAGGATGGCGGCGACATCACCTTCCAGGGCTATCGCGACGGCATCGTCTTTTTACATATGCGCGGTGCCTGCTCGGGCTGCCCGAGCTCGACGGCGACGCTGCGCCACGGCATCGAGAACCTGCTGCGCCACTTCATTCCCGAGGTGCAAGAGGTGCGCCCGGTTTGAGCGAGGCGAAGGTGCCAGTGGAGAGCGCGCGCGGGACCAATGGCAGCGGCGGCAAGGAGCATGGCCCGCTGCCCGATTCCTGCCTCGACCAGATTTTCCGCGACGCCCGCACCCACAATGCCTGGCAGGACAAGGACGTCCCTGACGAGCTGCTGCATGAGCTGATCGACCTCGTCAAGCTCGGGCCGACGTCGGCCAATTGCAGCCCGGCGCGCTTCCTCTTCGTCAAGTCGGGCGAGGCCAAGCTGAAGCTAAAAGCACATCTGTCGGAGACCAATGTCGCCAAGACCATGGCCGCGCCGGTCTGCGCCATTATCGGTTACGACCTCGACTTCTACGAATATCTGCCGCGGCTGTTTCCCCACACCGACGCCAAGAGCTGGTTTGCGGGGGACGACAAGAAGATCTTCGAGACCGCCTTCCGCAACGACACGCTACAGGGCGCCTATCTGATCCTGGCGGCGCGTGCTCTCGGGCTCGATTGCGGGCCCATGTCCGGCTTCGACAATGCGGGCGTGGACCGCACCTTCTTCTCCGGCACCAACGTCAAGTCGAACTTCCTGTGTGATTTGGGCTATGGCGATCCGAGCGTGCTGAAGCGCCGCTCGCCGCGGTTTAGCTTCGACGAGATGGCGCGCATCCTTTAGGAGCATGATCCGGAAAAGTGGAAGCCGGTTTTCCGATAAGATCATGCTCAAGAAAAGCCCCGATGGACATCCTCGCGCTCGATACGAGCCAAGGCGCCTGCTCCGCCGCGATCTTGCGCGCCGAAGGTCCGTCGGTGCGGCTCTTTGCACGGACCCTGCGCATGGCCCGCGGCCATGCCGAGGCGCTGATGCCCATGGTGGCGGAAGTGGTGGCGGAGGCCGGGATGGACTTCGCCGCGCTCGATCTCGTCGCGGCGACGCTCGGGCCCGGTAGCTTCACCGGCGTGCGCATCGCCATTGCCGCCGCACGCGCCCTCGCGCTGGCCACCGGCGCCAAGCTCTGGGGCACCGACAGTCTGACGGTCATGGCCCGGGGCGCGCTTGACAGCGGCGGCATTGAGGCTTGTGGCCGCCCCTTCGCCGTGGCCGTGGATGCGCGCCGGTCCATGCTCTATCTCGGCCTCTTCGATGCGAAGGGCAGGCGCCTGCAAGGCCCGCTCCTGCTCGCAGCCGAAGCAGCACTTGCCCCGCTCCCCGACGATCTCCGTGTTGCGGTGGGCAGCGGCGCTGGGCTTCTCGCTCAGGCTGCCGAGGCTCATGGCCGCTTTGTCGAGGCGCAACTTCCCGATCTGCAGCCTTCCGCAGCCTCGCTCGCCACCCTTGCCCATGAAGCGGGCGAGACGCTCCCGTCGTTGCGTCCGCTCTATCTCCGCCCCCCCGACGCCAAGCCGCAATTGGCCATGGGACTAGCGGGGCGCTGATGGGGGCCTCCGCTGACGCACCCGCCATTCACCTACGCCTGGCGGGTCCTGGCGACGCGGGCGTTATGGCCGCCATCCACCAAGCCTGCTTCGCGCCAGGCTGGGACGCCGCCGCAATCGGGCAATTTCTGGTTCCCGGCTGCCTGTCTCTGCTCGCCGCGCCCACAGCCGAGGCGCCGGCGCAAGGCCTGCTCATGGCGCGGGCCGCGGCCGACGAGGCCGAGCTCTTGACCCTTGGCGTCACGCCGCTGCATCGCCGCCAGGGACTGGCGCGCGGGCTCCTAAGGTCGGCCATGGAACGCCTGCAAGCTTGCGGCGTGCAGCGCCTGTTCCTGGAGGTCGAGCAGGGGAACAGCGCGGCGCTTGGCCTCTACCAGTCCTTGGGCGCCGTCGCCGTCGGCCGGCGTCCTGGCTATTATGCCCATGGTGCCGACGCCGCCATCTTCAGCCTTGCCCTTTGACGGCTGGCCCCCGATGATGGCAGAGCTTCGTGCGCAGCCGGAAGACAGCAAGGCAGGCGCCTGCCGCGATCGATGCCCAAGACAGCGACCAGGGAAAGCCGGCTCGAGCGCCTCTGCGCCGAGCGCGGCATGCGCATGACCGGCCAGCGCCGGGTCATCGCGCGGGTGCTGTCCGAGGCCGATGACCATCCCGACGTCGAGGAGGTGCATCGCAGGGCGAACGCCCGCGACAACCGCATCTCGCTCTCCACCGTCTATCGCACCGTGCGGCTACTGGAAGGGGCCGGTATCCTGGAGCGCCACGATTTCGGCGACGGCCGGGCCCGCTACGAGCAGGCGGGGCATGGCCATCACGACCACCTCATCAATGTGACGACCGGCGAGGTGATCGAGTTCCGCAACGAGCAGATCGAGCGCTTGCAGGAGAGCGTCGCCAACGAGCTCGGCTTCCGCCTCATCGGCCACCGGCTCGAGCTGTTCGGCATGCCGGTGAAGAGCGGCAAGGGCTGATCAGCTTGGTCGCACTGTCATGAGAGGGTTGCGCGCGTTTCTGGTGCTGGCGGCCTTCTTCGCCTTCACTGTTCCCCTGATGCCGCTACAGCTCCTGTTCCT
Organism: Hyphomicrobiales bacterium; assembly: GCA_003135455.1. Taxonomy (GTDB): domain Bacteria; phylum Pseudomonadota; class Alphaproteobacteria; order Rhizobiales; family Methyloligellaceae; genus Methyloceanibacter. The sequence goes on along the minus strand of PLBV01000122.1, from coordinate 9,851 downwards.
CTACACGGGCTCGCGCTACGCCCGCACCTTCCCCCATTGGTATCACCGCCAGGTCTGCCGCATCGTAGGTGTGCGGCTCACCATCGAGGGCCGCGTGGCGCGCGACCACGGCGTGCTGCTCATCTCGAACCACGTCTCTTGGCTGGATATCCCGGTGCTGTCGGCCGTGGCCCCGATCTCCTTCGTGGCCAAGCAGGAGGTGGCGTCTTGGCCGTTTGTGAGCTGGCTCGCCAAGCTGCAGCGCTCGGTATTCGTCGACCGCACCAGGCGCACCGAGGTCACCGCCAAGGCGAACGAGATCTTGAGCCGGCTGCAGGCGGGCGACCATGTGGTGCTGTTTGCCGAAGGCACCTCCAGCGACGGCAATTCCGTCGTGCCGTTCAAGACGCCGCTCTTTGCCGCGGTCAAGCCCACAGGTGGCGAGGCGCAGGGCGCCAATATCTGCGTCCAGACCTTGGCCCTCACCTATACCAAGGTGCACGGCCTGCCGCTTTGCCGCCGCGGGCGGCCGCTGATCGCCTGGTATGGGGACATGGACCTGGCGAGCCACGCCTGGCGGCTGTTGGCGCTCGGGCCGCTCGATGCCCATATCCGCATCGGCCCGCCCGTTCCGCTCGACGACTTCGCCGACCGCAAGGAACTCGCCCGCTATGCCGAGGCTCAGGTCCGCAAGGATGTGAGCGAGCTGCTATGCGGAAAGCGAGCGGCGCCGGCCACGGCTTGAGAACCCTTGCAGGAACTCACACCACCCGTCGCAGTCTGATCGCGTCGGTTAGCAACGTGGCCGGGGCGAAGGTTCCGTCCGGCAATTGCCGAATGCGGCCCGCCCTGATGCCGTTCACGAGGGTCACCTGCACCCCCGGGCGGCGGATTCGGGGTCGGCGAAATGGCCTTCTCGCAGCGTCCAAAGACGAAGGTCATCGCCCGACATCGGGCCATTCTCGCTGAGCTTGCGTATCAAGAAGTCGCCGAGCGGTTCCGGCAGCGTCGGCACGCGCGAAGGGCTCGCAAATCGGCGTTGCTCGGCGTCCATGAGCTTGCCGACAAGTTCCCCCTTCAGCTCCTCCACTCTAGCCTCGCGCTCGCTCTTGAGTTGCGCCAATCTCTGCTCGAACTGGGCATGGGCAGCATTCATCTGTTCCTCGATAAGGTTGGCCCGATCCTGCAGGTCGCCGTGGATGTCGCGCATGGCTAGCACCTCCCCGAAAATTGCCTCGCACCCGATCAAACGATAGGCCCGCGCCGGAGGTTCCGGACGCCCCTGGTACTTATTTCCGGCGCCGAGGGCGCTTGCTCGGCGCCATCTCGGGCAGGAAGGCTGCGAGCAGGCCGAGCGCCGGCAGGAAGGCGCAGATGTGGTAGACGAAACTGATGCTGGTGAGGTCGGCGATCCAGCCGAGCACCGCAGCGCCGATGCCGGCGATGCCGAAGGCAAGCCCGAAGAACAGCCCCGCCACCATCCCCACCCGGCCCGGGATCAGGCCTTGCGCGTAAACGAGGATGGCCGGGAAGGCGGACGCCAGAATGAGCCCGATGATCACGCTCAGCACCGCCGTCCAGGTGAGGTCCGCGTAAGGCAGGATGAGGGTAAAGGGGAGCACGCCCAGGATCGACCACCAGATGACGCGCCGCGTGCCGATGCGGTCGCCGATCGGGCCGCCGATCACCGTGCCGGCCACGACCGCGCCTAGGAAGATGAACAGGTAGAGCTGCGCGCTCTTCACCGAGAGCTCGAAGGTATGGATCAGGTAGAAGGTGTAGAAGCTCGTGATGCTCACCAGATAGAAGTGCTTCGACACCGTGAGCGCCATCAGGATGGCGATCGAGCGGCCCACCTTGCCGCGCACCACCTCCGCGAGCGCCTCGCTCTCCTTGACCGGCGTTTCCCCATCGACCTTGAGCGCCTTGCCGTACCAGGAGCCGATGCCCCCGAGCAGCACCATGGCCAGCAGCGCCACCCCTGAGAACCAGGCGAGGCTCGTCTGCCCGTGCGGGAGCACGATGAAGGCCGCGAGCAGCGGTCCGATCGCCGTGCCGAAATTGCCCCCCACCTGGAACACTGACTGCGCCAGCCCATGGCGGCCGCCCGAGGCGAGCCGCGCCACGCGCGAGGACTCCGGATGGAACACCGAAGAGCCCATGCCGATCAGCGCCGCCGCGGCGAGCACCATGGCGTAGCTCGAGGCGACCGCCATGAGCAGCAATCCGATCAGCGACGATCCCATGCCGGCCACCAGCGAATAGGGCGTGGGATTGCGGTCGGTGTAGTGGCCGACCACCGGCTGCAGCAGCGAGGCGGTGCATTGGAAGGTGAAGGTGATCAGCCCGATCTGGCTGAAGTCGAGGTGGAAGGCGGTCTTGAGCATGGGGTAGATGGCCATGATCAAGGACTGGATGATGTCGTTCAGCATGTGACAGATGCTGATGACGGCGAGCACCGCGACTGCAGGGCCTTCCGAGACGCTCTTCTGCGCGGCGCTTTTGCCGACGATTGCCATGCTTGGGCCGATAGGATTTATTTGAAGGAGGCGACTTTTAAAAGACCCGCCATGCCGCGCAATTCGGTCAATGCTTGGCAGATTGCAAGCGTCAATTGCCAACCATGGCGCATCGCCGCGGTTTTCGGGAGTTTGGAGGCGCTTTTCCAGCCGCCCCAGTGTTGGGTCTTACGCGTTCCGTCGACAGATCGGGCGCGTCGCAAAGGAGTTCCACTCATGATTCGCCTTATGGCCTTCAGCGCTTGCTTAGCGGTCCTCGTGCTCGCTCCGTCCGGCGCTTTCGCTCTATGGTGCGCTCGTCTTCTCCCAGGACACCCGCACCGAGGCCTATTCGTATGATAATCCGTCGCGCGCGGCAGCCGAGAATGCGGCGCTGCAGAAGTGCCGGGCCCAGGGCGGAGGCTGCGTCGTCGTGACGTGGTTTCGCAATGCCTGCGCCGCCCTCGCAACGACGCCTGAGGGTGCATACGGAGCAGGGTGGTCGACGAGCAGATCGGCCGCTGAAAAGAAGGCGCGCGCCATTTGCGGGCAACATGGGGCGGCTGCAGTGTCGTTCGTTGGGCGTGTACGTCGCGGTGACGAAGCGGTGGCCTAGATCCCGGTCCGTCTAAGCCGAGCGGCGAACCTCCGCCCGGACCTGTTCAGCCGAAGGCTCATGCCCCGACGGCCCGCCCGCAACCGGCGCTGCCATCTGGCGCAGCGCACCCACACAGGACCGCGCCACGAATTTGGTCAGCCGCCGCGCCTGCCATGGCATGCTCCGGTCCACCGACAGCGAACGCAGTCGATAGGCCTTGGCGAGGCATTCGGCGTCGAACGCCACCTTGACCGGGTCGGCATAGAACTGCGTGATCTTGTCCTCGTGCATGCCGGGGGTCGAAAGCCAGCGCGGGATGTGGATGTTGCACAGCCGCTCCACGTCGTTGAACACCTTGCCCGCGCCGGTACCGGCCGCCGGGCAGGACGTGGAGAATGCATCGCCCACCAGCACGACCCCGGGCTGCTGGTGACGCTTCGTCACGTAGAGGTCGGCGGGCCTAATCTTGATGGTGCCGACCGTCTCGAAGGCACCGGTCAATTTGCCGAGATTGGGCATAGCCTCGAGCAGCGCCGCCACTGGCTCCAGCCGCAGCTTGCGCAGCCACGGATCGTTCATGTCGCGATAGACCATGAGGTTGGCGCGCATCGTGCTGCCGATCGGGAACAACGACAGATAGGCCATGCGATCGGTGGCGCGCTCTGGATAATAGGTCATCGCCTTGAAGTCGAAGGCCGCCCGGTCCAGCGGCTTGATGTCGAAACCGGCGGTGATGGAGTGGCAGGGGCTCAGATCCTCGCGCTTCATGCCGAGCGCGAGCCGCATGCCGGTGTTCAGCCCATTGGCCATCACCACCAGACGCGCGGCGATGTCCTCGCCGGTGTTGAGCGTCACCCGCTGACGGTACCGGCTGGTATAGACCGCGTTGACCTTGGCGAAGATGCATTCGGCGCGTGGCGGGATCTCGGCGCGGAGCGTGTTGACGAGGGTGTCGTACATGATGCCTTGCTGGTCGCTCGGCTTCTTGTCGATGAGGTGGCCGAAGCGCGCCACCCACGCCTCGCCGTCATGGGTCGTGGCTCTGAGCACTGAGGGCGCGAAACCCGTCTTGTGCAGGATCTTGACTTGGCCCCCGTCAAGCTTCTCGCAGCGCAGATCCGGGGGATAGACCGCGTGCGGATCGACCATCACGACGTCGAAGCCGTCGCGCCCGAGCATGCAAGCGGCGAGCGACCCGGCGAGGCCGCCGCCGACAATGACGATATCCGTGGAACGCATTACTAGAAACCTCACACTTGCCGGCGGCCATCATTGCCGACGGGAACTGAAGGAAGCCTAAAGCGCGAGGTCACTCCTCGCCGGGTGCCTTCTCCGCCAGTGGCGACGTTGCCCCCCGCCCAGCCGAAGCTTTGATCGAACTTCGATGGAGCTGAAGCATGGAACGGGCCAAGACGTCTTGTGGACGGCTCGCCCGCGGCAGAAGGATTTTTAACGAGCTTCGCCTAAACAGCGTTGTGCCAGGATGGGACCGGATCGGTGGCGCAAGACTTGCCTTCAGACCGGTCAAACGAAAAGCTAGGACGCGTCGCTGGAGGGCGGCTGATGGCGCAGATCGAGGTGACGATCGCCTCACCCGGCGAGGGGACGGCGGCGCAGTGGGACGACCTCGTCCCGCGCGCCCACCCCAACGTCTTCGTCCATCCCGCTGCACTCGCCGCCGTCGCCGAGACCGGCTTCGCCAAGCTCCGCCTGCTGCTCGCCTGGGACAAGTCTATAGCGCCGGCAAGGCTCGTCGGCTGGTGGGCGCTGCAGGAAAGGACCATCGCGCCGCTTTTACCCGCCGTCCTAATCGCGCCCGCCTATGACTACGCGTTCCTGTCCTGCCCGGTGGTGGACCGGACTTGCATGGCCGACGTCATCCCTGCGTTCCTCGATGCCGTCCGCGACGATCCGCGGCTCCCCAACGTCATCCGGCTCAACTATCTCGACGGCGAAGGCGATACCTATCGCGTGATGGTCGAGGCCGTGGCCGCGCGGGGAGAAGAGCCAATGACGCTGTCCCTGCGCGGGCGGCCCTTCGCCTCCAGGGACTGCGGCCAGAAGCTCTCGGGCTCGACGCGGAAGAAGCTGCGGCAGGACTGGAACCGCTTATCCGCGCAAGCGGCGGTGGACATCCTCAACGATCGCGCTCCGCAAGCGGTCGAGACCGCGTTTGAGACCTTCCTCGCCATGGAAGCCAAGAGCTGGAAGGGCGAGCAGGGGACGGCCCTGCTCAGCCGCGGCAAGCATGCGGGCTTCGCGCGCGCCCTGATCCGCAATCTCGCGGCAAAGGCGAGCGCTTCGGTGGCGCTGCTCTGCCTCGACGGCCGCCCGATCGCTGCCCAGGTGCTGCTCTATTGCGGCCCCATCGCCTATACCTGGAAGACGGCCTTCGACGTGGAGTACGCCAAATACTCCCCCGGTGCGCTCCTGGTCGACAAGCTCACCGAGCAGCTGTTCGCCTCCGGCACCATCGAGGCGATCGACTCCTGCTCGCCGGAAGGCGGCTTTATGAACCAGCTTTGGTCTGGGCGCCGGACGACCATCGACCTCCTGGTCAATGTCCAGGCGCGACGGTCGCCGAGCTTTGCGCTCGCCGTCATGGTCGAGCGCGGCTACCGCGAGCTGAAACGCCAGCGCGATACCCTTCGCGGTTTGCCTTGGTTCGTGCTGCCGAAGAGAAAGTCACTGGCGCCCTCGCCAACATGCGCCGCGTCAGGGCTCGCGAGCGGCGCGGGCGTCAAGCCGGACCCACCCGCTCAACTGGGCTCCAGCAGCACATAGGCCGCGAAGGTGCGGAATGACCGCCGCGCGCCGGGCGTGAACGCCATTTTGATCATCATCCAGAGCTTCAGGAGCGCCGGCCAGGGGATGGGCCGCTTGAGCCGCTCTGCTTCATCGGCGATGTAGCGGATCTCTCTTGCGCCCCAGCCGTGCTCGCTGAAGAACCCGAACCAATCCTTAGGATCGAAGCGGAAGGGTGCGTTGCGCATATGCCGCGCATGGGCCTGCCGCTCTCTGAAACGCAGTGCCTCCGGCGAGAAATAATCCACGATCCAGAACCGGACCTTTTCCGTCTGCCGGAGATCATCGGCGAGGCTGGCCACCTCCGGCACGCTGAGATAGGGCACCACACCCTCGGTCAGCACTAGGATCTTGCCGGCACGCGAGGCGACCTCGGCGAAGAGCTTTTGCCGGGCAGTTCGAAGGGCGAGATCGAGCTTCACGCGTTCGAGCCGGCAGGATGGGATCTCGCCCGACAAGGCGGAGTCCTTCAGATCGATGACGCGCGGATAATCCACCTCGATCCAGCTCAAATGTGGCGGCAAGGCCATGCGGTAGGGCCGCGTATCGAGGCCGGCCCCCAGGTTCAGGACCGTATCCACACCTTCAGCAAGCACGGCGTGGATGAAATTGTCGATGATCACGGTGCGCATCACGACCGTCCAGCCGCCAACGAAGCTTCCCGGCATATTGGCCACGATGGTCTTGCCGTGCTCGCCCGCCAGCCGCTCGGCAAGCGCGTCGGCAAACAGCGAATCCGGCCGGGCGGTCTCGATGGCGCGGAAACTCGCCACCATGAAGGCGGTGTCGGATACGTCCTGGATCAGCGGTTCTGCCATGGGGGTGAAACTCTTCGGGGGTCCCGTTGCATGAGCCCAGAAGATGGCAGGAATAGTGGAAGAACGTCGTTGATGATGCGCCGGAGCCGCCGCTCAACAGCGGGATGCCCGAGACCGCACCTCCTGCCGTGCTGGAAGAAGCGCGGCGCTCTGTCCGGGCCGTCACGGCGCAGCGAGAGGTGCTTAAGACTACGCCGCGATCTCGGATGCGTCCTCGGAGTTGCGCAGGACATAGCCGCGGCCCCAGACGGTCTCGATATAGTGCTTGCCGCCGGTCGCGGTCGCGAGCTTCTTGCGCAGCTTGCAGATGAACACGTCGATGATCTTCTGCTCCGGCTCGTCCATGCCGCCATAGAGATGGTTGAGGAACATCTCCTTGGTNNAGCGTGGCGCCCTTGCGCAGCGAGAGCAGCTCGAAGATCTGATATTCCTTGGTGGTCAGATGCACGCGGTGGCCGTTGACGTCCACCGTCTTGGTGTCGAGATTGACCTTTAGCCCGCCGATCTCGATGACCGACTGGGCGTGGCCCTGCGATCTGCGCACGATGGCGTGGATGCGGGCGACCAGTTCGTCCTTGTGGAAGGGCTTGGTCATATAGTCGTCGGCGCCGAAGCCAAGACCCCTGACCTTGTCCTCGATTCCCGCGAAGCCCGACAGGATCAGGATCGGGGTCTTCACCTTGCTCACCCGCAAGGTCTTCAGCACCTCGTAGCCGCTCATGTCGGGGAGGTTCAGGTCGAGCAGGATAATGTCGTAGTCGTAAAGCTTACCGAGATCGACACCCTCTTCGCCCAGGTCGGTCGAATAGACGTTAAAACCTTCCGACTGCAGCATCAGCTCGATGCTTTGCGCGGTGGCGCTGTCGTCCTCGATGAGAAGCACTCGCATCTTTAGTCCCCCCTCCGACCCAGATAGGGCTGTTATGGTTAAGCAAGTACTAACTCTGTTCGCATCACCCTAATTGCCACGTGTCGCGCAGCCTTTGGACGGAAGTTGGCGGCTCCTGCTTTTGGCGGAAGCGGCCCGAAGCCGACATCGAGGCGCAGCTCGGCCTCGGGGGAGCGCGGTGGTGAAAAGTTGTGAAGCTCGTCCAACGACAAGGCGCGCGAGTTGGGTTGGATCGTGTAACTGATGGCCGCTCAGGTAGGGCCCGGAAGGCCAAAAGGGGGAAGGGAACGGCAATGCGGAGAGTTATAGGCACCCTCGCGTTGGGTTTTGCCACGTGGGCAAGCCCCGCAACGGCCGGCATGCTTAATCAGGGCGCACAGGAGTCGGGGGCGTCCACCTGTCAAGCGGCCGAGGTAAATCCAGTCACCGGTCACACGGAATGCATAAAGCCCCTTGGGGCTCCCATTGAGGCGCTGCCACCGTCAGAGGTCCGCCCTTGTCCAGCAAACTGGCTTTCTGATGGGACGTGGAGATATCAGCCAAATTGCAGATCATCCACACCGCCGGGATAGCGACACGCCGTGTTGGCTGCCTGGCTCGCAACCGTTGGTCCGGAGTTGGCGGTGTTCGTCTTTGGCGCAAGCTGCCCGAGGCGGACGTTGAGACACTGATGGGGCTTGCCCAGCGGCGCCGACGCCTCGTGAGTGGGGGACGCTGCAGTCCACGCGGAGAAGGCTAAGCTATTGGTGATCCATTCCCGGGGAACGGCAATAGCGGGCGTGCGATTTTAGCACCGAGGTCGAAGCAGAGCTGCTCGTCACCTTCCCGGCGGTCATCATGGCGCTCACGGACTATGCGCTGCGGCCCACTCGGTCGAGCGCCTCGGAAGTGACAAGGATGCTACCTGTCTGATCGACGCTGGCACCGGAGTCGTAAACATCGCTTGCTATCTGTTCGATAACCTCGCGACAGGCCTTGAAGACCCTTTCGTCGGTACCCTCGAAGTGAAGACGGTCGGCATGATCTCGCAGCGCCTCGCGGCTCACCCTGCAAAGCACCGGGCGCCCCTCGTCCGCCATCCAGAACTTGACGCCGTGCGAGGGCGAGGCCGTGTAGTCGTCATTCAGTTTTGTGAGAGGCATCGCCCCGCTCCCCGATTGACGCGCCCGCGATGTTTGCCCGATGAAGCCGTCGTGCTTTCCCTGGCACCCTACCACGTCGCTTGTGCCTTCCGGCCGTCATGCGGCTTCTGTGGCCGTCTCGGGTGTGGGTAGAAACGGGGACAAGCGTGGAGCGGAAAAATTTAAAGCATTAGCCGCAAAGGCTTACATAAATTATTGGCGGAGGGAGAGGGATTCGAACCCTCGAGACGGTTACCCGCCTACACACTTTCCAGGCGTGCGCCTTCAACCACTCGGCCACCCCTCCTTAAATGCGAACGGGCGGCACTATAGCGAAGCGACCTTCCCGTTCAAGCAACGAGCGGCAGCTGCTTGGGCGGCCAAGCCAAATGTCACGCGCCGTTTGAGCAGGCATGAATTGAACGGCAGCCGGCGATGGCTTATGTAAGCGTCAGTCGCAACCTGGCCACTCCTCCCAATGCTTCTCGTCTTGCGCAGTCTTGGCGTCTGGTTCTTGCTGCTCGCCATGGTGGCCGCCGTCGTCGACGCGACCAAGAGCCTGGCGGGCGGCGGGCAGCTGGTGGTCACCTCGCTGGCCGAGCAATGGGCGGCTCTAAGCCCGACCAGCCTCGCCGCCGCCAAGGCTGCGGTGGAGACCCATGTGGGCCCGTTCCTGTGGACCCCGGCGATCACCACGATCCTGGAGCTGCCGACCTGGCTCGTCTTCGGGCTGCTGGGCGTCGTACTCTACTGGCTCGGGCGGAAGCGACACCCGGTCGAAGTCTACATCAACTGAGGCCACCCCCACTTCGTCAATGGTGCCTCGGCAAGGAGGTCGTCCATGTTCAATTTGAAGCGTAAGCCTCTTTCGATCCCGTCCCCCGCCGAGGCGCTGCCCGGCCGGCCCTCGGCGATCCCGACCGCCACGCACCACTTCGTCAATGGTGCGCCGCTAGAAGGCCCTTACCCGCAAGGGGCGGAGAAGGCGCTATTCGGGTTTGGCTGCTTCTGGGGCGCCGAGCGGAAGTTCTGGACCGTGCCGGGCGTCATCGTCACCGCCGTGGGCTATGCCGCAGGGCCTACGCCGAACCCGACCTATGAGGAGGCCTGTTCCGGCCGCACCGGCCATACCGAGGCGGTGCT
>PLBV01000031.1 GCA_003135455.1 Hyphomicrobiales bacterium | reverse complement strand
CCGGCCCCGATGGCGCCGAGGCCAAACGCCGTCAGCACACCCACGATCAGGAGCACGAAGCTCGCAATGTGATTTTCGGCATGGTGCTCGGAATAGGTGGCGAAGAAGGCCGCGCACGCCCATTGTGCCGAGAAGCCGAAGACGATCATGGCCCAAGCGGCCACCAGCAGGTAGTGGCCATAGATCTCAGGCCCGGCGAGCCGAGCGAACANNGGCCACTGACACCAGATTGAGGGCCGCAGCGACGCCCCTGGAGCCAAGATACAGAACGAAATGCTGACGCGGCATCATCAGAGGCGGGATTTTCCGTCACGGGATTCTACGTTGCCATTAACCCGTCCTTTCGCCGTTTCGGGGCACTATTTGGCGGACATGGTTTACGGGAGAGGGCGTCATCCGGGGGCGCGACCGCGCTCGCCCCGACGAGGAATCAGACAAGATGCATGGGGTAGAAAAGCCGCGCGGCAGTGGTGCTGGCAACCTCATGCGTACGCCCGCTTCCATCGCCTTCTTTATCCGCGCGCTCGATGGTGGTGGTGCGTCGCGCGACGCGATCGTGCTTGCCAACGCGCTCGCCGATCAAGGCCACAAAATCGCGCTGCTGACGCTGCAGGCTGAAGGGCCCTTGAGGTCGCTGGTATCGCCGCGTGCCGAGATCGTCGCGGTTGGCGCCGCAAGACTGCGGACGGTAACGCCCAGCTTGGCGCGCACGCTGCGACTGCTCCGGCCTGATGTCCTCGTCAGCGCGGAAGCCGCTCCGAACGTAGTCGCCCTGCTGGCCACTCGCCTCTTGCCGAAGACGCTACGCCCCAAGCTCGTGCTGCGCGAAGCGAGCAGCCCGAGCGCGGCGCGGGCCTTTCCCGTGAACGCGGCCAATCGCTGGGGCTACCTCGCGGCCCGACACGTCTATAAGCGTGCCGACCTGATCGTCGCCCTGACTGAGGGCGCCAAGCGCGACCTCGCCCTGAACTTCGGGGTCAAGGCGGCGAAGATCGCGGTGATGTCCACCAACGCGGTGCTCACACCGGATATCATGGCGAGGCTGTCGCAGCAGAAAAGCTTGGCACGCGAGCGGGGGCTCATCGCCTGTGTGGGGCGGCTGTCGCCGGAAAAGGACCAGCTCACTCTGGTGAGGGCCATGGCGCTGCTCGCGCGCGAGCACGAGGTCCGCTTGGTGCTCGCTGGCGAAGGACCGCTCAAGCCGGCAATCGCCGGGCTGATTGCCAAGGAGGGATTGTCCGACCGCGTGGCACTCGCCGGCCATGTCGACGATCCCTATGCGCTGCTACAGCGAGCGGAGCTCGCCGTCTGCTCGTCGATCTATGAGGGGTTCGGCAACGCCATCGTCGAGGCGCTTGCCTGTGGCACGCCGGTGGTGTCGACGGACTGCCCTTATGGGCCCCGCGAAATTCTCGACAACGGCAAATATGGCAGGCTGGTGCCGGTCGGCGACGCCGCTGCGCTGGCGGAGGCGATGGCAAAGGCGCTTGCGGACCCCGTCGATCGGGGCGCGCTTCGCCGAAGGGGCTTTCTCTTCACCGCCGATCGGGCGGCCGCCGAATTCCTGCGGATCATGGGTTCTATCTAGCCCGGACGCCGCCACCGCGCCCCGGAAGCGCCCCGGCGTTTACTCTTTTTGGTAGGCATGGTGGCCCCCGCCTAGCTGAGGCGACTAAGCTCGGTTCAAGCATCCCAAGGAAAACCGGGTAAGCGGCATGCCGAGCGACTTCGGATTGTTGGTTGAGAAATCCTACGCCATCGTGGCGCGTCACCACGTCTGGTCGCCGCTGGTGCTGGCCTACAAATCGGCGCGCTACCTGGCGCGATCGATCGCGTGGCGGGCGCAAACGCCCGAGCAGCGCTTCAGCGAGATTTACGCGCGCCAGACGTGGAAGCGCCAAGGGGCGCCGGGCAGCGGCGACGGCTCCAGCCTCGACTACACGCAAAGTTTTCGAGGCGGCCTCGAAGCGCTGCTCGCCGAGCGGCGCATCGGGACCCTGTTCGATGCGCCTTGCGGGGACATGACCTGGATGCGGGCCGTGCAGCTGCCGGCCGGCACCACCCATCTCGGCGGCGACATCGTCGCCTCCCTAATCGAGGCTCACAAGCAGAGCTTCGACCCCGTGATCTATCAGTTTCGGGTCTTCGACATCACGCGTGACAGGTTCCCCAAGGCCGACCTCTGGCTCTGCCGCGACTGCCTGTTCCATCTTTCCTACGCCGATATCTTCGCGGCGCTCCGCCAATTTGTCCACTCGGAGATTCCCTTGGCGTTGATCACCTGCCACACTGACGTCCAGCGGAATTGGGACATCCAAACGGGGGAATGGAGATGCCTCGATCTCACCAAGGCGCCGTTCCATTTTCCGGCGCCCAGCTTTCACATCGAGGATTGGGTCAAAGGCCATCCGAAGCGGATCGTCGGGCTGTGGACGAGAAAGGAGATCGCGACCGCCCTCGGTGCCGGCGCGGATCGGGAGAGGGCCGACAGAGAAGAGCCGGTGCCATGCTGACCGGCCGCGCATGGCTAACCCGGACATGCAATCCTTGAAGGCGCTGGCGAAAGTGGCAGCCCAAGCCGAAAATAACCAGGCAAGATGATGTTGGCGCCATACAATTCCTATCAGATCGACGTTTTCGCGCTTGCCGAGCTCGACAAGATCGGCTGGCCGGGAGCTCGCGACGATTCCACCTGGAGCCTGTTCGTCTTTCAGGCGCGCGAGTTTCTGGAGGCGTGGTTCCAGACCGTGGGTGCGGCGCGCGGTAGTGAGGCCCACCTCATCGTCGTCCGCGACGGCGAGGGCGAGCCGCTCCTCTACCTTCCGCTCTGCCTGGAGATGCGTCGCGGGGTGCGCGTCCTGTGCTTCCCCGATGGCGGCGTCTCCGACTACAATGCGCCAATCCTCCGTCCCGGCCTCCGGCTCGAGCCGGCCGTCTTCCGCGAAATCTGGAAAGAGATTCTGGCCACGCTGCCGCCGGTCGATCTCGTCTATCTGAACAACATGCCCGATCGCGTGGTGGAGACGCCGAATCCCTTTCTTGCGCTTGGCCTCGGCGCGCCGCAAGGGCGCGGCAGTTATATCGACCTCAGCGGGTCCTGGACCGCCTATAGCGCCGAGCCCGCCAGGCACGCCGCAATCGGCCAAGCGGCGAGGAAGCTGCGCAAACTCGCGCGCAAGGACGCGATACGCTTCCTTGCGGCCCCTCTCTCTCAGCCGTCGCGGGAGACTTGGGTCGATTTCATCCTCGACCAGAAGCGCCGGCAGTATCTGCGGACAATGGGCAAGGACGTGTACGCGCTCCCCGGTTACGAGCCGTTCTTCCGGCACATGGCGGCATCGGAGCAGCTCGACCGCGTCTCCACTCTGCACTGCCTGAAGGTGGGCGACGAGATCGCCGCCGGCCATCTCGGCTACGCCACGGCGAAGCGCGCCTACTACATCCTGACGGTGACGAATTACGACCTGTTCGCGAAGGATTCCGTTGGCACGGCCCTCTTCAGCCACTTGCTGCAGCAGGCCTTTGCCGACGGCCTGTCCGTGCTTGATCTCGGCGTCGGGGCTGAACCCTATAAGGACCTATGGATGACCGGCCACTATTCTCTCTATTCCTATATGCAGCCGCTGACCCTGAGAGGGCGCATTGCGGCGGGCGCGCTCATGTTGAAGCACTCACCCGCGTTGAAGCGCCTTCGTCAGCTCCGTGCCTCTCCGGGGCTCGTACCATGCTGAGGGGCTTTCGCCATCGGCTGTTGCGGGCGGCAGCGGGACGGCTCCGCAGCAAGACCGTCAGAATGCGCAATGACGCCCCGCTGGTCAGCTTCACCTTCGATGATGTCCCCGATTCCGCCTATCTGAATGGGGCGAGGATCCTCGATGACTTCGGTTCCCGCGGGACTTTCTATATCGCCGCAGGCACGTGCGGGAAGCAGGAGCAGCACTGGCGCGTGATCCTGCCCGAGCAAGTGGCGGCGCTCCACGCCCGCGGACACGAAATCGGCGCGCATACCTTCTCCCATGTCAACGTTCAGTTGTTGTCGGCGAGGGGCATGCGTGCGGAGATCCGCAAGAATGAGGAGCGGTTGCGACAGCTCTGCGGCGATATCCGCATCGAGAACTTCGCCTACCCCTTTGGCGACCTCTCTTTGCCGCGCAAATTGCAGCTGCAGCGTCACTACGCATCCTGCCGAGGCATCTATGAAGGCATCAATGCCGGCCGCATCGATCTCGGGCTGCTGAAGGTCGAGCCTCTCTATGGCCGCGTGGCCGATGCCGATCCGCTGGCCAGCCTGCTCGACAACGTGGTGCGCCAGAATGGCTGGCTCATCTTCTACACCCATGACGTCGCCGAGGCCCCGAGCCATATCGGCTGCACGCCAGCCCTATTGGAAGCAGCGCTTCGTCTGGTGCAAGAGCTCGGGATCGAGGTTGTCACTGTTGGAGAAGGCCTGAAGCGCATTGGCCGCGCCCCCAAGATCGCCAGTACCGCAGCCGACTTCGATTGTCTGGAGGCGAACTCGGCGATCAGCTCGTGATTCTAGACATCGTCATCTGCGCTGCAGCAAAAGCCGCGTCGAGGGCGCAAATCGGCACCGCGTCATCAGGCGCAGGCCGAACATGGCGATCAGCATGCAAAACCAGACCGGGTCGGCTCGGTTGAACAACACGCTCTCGAAGCACGACATATACACGCCAAATAGCCAGAGCCTGACAAAGAACAGAGTCAGCGGCCGGTCAGGGTCGTCGGACATGATCTTCTTGAGATCGAAGAGCGGCGTGAGCAGAACCCACAGCGCGGCAAAAAACAACGCTGGCAACCCGGCCTCGAGGGCAAGATTGAGAAAGCCGTTGTGGGCGTGCGCCACCAGGTTGGGCCCATCGTCGGCCTGCGTCTCCGCGCTATTCAGAACCTTACTGGTCCCCCAGAAGGCGCCCAATCCGTAGCCAGTGATCGGCCGTTGCCGCACGTGGTCGATGGCAAACCGCCAAATTTCGGTGCGGCCGGTATAGGTCACATCCGGCAGGACAAGGCCGGCGACGTTGCGGATACTTTCCGAGTAAGCCGAGCCGAGGGTGGCGAGGTTGAAGATGAGGAGACCTCCAAGCAGCACCACGTTGCGTGCCGTGGTGCTTTTCAGTCGAAGCATCAGCCAAGACATCACCAACACGAAGGGCAGCAGCATCGACGCCGTCTTGCCGTGGGTGAAGATAAGGAAGAGCACGGCGCCAACGATGATGAGCCAACCGACCACGCGGCTGCGGACCTCCGCCACATAGAGGCCGAGAAAGACGAACACCACCATCATCGGCGCGGCGATGTTCTTATGGGCGAAGAGCCCGCGCCAATCGCCTGCCAGGGCATCGGCGACGTCGGAGGCCTGGTGCACCGAGACGCCGGGGGCGATCGCCACCCCGGCGAAGCAGACAAAGATGATGAGGAGGGCAATACCGGACAGGATGTCGGCGAACTCGCGCAAGTTGCGGGGCAAGATCAGCACGACGCCGGCCATTGCTACGACCAGCGCGGCAAACAGGACGCGCCTGCCGGCAAGCGAGGGATCCTCGGAGAATGCGACCGAAAAGGCGATCCACCCGAGCGACAGGATCAGCAGCGGCCATTTGAACACGGAGAAGACGCGCCGATCCACATAGGCCGCGGTGGCGAAGAGGAGCGTAGCGACGGCGAGGTAGGCGACCTGATTGAGAGGGTTGCCCTCCTCGGTGGTGCCGAGCAGCGAGGGATCGGCAAGGTTGGCGAATGGCTTTACCCCGACCCACGCCAACAGGATGGTCAACGCGAACACGAGTGGCCGCAGGATCGATGCGAGCTCCATGCTCTCTGATCCTGGAGGCGCGGCGTGCTCGGCCTGAGTTTTGACCAATGTTTCGGTCACGGAGCCTCGCATAGTTAGCCCGATCGCGTGAGAAGAAGATAAAGCGCGTGCGGATTGGTGGAGGCGTAGCGCCACAGAAGGCGCCTCGGCTCCTGCAGGATGCGGAACATCCATTCCATCCCCGCGGTCTGCATCCAGGCCGGCGCGCGCTGGCGCGTCTGCGACAGAAAATTGAACAGACCGCCGGAGGTCTTGATGGCGCCGACATTGGGCAGGGCGGAGGCGAAGCTAGAGTAAAACACCTGCTCGCGCGGCACGCCAAGTCCGACCCACAGCACATCGGGCGCTTGCGCGTCGATCTCGGCGATGACGCGGAGGAGCTCGTTACCTTGCAGATAGCCATGCGAGCGGCCGACGATGTGCAAACCGGGGTAGAGCTCTAAGACGCGCTCGAAAGCTCGCCGATTCTCCTCCTCCGACGCGCCAAGCAGGTAAAAGCTCGCCCCCCGTCGCACCGCGTAGCGAGCCGCATCGTGAAACAGGTCGGTGGTCGCTACGCGCTCGGGGACAGCCTTGGAGCAAAGCCAGCGCGACACGATGACAAGCGGCTGTCCATCGGCACTGATCAGGTCGGCTTGGGCGAAGAGATCGGCAAGGCAACGGTCGGCAGCCAGGCGCGACACGACCTCGCCATTGGCGGAGGTAAAGATCAGCGGGCGACCTCCCCTCAGCCTTGCCATGGCGGACTCGACGAGGAGCTTGGCGGTCTCGGCCCGATCGAGCACGGCGATCGGCAGGCCCCCTAAGGTGACCCGCTCGACGTGGCGAAACCGGAGGCCTCGTTCGCCGCCATGCGTCTGGCGGACAGTCCTTAGGCGCGCCGTGGCTTGATCAATTGACATCGCCGCCCTCGCCTTGACAGGCCGTGCGCAGCGAGGCTTTCAGTGGCCGCCATGCCGTCGCCAGATAGCGTTTGACGAAAGCGCCGAATTCGGTGGGCGTGGAGCCATCGCTTTGCAGCATTTGCGGGGCGGCGCCCGGGCTCCAACACCACGCGGTGGAATTGAGCCGGAGCGGCTCCAAGACCTGAGCGACGAAGGGCTCGCCGAAGCTTTTCGCCGTACCTTGAATGTAGCGTGGGCAATCGCGGCAGAAGCCCCATTCGGTGACGACCACCGGCTTCTCCGCGGGCACTCCGCCGAGGCTCGCCAGCCACCCCGCCGGCTTGCCGTCATCCCAGTGCGGATAACAGTGCCAGGCATAGGCGACCCGGTCGTCGTCGAGGGGATCGCTGGTTACGCCCTGCAGGTCGTGGGCCCAGCATCCGCCGGCCGCCAGCACGATGGCGTCGCTATGCCGCCGCACCGTGCCGAGCAACCGCGACCAAAGCGGTTTGAGCAGCGGCCAATCCTTGCCGGTGCTCGAATAAACTTGCCCATCCACGACGGGCTCGTTCCACAGCTCGAACAGGATTCCAGGGTCCCGGCCAAACGTTTGCGCGACCGCGTCCCAGAACTGGGCGGCCAAGCTCGCATCGGAAACATAGATGTCGGCGGGCAGTCCCCATTCAGGCTCGGGGTGCTCGAAGAAATGACCCGGGAAGCCGATGGCTTGCCAAACGATGATCACCCTGAGGCCGGCAGCGCGCGCCGCGTCGACTTCGCGGCTCAGCAGTTGGAGCGCATTGTCGCGATCGGCGCGCCAATGCCCCGGGTGCAGACTGATACGCACCACATTGGCGTTCCAGGCTTGCGCAATGACCTGGTAATCGGCAAGCGTGCGCTGCGCCCTGACGTAGATCGGATCCCCGACGGCGACGCCGAGCAGCCGCACCGGTGCTCCGCCGGCATGGAACTCATTGCCGACGATGTCCAAGCGCTCGCCAGAACGGAGGCTCTTGGTCGCGTCAGTGCAAGACGTGCGGGCTCCCGCTCCGGTCAACCAGCCTTTGCCGAGCAACGCCGATGCGGCAAGACCACCGATAAGCGCCTGTCGCCGGTTCATGTCCCGGACCTTCCGCCCTTCACGCGTACCACCCGAGTTTCTCGGTGACGCGCTCTCGCGTGGTGCGCCGGAACGCACCGCGGTCCTTGAGCACGGCGAGCCCTGTGCCGAGCGCTAACCCCAGCACGAGCGCCAGAGGGAGCAGCAGGAGCAGGCGCGGAGGCCAGCTCTTGGCATTGGGCGGCGTGGCGTGGGTGATGATGCGCGCATTGGTGGGATTGATCTGTTCGAGCTCGCGGGTCTCGCGCGCCCGCATCAGCGCCGTCTCGTAGACGGCACGGCTCGCATGGGCCTCGCGCTCAAGCTCGCGCTGCTTGACCAGGGCCTCGTTGGTGTCGAGCGCCTGGTGCTTCTGCGCTTGCAGGCTTTCTTCGAGCGAGGCTTCCGTTGCCGTCACGCGCTGATAGTCGAGCTTCGCCGCCGAAGCGAGGCGGGCGATCTCCTCATCGATCAGCCGCTGGACCTTCTCCTCCTCCTGTCGCGCGGTGACGACGAAGGGATGCTGCGGCATCAGCTGGGCCGACAGCTCGGCCTGCTTTTCCGCGGCGACGGCGTAGCGGTCGCGCAGCGCGCGCAAGGTGTCGGACTTGACGGCCTCCGGCATCGCACCGGGATCGCCCTGGGCGTTGACGATCTGCTCGTAGCGGGATTTCTGGGCGGCGACGGCGGCGCGCGCGGCGACCAGCTGCGCGTTGATCTGCGAGAGCTGCTGCTCGTTGACGAGTTCGCCCGAGGCGCCAACGATGTTGTGCTCGGCGTTGTAGCTCTGAACCTTGTCCTCGGCCTGGCGGACGCGCTCGCGCAGCTCGTCGAGGCGCCCGGAAAGGGACGCCGTCGCCTGCCGGGCCGCGTCCGTGCGCGCCTTGGCCTGCTCGTCGAGATAGGCTTGTGAGACGCCCTCAGCGACGCGCGCGGATTTCACCGCATCCTCGGTCTCGGCCGTGACCTCGACCACATAGGTGCGCTCGGGGCGCTCGATGTAGAGCCGCTTCTGCAGCGTGCGCAGCGCGCGCAAGAGCGGCGTGTTGACCGAATCCGGCGTGGTGGAACCCAGCCCCACCGTGCTCACCATCGCATTGAACAGGTCGCGGAGGCCGATTCCGCTGCCGATGAACTCTGCATCCGTATCGAGGCTCAGATTCTTGACGGCGCGCTTCAGCACCGTCTCGGAGCTGATGACCCGGGCTTCCGTCTCCACCACCGTGATTCCCACATCGGTGCTGGACGTGCTCGGCTTCAGCTCGTTCTTGACCACCTGCAGATCGCGGGGGTCGATCAGGATCTGCGCCGTCGACTTGTAGCGCTGCGGGGCGAGCAGGGAGAAGGCGATGGTGGCGGCGATCACGACGCCCGTGACCATGGCGATCAGCTTCCCGCGCCGGCGCAAGAGTCCCATCGCCTCGTCGAGCGAGAGGCTTGGCGGGGACACGATGGAGGTGACGGCTCTTTCGAGCCGGGCCCTGGATTTCTCGTCGAACTGCAGCATCCGCCCCTGTCCTTTCGGAAGACGAGTGTTCCTTTTCCGTTCGGGCGCGGGCGGAGCCGTGACACGATCTGGCACCAGCGTGTCGTATTGGGCCACCGCGCAGGGCGCGCTGAACGGGCTTGCTTCCGAAATAGCAAGTTGGGGGCCAGGGCTTGGTGGTCTTGGGGATGAGCGGGCAAAGAAGGCGAGAAGCGCTGTCGCGATTGGACCCGACGCGATAGCGCGCTAGCGGCGCGTCAAATCCGCGTCCGCCACGAGCCTCTAATGTGCTGCTAGACTGGAGCGGGCGATGGGATTCGAACCCACGACCCCAACCTTGGCAAGGTTGTGCTCTACCCCTGAGCTACGCCCGCGATATCCCGACTGCGCCTTGGAAATTTGCAGTTAATTCGGCGTCGGAAAAGGTGTTTGGGGTTGTAGTTGATCACTCTCCCGATGTCCATACTAGGCGGGGTAAGAGTTATTTAAAACCCACACGATCCAACAAACGCTGATTTTCCGGGGCTTGGCGCCTGGAGGGGAGGCCGATGCCGGCAGATCGGATGAGCCTATTCGCCCGTCTTGCGGAGCTCGGCATCGCGTCGGTCACGGTCGAGCACGCGCCGATGTTCACGGTGGAGCAGTCGGCACCCTTGCGCGGGAGCCTGCCCGGCGCCCACACCAAGACCCTGTCCTAGTCGACAGAGACGGCCGCATGGTGCTCGTCGTCGCCAAGGACGACACAAGCGTCGATCTGAAGGCGCTCTCGCGGCGCCTGGGCCTCGGCCGGTTCAGCTTCGGCAAGGCGACACTGCTCGAAGCCCGGCTCGGGGTCAGCCCCGGCTCCGTCACGCCGCTGGCGCTGATCAACGCGGGTGGGGCTCTTCTCACCGTCGTGGTCGATGCGGCGCTGCTCGACTTTGCCGAGGTGAATTGCCATCCGCTTGCCAACACCGCCACTACGCGGCTTGCCACCGCCGATCTCCTCCGCTTCATTCAAGCCTGCGGGTATCCGCCGGTCATCCTGCCGCCCGGCGGAGAGAGACTTTAGAGCGCTATCGCTTGCCCCCGAGGCCCGTTGCCAAACGCCGCGCGGCGGCCCATCTTTTCAGAGGCAAGCGGGCGGCCGTGGGGCAGGCCTAAGGGTAACAGTCGCATGAGCGGTAATAGTCGCATGAACATAGATACTCCCATCCTCAACCAGGCCGGCGCGGGCGGCCAGGACCTCGTCAAGAACACGACCACCAAGGATTTCGTGCGCGACGTGATCGATGCGTCCAACGAGGTGCCGGTGCTGGTGGATTTCTGGGCGCCGTGGTGCGGGCCGTGCCGACAGCTCACGCCCGTGCTGGAGAAGGCGGTGCGCGCGGCCAAGGGCGCGGTCAGGCTGGTGAAGCTCAATATCGACGATCACCCGCAGATCCCGGGACAGATGGGCGTTCAATCGATCCCGGCGGTGTTCGCCTTCCGCGACGGTAAGCCCATCGACGGCTTCATGGGCGCGCTGCCCGAGGCCAGGGTGAAGGCGTTCATCGCGCGACTGCTCGGCGACACCACGGCGGACACCGCCGCCGATCTCGAAAGCGCCGAGGCAGCACTCGCCGCCGGCGACGTGAATACCGCCGCCCAAGGCTTCGGCGAGGTGCTGCAGAAGGACGCCCTGAACGCGCAGGGCGCAGCGGGCCTCGCCAAGTGCTACATCAAGACCGGCGATCTCGCCCGCGCCGAGCAGACCTTGGGGCTGGTCCCCCCTGCCAAGGCGGACAGCCCGCCGGTAGCAAGTGCCCGTGCCGCGATCGAGCTGGCGCGCAAGTCGCAAAGCGCTGGCGACGTGGAGACGCTCAGCGCCAAGGTCGCCGCCAATGCGAACGACCATCAAGCCCGCTTCGACCTCGCGCTTGCGCTTGCCGCCAAAGGCGACCGCCAGCGCGCGCAGGACGAGCTACTCACCATCATCGGCAAGGATCGCGGCTGGAACGAGGAGGCGGCGCGCAAGCAGCTTGTTCAGCTCTTCGAGGCCTGGGGAGCGAGCGACCCCGCCACCGTCGCGGGGCGGCAGAAGCTGTCCTCGCTTCTGTTCGCGTGAGGCCAGGCAGCCTTGGCGCGCGGCGTGACCCACCGTTATCGCAGTTCCGAGCACCTGCCCAAGGTGCTGCCGGTATTCCCATTGCGCGGCGCCATTCTCCTGCCGCACGCCTCGCTGACGCTGAACGTGTTCGAGCCGCGCTACCTGGCGCTGCTCGACTTCGCGCTGGCCGGCGAACGGTTGATCGGCGTCGTGCAGCCGGCAGCGGAGGCCGGGCCCGAGGAATCGCCGAGCGGCAAGAGCTTTCCGTTGCGGCGCGTTGGTTGCGCCGGGCGGCTCACCGCCTTCACCGAAAGCGAGGACGGCCGCTACCTCATCTCGCTTACCGGCATCGCCCGGTTCCTGCTCGGAGAGAACATCGGATCCGACCAGGCATTCCGGCTATGCGGGGTCGATTTTTCGCCTTACGCCGACGACTTCGTCGCCGGCTACGGCGAGGAGGAGGTCGACCGCCCGCGCCTGCTCGCCACGCTGAAGTGCTATCTGCAGGCCAACAATCTCAGCGCCGACTGGGACCGCATCCACAGCGCCAGCAATGAGCGGCTGGTCAATACGCTGTCGATCTTGAGCCCCTACGGAGCGGAGGAGAAGCAGGCGCTGCTGGAGGCGCCCGACCTGAAGACGCGCGCCGAGGCGCTGGTGGCGCTTGCCGAGATGGAGCTCGCCGCCCGTGACGACGGCTCGGGGACCTCGCTACAATGATGCGGAAGGAGAGCGCCGGTGAGCACTGAGCCAGAGGCCCAAACGCCGCGGGCGGTCGATCCCAAGCTGCTCGAGATCCTGGTCTGCCCCCTGACCAAGACCTCGCTCGATTACGATGCCGAACGCCAGGAGCTGATCAGCCGCGCCGCCGGGCTCGCCTACCCGATCCGCGACGGCATCCCGATCATGCTGCCAGAGGAAGCGCGCAAGCTCGACGAGAGCTGAGCTAGACCCGCTCGCCCTTGAGCAGGCGCGGCACCTCGCCCGTGGTGCCCGCCGCTTCGCGCACGAGAAAGCGCTTGAGCTGCGGCGCGCGGTCGACGAGCCCGAGACCCAAATCGCGAAGCGCACGGAGGGCCAAATTGTCGTTGGAGAAGAGGCGGTTCAGCCCGTCCATCACCGCGGCCGAGAAGGCGCTGTCGAATCTCCGCCAGCGCTCATAGCGCTGAAGCAGCGAGGCCGTCCCTGGATCGAGCCCGAGGCGAGCGCCTTCCACCAGGATCTCGGCGAGCGCCGCCACATCGCGCATGCCGATATTGAGCCCCTGGCCGGCGAGCGGGTGCACCGCGTGGGCCGCGTCGCCGATCAGCGCGAGCCTCTCGGCGACGAACGTCCGCGCGATCTGCAGGTCGAGGGGAAAGGACTGGCGCGGGCCGGCGAGCGCAATGGCTCCCAGTCGATGGCCGAAGCGCTTCGTAAGCTCCGCCACGAAGCTTGCCTCGTCCAAGGTCATGATCGCCTCGCCGCGTGATTTGTCCTCCGACCACACGATGGAGGAGCAGTAGCCCTTGAGCGGCAGGATGGCGAAGGGACCGCCCGGCAGGAAGTGCTGCACGGCCCTGCCGTGATGGGGCTTGGCGTGGGCGACGGTGGTGACGATGCCCGTTTGCGGATAGGACCAGCCCACGCATTTGATGCCGGCCCGTTCGCGCAAGCCCGACCGCTTGCCGTCGGCGGCGACCAATAGGCCGGCCTCGATCTCATCACCGCCGGCGAGCGTCACGGTCACGCCAAAGGGCGTCACGCGAAAATCGGAGGCGCTGTCCGGAGCGAATGTCTCGACGGCAGGCTCCGCCCGCGTGGTCTCTTGAAGCGCCGCGCGCAAATGCCGGTTCTCGACCATGGACGCGCCGGAGTCGCCCGTCTCGTCGTCGCGGTCGAAGCCTAGGAAGTGAGGACGGAGGCTTGAGTTGAGCGGACTGTCGGTGATCTCGATGCTGGTGATGGGTTGCGCTTCGCTGTGCAGCGCCGGCCAGACGCCAAGCACGGTGAGCAGGCGGCGGGTCGAGGCCGAGAGTGCGGAGGCGCGGGGGTCGTCCTTGCCAGCGTCGGGCGCCTCGGCATCGATGAGCGCCACCCGATAGCCCGCCGGCGCGAGCTTGGCCAAGGCCAAAGCCAGCGCCAGTCCGACGAAGCCGCCGCCGGCAATGATCACATCGAAGCGAGGCAATTTGGGCACGTGCGGTTCCACGTCATTCCTCTGCGTCAGGGGGAAGGATGCCTCTGGGTGTTTCCCTTAGAGCGGTATCTCTTCAGGTTGAATCGCGACAGCGCTCTAGCTTTTGTTGACGCATGATCTTATCGGAAAACCGGTTCCCACTTTTCCGGATCATGCTCTTTCTTGACGCATGATCTTATCGGAAAACCGGTTCCCACTTTTCCGGATCATGCTCTGGGTGAAACGTTCCTCTGTCCCGGCGAAACTGCTACGACGGCGCGGAAGCATCGTCGCCACCCGAGAAAAGGCAGCACGCATGAGTCGCGCTCTCGACCAGCTCCTCTCGATCCTCGACCTCGAGACGCTGGAGCACAATCTGTTCCGGGGCTTGAGCCCGCAGGTCGGCTGGCAGCGGGTGTTCGGCGGCCAAGTGATCGGCCAGGCGCTGATGGCCGCCTGCCGCACCGTCCCCGACCGCCCCGCCCATTCACTGCATGGCTATTTCCTGCGCCCTGGCGACCCGTCGCTGCCCATCATCTACGAGGTCGACCGCATCCGCGATGGCGGCAGCTTCTCCACGCGCCGGGTGGTGGCCATCCAGCACGGCCAGGCGATCTTCTCCATGGCCGCCTCGTTCCATCGCCCCGAGGAAGGGCTCGAGCATCAACTGCCGATGCCGGAGGTGCCGGCGCCGGAGGAGCTTCCCAGCGAGGCGGAGCTGAAGGCCTGCCTGATCGACCGGGTGCCGCCGCAGGTGAAGGCCTATTGGGAACGCGAGCGCCCGATCGAGATCCGACCCGTCGACCTCTCCCGCTACCTCTCGCAGGATAAACGGGCACCGTCGCAGCTGGTGTGGATCAGGGCCACTGGCACCCTTGGCGAGGATCTCGCGCTGAACCAATGCGTGCTCGCCTACGCATCGGACTTCACCCTGCTCGACACGGCGCTGATCGCCCATGGCCGCTTCATCTTCGATCCCACGCTGATGCTGGCGAGCCTCGACCACGCCATCTGGTTTCACCGCAGCTTCCGGGCCGACGATTGGCTGCTCTATGCGCAGGACAGCCCCAGCTCGTCCGGCGGCCGGGCCTTCTGCCGCGGCACGCTCTACACCCGCTCAGGGGTGCTGGTGGCCTCGACCACGCAGGAGGGTCTGGTGCGCGAGCGCAAGCCCCGCTAATTTCTGCCCATAAAATGCGCAAATGCTGATGTTTGCCTAATCTGAGTGCATAACTCCTCCGCCCGAGCGGGGGTCATGACCGTCACACTCGTAAAAAATCCATTAAACCCAGGGTTTTCCTGCGCCGGGATGGAGTTGGCACGGGGCTTGACTCTGCTTTTGGGTTCACGCGGCTCAAAACGACGTGGCGATAACTGAAGAAGCCGCAACATGGAGGGGATAGCGAGATGAAGCTGGTGATTGCGATCATCAAGCCATTCAAGCTCGATGAGGTGCGTCAAGCCCTGACCGAGCTCGGCATACAAGGCATGACCGTGACCGAAGTGAAAGGCTACGGGAGGCAGAAGGGCCATACGGAAATCTATCGGGGCGCCGAATACGCCGTGAATTTCCTGCCCAAGATCAAGCTCGAGGTCGTCGTGGGGGCCAAGCAGGTTGACAAGGCGGTCGACGCCATCGTGGCGGCGGCAAAGACCGGACAAATCGGCGACGGCAAGATCTTCGTCGTCCCGGTCGAGCAAACGGTGCGCATCCGCACCGGCGAAACTGACGAATCCGCGCTCTGAGAGAGGGGGAGGTAACATGGTGACCCTAACGAGATTACTTTTCGGCGTGGTCGCGGCGCTCGTTGCGCTGCTCCTCGTCCATATCGATCCGGCGCTGGCTCAGGACGCCGCCGCCGAGGCGGCTCCGGCCGCCGCAGCCGCCGCGCCCGTATCGCCGATCAATACCGGCGACACGGCGTGGATGCTGACATCCACCGCGCTCGTTCTGATGATGACGATCCCTGGCCTTGCCCTCTTCTATGGCGGCATGGTGCGCAAGAAGAACGTGCTCGCTACCGTCGGGCAAGCCTTTGGGGCGACGTGCATCATCACCGTGCTGTGGATGATCATCGGCTACTCGATCGCCTTCACGACCAATGACAACGAATCGCTCAATCGCTGGATGGGCGGCTTCAAATATTTCTTCCTGAAGCCGATGACCATCGACGCAGTCAGCCCGCTGGCCGGGACGATCCCGGAATCGGTCTATATGTGCTTCCAGATGACCTTCGCCATCATCACTCCGGCACTGATCGCAGGCTCGCTCGCCGACCGCATGAAGTTCTCCGCTTTCATGCTGTTCATGGGCGCGTGGCTGATCTTGGTCTATTGCCCGATCGCCCATTGGGTATGGGGCGGCGGCTGGCTCGGCGCCATGGGAGCACTCGATTATGCAGGTGGAACCGTCGTGCATTTGAACGCCGGAACCGCGGGCCTCGTTTGCGCTCTCGTGCTTGGTCCCCGCTACGGGCTCGGCAAGGAGAACATGTCCCCGTACAATCTGGTCTACAGCGTGATCGGCGCCTCGTTGCTCTGGGTGGGCTGGTTCGGGTTCAACGCCGGCTCGGCCGTCACCGCCAACGTCAATGCCGGTATGGCCATGGCGGCAACCCAAATCGCCACGGCTGCGGCCGCACTTTCGTGGATGGTGTGCGAGTGGGTCATCGCCAAGAAACCGAGCGTGCTCGGCATGATCTCCGGCGCGGTGGCGGGTCTCGTCGCCATCACGCCGGCATCGGGCTTCGTCAATCCGACGGGCGCCCTGATCATCGGACTCTTGGCTGGCGTGGTCTGCTACTTAGCGGCCGTGCACGTCAAGAAGATGTTCGGCTATGACGACGCACTCGATGCGTTCGGCGTGCACGCCGTGGGTGGCGCGCTCGGTGCCATGCTGACCGGCGCGCTGGCCTCCAGCGCCATCAATTCGGTCGGCAAGGGTTGGCTGACCGATGGCAACGGTCACCAGATGCTGATCCAGTTCTATGACGTGGCCGGCACCTTCGTTTACTGCGCCATCGTGACCTACATCATCCTCAAGGTCATCGACCTCCTCATCGGACTGCGCGTCTCGCAGGCGGTAGAGGTCGAAGGCCTCGACATCAACTTGCATGGGGAGGTGGTTCAGTAGCACTTGCCCACGCGGAACCAAAACGAGGGACAACAAAATTAAATAGACAGAGCTTTAGTCTCCTCCTCCCTTGACTTAACGCTCTCACCTTGGGCCCCGGCACGTTCTGCCGGGGCCTGTTTATTTGGGCCCCCCCAGCTCCAGCCATTGCCGCGCCTTGTGCCATCGCCTAACACGCTCACCATGACGACGGACACCGGGTTTACCTCGCTCGATGCGCTGGTTGCTTCGCCTTTCGCGCGCCTGACCGAGCTGTTGAGCGGGACCCCGCCTGGCGCCCCGCCCATCGACCTTTCCCTGGGCGAGCCGCGCGCGCTCATTCCACCCTTTCTCGGCCCGACGCTGGCGGAGCATTTGAGCGAGTTCAGCCGCTACCCGCCGATCCGAGGGATTCCGGAGCTGCGCCAGGCAATCGCCGATTGGATGGGCCGCCGCTACCCGACCCTTGCCGGCCGTGTGGATGCCGACACCGAGGTGCTGCCGCTGAACGGGTCGCGGGAAGGCTTATTCTCGGCGATCTTCCCGGCGCTAGCGCGAAAAGCCTCGTTGCGCGCGCCTGCGGTCTTGATCCCCAACCCGTTTTACCAAGCCTGCGCCGCTGCTGCCGCCGCGGCCGGCACTGAGCCCGTGTTTCTCGAAAGCCCTGCTGCGGCGGGCTACCTGCCGGAGCTGGCGGCCCTCCACGAGGAGCTGCTCGCCCGCACGGTCGCGCTGTACCTCTCCTCGCCCTCGAACCCGCAAGGCGCCGTCGCCTCGGCCGACTATCTCGCCCGCGCCATCGAACTCGCCCGCAGCTACGATTTCCTGCTCTTCGCCGACGAATGCTATTCGGAGATCTATTCCGACGATCCCCCGCCCGGTGCACTCGAGACGGCGTTCGCCCAACAGCAGAGCTTCGCCAATGTGGTGAGCTTCCAGTCGCTCTCCAAGCGCTCAGGCCTGCCGGGCCTCCGGTCCGGCTTCGTGGCCGGCGATCCGGCCTTCATCGCCTCCTTCGCCCGCTTCCGCAACGTCGCCTGCCCGCAGGTGCCCCTGCCGGTGCAGCACGTGTCCGTGGCGGCGTGGTCCGATGAGGCCCATGTGGAGCAGGCCCGCGCGCTTTACCGGCAGAATCTCGACCTTGCCGATGAGCTGCTGCAAGGGCGCTACGGCTACCGGCGCCCGCAAGGGGCATTTTTTCTCTGGCTCGACCTTGGCCCCCAAGGGGGCGGCGAGGCGGCGGCGAAAACCCTTTGGAAAGCTTGTGGTGTCAGAGTGCTGCCGGGAGCGTATCTCGCACACGCGGAAGCCGGCGGCGCCAATCCGGGCAAGGATTACGTCAGGGTCGCGCTCGTGCATGATTCGGAAACGACCCGCCAGGCTCTGGCGCGGATCGTCGCCACTTTGGGTTAGGGGATGGCCATTAGACAGAGACAGAAGGAGCGGCGGCGGCTGCTGCCGGGCTCGGTCGAGTCAGGCTTGCGCCGGCTCGTGCTCGGGACCTATGGCCTCGGCGTCGTGGCTGCTGCCTGCGCCGCCTGGGCGAGCCTTGCCACCTGGTCGGTGCACGACCCGAGCCTCAACAATGCGACACGGACCGCGCCACGCAACGTGCTGGGGTCCTCGGGCGCCGTGGTCGCCGACCTTGCCATCCAATCCTTAGGCCTCGCCTCGATCATTCTTTTCCTACCCTTAGCCGCCTGGGGGTGGCACCTCGTGTTCCGCACCATGCCCACCCGCTGCCGCGCGCGGCTCTTCGCTTGGCCCGCCGCCGTGCTGCTGCTCGCCGCCGCACTCGCCGCGCTGCCGCAGCCGAGGAGCTGGCCGCTGCCCAACGGCCTTGGCGGCATTCTCGGCGACTTCTGCATGGCCGCTGCCCATGTCATCGGCCCGCTGCTGCCGGAAGCCGCCGTGTCCTTCGTTGCCGGCCTCGCCTTCCTCGTCATCGGCATCATGCTGCTCTTGTTCGCCTGCGGCACCAGCGCCTCGTCGCTGATCGCGCTTTGGGCGCCGGCGCGCAGCAAGGTCACCGGCGAATGGGCCAACGCCTCGCTCGGCGCCGCCATGCATCTGGCCATGCATACCAGTGCTACCGTGAAGCGCACCTTCCGGCGTGCCAGACCCGCGCGCGAGGAGGAGGAGGATCAGGACGGCGACCAGGAGACCCCGCTCGGCAACGGCAATCTCGCCCTGCCCGACGTCGATGCCGACGGCCGCATCGAGCCGTCCTTCGATGCCGCGCCGCTCGACCTCACCGAACCGGTCGATGACGACGAGGACGGGGACGGGGACGACATCACCGAGCCCGCCTACCGCATCACGCGGACCAAGGCCGAGGACAAGAAGCGCCATACCGGCTTGCGGCCCGCGCGCCAGGACGCGCCCTACGAGGCGCCGCCGCTCAAGCTCTTGCAGCAGCCACGCTCCCACCGCGGGCGCGGGGTGAGCGACGAGGTGCTGCAGGAGAACGCGCGCGAGCTCGAAGGCGTGCTGCAGGATTTCGGCATCAAGGGCGAGATCACCAATGTGCGCCCGGGTCCTGTGGTCACCCTTTACGAGCTCGAACCCGCGCCCGGCACCAAGTCCTCGCGCGTCATCGGCCTTGCCGACGACATCGCCCGCTCCATGAGCGCGATCTCCGCCCGCGTCGCCGTAGTGCCTGGGCGCAATGCCATCGGCATCGAGCTGCCCAACGACCGGCGCGAGATCGTGGTGCTGCGCGAGCTGCTCGAATCCCCAGACTTCCAGGAGACCGATGCGCGGCTGGCGCTGGCGCTCGGCAAGAATATCGGTGGCGAGTCGATCACCGTCGATCTCTCCCGCATGCCGCATCTCCTGATCGCCGGCACCACCGGCTCCGGCAAGTCGGTGGGCATCAACACCATGATCCTGTCGCTGCTCTATCGGCTGTCGCCCGACCAGTGCAAGTTCATCATGATCGATCCCAAGATGCTGGAGCTGTCGGTCTATGACGGCATCCCGCATCTGCTCGCCCCGGTGGTCACCGATCCGAAGAAGGCGGTTGTCGCGCTCAAATGGACGGTGCGCGAGATGGAGGAGCGCTACAAGCGCATGTCGAAATTGGGGGTGCGCGACATCAAGGGCTATAACGCGCGGGTGCTGCAGGCCGATGCCAAAGGCGAGATGCTGACGCGCACGGTGCAGACGGGCTTCGACCGCGCCACCGGCCGCGCCGTCTACGAGCAGGAGCAGATGGATTACGACGCGATGCCCTACATCGTGGTGATCGTCGACGAGATGGCCGACCT
Source organism: Hyphomicrobiales bacterium (assembly GCA_003135455.1). GTDB lineage: Bacteria > Pseudomonadota > Alphaproteobacteria > Rhizobiales > Methyloligellaceae > Methyloceanibacter. Next base: position 7,388 of record PLBV01000031.1, on the reverse strand, counting down.
GATGATGGTGGCCGGCAAGGACATCGAGTCGGCGGTGCAGCGGCTGGCCCAGATGGCGCGGGCGGCAGGCATCCATATCATTACCGCGACCCAGCGTCCGAGCGTCGACGTGATCACCGGCACCATCAAGGCTAATTTCCCGACGCGGGTGAGCTTCCAGGTGACCTCGAAGATCGACAGCCGCACGATCTTGGGCGAGCAGGGCGCGGAGCAGCTGCTCGGCCAGGGCGANNGAGGAGGTCGAGAAGGTGGTGCGGCATCTGAAGAAGCAGGGCATGCCCGACTATCTCGAAGCCATCACCGATGAGGAGAATGATAGCGAGGGAGAGGAAGCCGGCGATGCCGAGTATGGCGAGTCGGGCGACGATCTCTATGATCAGGCTGTCGCCATCGTGCTAAAGGACCGCAAGGCTTCGACCAGCTATGTGCAGCGGCGGCTCGGCATCGGCTATAATCGGGCAGCGACGCTGGTGGAGCGCATGGAGAAGGAGGGGCTGATCGGCGCCGCCAACCATGCGGGAAAGCGCGAGATCCTGGTCGGCGGGGACGAGGCTCGCACCCCCTATTGATCGCCTTTCGGCCTGGCTTCGCCAAGAAGTTGACCACATTTGGCGGAATCATCTAACGATTGTCGCTTGGGCGCCGGAACCTGCCGGTCCCACGAGAGGGTCATCGATGCGCCGCAGCACTGCCTGGCTTGTCTTAAGCTTGCCCCTTGCGTTATGGGTCGGGCCTGCGCTCGCTGAAGACCCCGGCACGACGGTGGTGCCCAAGACGCCGGCGCCGGCCGCCACCGGCGCACCGCCGCCGCAAGGGGCCCCGCAGCAGCCGCCAAGCGTCCAGCCGGCCCCGGTCGAGACGCCGCCAAGCGCCATCGGCGAGCCCAAGGATCAGCTCCGCCCGGCGCAGGACGAGGCGCCCCCGGCCGATGCTTCGGCTGCGCCCGCCAATTCTGTACCTCCGCCCCCCGATGCCGTGCCTCCACCCGCCGATGCCGCCACGCAACCGGCCGAGCTCAACCCGAACCCGAAGGACGAGGGCGCCGGCTGGGACGCCGCGATCGAAGCCGCGCCTGCGCCAACGCCGCTGATCGGCGAGCAGCAGGCCCAAGCCGTCCAGCGCATCAATGCCTATTTTAACGGCATCACCAACCTGCAAGGCCATTTCGAGCAGGTGGACGCGCAAGGGAAGCGCACGGCAGGCCGCTTCTACGTGCAGCGGCCGGGCAAGCTCAGATTCGATTACGCGCCGCCAAGCGCGCTGCGCGTCGTGGCGGACGGCCATTTCCTGGCCATCGAGGATTCCGACCTGAAGACGGTCGAGAAATATCCCCTGGAATCGACGCCTTTCCGGCTCCTGCTCGGCGACGCGGTCGACCTCGCCCGCGATGCGCGCATTGTTGGCGTGGAGCAGCAGGAAGGCATGCTCGCCATCGCGCTCGAAGATAAGACCGGCGACGCCGCGGGCCAGATCAAGCTCCTGTTCGACACGAGCTCGGACCTGCAGCTTAAGCAATGGGTGATTACCGACGCGCAAGGTCTCGCGACCAAGGTCACCCTCGACAACGTGGTCCCGGGACGGAAAGTCGCAGCCGATTTCTTCACCTCGACGGAGACCTTCCAGCCGTTCCGCTGAGCCAAAAACGGGGGGAAGCAGGCATGAAGGGCCTCTCTTCCCGGGCTTTTTCAGCCTCCCCCGCCTAGCAGGAAACTTAAGCGAAATCAGCGGACTAAGCTCCTGCGCGAGGCCGGCACTGGCCCGGCGTTTACGAGGCGTTAGTTTTTTTGTGGGGGAGCAGTTGAAATCGCGCGGCGATTTACTTATCTGTTGCAGAGAAGCGGATCACATCGCTTTCATCGGTAGTGCCCCCCGTCTAGCCGAAGATGTGATTCGCTCGTGCCGGCTTCCCTCCCGGCACGCGCGCTGAAAAACGCGCTTCTGGCGCCCAACCACGCGCAGCGGTTGGGCGCCTTCTTTTTGGCCATTGTATACTTCCCAAACCCAACTGACGTGATATGCTCCCGCCCTGGTTGAATGGGAGGGAATGATGGTACTCAACGAAGACCCCTTTTTGCGTCCGCAGACGAAGCGGTCCGGCAACGGTCTCAGAGGGTCCAGCCCATTCAAGTGGACCTACGGCTTGGCGTGATCGCCCAAGCCATAGCCGATGAACTGGCGAGGATTCGCTGTGAGATGACGGCAATTCGGATGCTTCTGGAGAAGCGCTCTGCTTAGAGCCCCCGGGTTCACTCGGCCCGGGAACAAAGGCGCGGTTCTAAGGTTTCATATTCAGACGGTTCGGCTGCGTGCCCCTAGCGACATCCCCCCGTCAGCAGCTGGGCTACGAATGTTTGAAGCCCCGGTCACCCTGTGACTGGGGCTTCTTTTTTAATCATGCGGCGATAAGCGGCGTCCTCCCGCGAGCGAGGAGTGGTATGCCACTCATGTGATGGGAGTCCCTCCCCATCACGCAGTCCCCCCAAGGACTCGAAGAGGCCCCGTTCGTCCCCCGTCGGGGCTTCTTCTTTATCGGGCTGGGACGCATGCGCTTTCGCCTCGCCACCTGGAACATCAACTCGGTGCGGCTTAGGCTTGATCTCGTCGAGCGTTTCGTCAAAACGTTCAAGCCCGACGTGCTCTGCCTGCAGGAGATCAAATGCGTGGATGAGAGCTTCCCGGAGCTTGCGTTGCGCGCGCTGGGCTTCGAGCACTTGGCGGTGGCGGGACAGAAGGGCTATCACGGCGTCGCCACCCTTTCCCGCATCCCGTTCAGCGGAATCGAGCGCCGCGACATTTGCGGGCGCGGACATGCGCGGCATCTCTCGGTGACGCTCGCGCACCCTGGCCGGAACAAGAAGCCGCTTCTGCTGCACAATCTCTATGTGCCCGCGGGTGGCGATGTCCCCGATCCCGCGCTGAACGAGAAGTTCCGCCACAAGCTCGACTTTCTTGACGCCATGGCAGGCTGGTTCGGGCATATGCGCGCCAAGGCCAGCAACCGCATGATCCTGGTCGGCGATCTGAACGTGGCGCCGCTTGAAACGGACGTCTGGTCGCACAAGCAATTGCTGAAGGTGGTGAGCCATACGCCGGTCGAGGTCGAGGCACTCGCCCGGGTGCAGGCATCCCATGACTGGGTGGACGTGATGCGCCGGCACGTGCCCAAGGAAGAGAAGCTGTTCACCTGGTGGAGCTACCGCAACCGGGATTGGAGGGTGTCAAATCGCGGCAGGCGGCTCGACCATATCTGGACGACACCAGCGCTCGAAGGTGCTGCGGTGTCGATGACCGTGGCCGATGCCACCCGCGACTGGCCGCGCCCCTCCGACCATGTGCCGGTCATTGCGGACTTTGAGATTGGCGACCCCTAACGTTTAGTCCACCCCCTCACCCTTCCAGTGGGAGGGAGGGGAGAATCGGCGCTTTTTTGACGCATGATCTTTTCGGAAAACCAGTTCCCACTTTTCTAAGATCATGCTCAAGGCACCAACTTGTAGCCGCCGGTCTCGGTGATCAGCAGCTCGGCCTGGGAAGGGTCCTTCTCGATCTTCTGGCGGAGGCGATAGATGTGGGTCTCCAGCGTATGCGTGGTGACGCCCGCGTTATAGCCCCACACCTCATGCAACAGCACGTCGCGGGTGACGACCCGCTCGCCGGCGCGATAGAGATATTTCAGGATCGAGGTCTCTTTCTCGGTGAGCCTGATCTTGCCGCCGCCGCCATCCACGAGCAGCTTCGCCGCCGGCTTGAAGGTGTAACGACCGATGGTGAAGACCGCGTCCTCGCTCTGCTCGTGCTGCCTAAGCTGGGCCCGGATGCGGGCGAGCAGCACGCCGAGCTTGAACGGCTTGGTCACATAGTCGTTGGCGCCGGATTCCAATCCGAGAATGGTGTCGGAATCGGAGATCTGCGCCGTCAGCATGACGATCGGGCCCTTGAAGCCGCCGCGGCGGAGCAGCTTGCAGGCTTCGCGGCCGTCAAGATCGGGAAGCCCGACATCGAGCAGGATCAGGTCCACATGGCCGTTGCGGGCGAGCTTCAGCCCCTCCGACGCGGTCGGCGCCAGCAGGGTGTCGAACTCCTCATGCAGCGTGAGCTGCTCGCTCAAGGACTCGCGGAGCTCATCGTCATCGTCGACGATCAGGATTTTTCGCGCATTGCTCATCGGCCGCCCCGGATCTATTTTTTTGACGCATGATCTTATCGGAAANNCACTTTTCCGGATCATGCTCTAACGCTCGCCGAAAGTTGTAAGCGGGGCTTGGCCTTCGGACAAGCATGTCGGATGGGCAAGAGAATGGAAAAGGCCTGCACCTATGAGGCTTAAGCGATCCCAAACGATTGTCCTGCGGCGCGGCCCTGGGAAGGGGAGCCTGGGGCTTCTGCTGCTTCCTCACGGCGCACGACAGGCGGCGCTCGGGCGCTCCGGCATCGCGGCGTTGAAGCGCGAAGGGGACGGCTCAACGCCGCTCGGGCGTTTCCCCATCCGCCAGGTGCTGTACCGCGCCGATCGCGTGGCCCGCCCACGCACGCGGCTGCCGGTCCGGGCCATCGGAGCCCTCGACGGCTGGTGCGACGACCCCACGAGCCGCAACTACAACCGGCTCATCAAGCTGCCCTGGAAGCGGAGCGCTGAGGGCTTGCGGCGCGAGGACCACCTTTACGATCTGGTGCTCGTGCTCGGCTACAACGACCGGCCGCGGGTGGGGGGCCGCGGCAGCGCCATCTTCGTGCATCTCGCCAGGCCGGGCTACACGCCAACCGAAGGCTGCATCGCGCTGTCCCGCCAGGACCTCTCCGCGCTGCTGGCGCAGGTCGGGCCGCGAACGTTGCTCGATATCAGACCGTGATCGCAGCACCACGCGCGCCGAAGATGGCGGTGCCCACGCGCACGTAAGTCGCGCCGAAGGCAATGGCGCGGGCGAAGTCGCCGCTCATGCCCATGCTGAGCTCGGCGAGTCCAAGCCGATGTGCCATCTTGGCGAGCAGCGCAAAATGTAAGCTTGGCTCCTCGTCCAGGGGCGGGATGCACATCAAGCCCTCGATGGCGACACCGAGGCGCTCGCGGCATTGCGCGACGAACCCATCAAGCTCGTCCGGCAGGACGCCTGCCTTTTGCGGCTCCTCGCCGGTGTTGACCTGCACGAGCAGGCGCGGGCGCTTGCCGGCCCGCGCCATCTCCTCGGCGAGCGCGGCTGCGATCTTCGGACGGTCGAGGGTCTCGATCACATCGAACAGCGCCACGGCGTCGCGCACTTTATTCGATTGCAGCGGCCCGATGAGATGCAGCTCGATGTCGGGATGACGTTCCTTCAGCTCGGGCCATTTGGTGCGCGCCTCCTGCACCCGGTTCTCGCCGAACCTGAGCTGGCCCGCCGCGATGGCCTCCTCGATGACGGAGGCGGGCACGATCTTGGTGACCGCGATCAGCTTCACAGCGGATGGATCGCGCTTGGCCGCCCGTGAAGCGGCGGCAACCTCCTCGTGCACCGTACGCAGCTGCGATGCGATCCCGGTGGCCATCGTGTCTTCGCCCATGCTCATGAGCGTATTGCATGAGGCGCTCGTCCGCACAACTTGACCGCTCCCGTCATTTAGGTTCGATTGCGGCGCGAGACCGGTGACAACAACAGGCCTGATCATGGCAGCGGAGCGCTACGACGCGCCGAAGCGCGAGAAGCATTGGCAGAAGGTCTGGGAGGCTCGCGGCATCTTCCTGACCGTCGAGAACGACCCGCGCCCGAAATACTATGTTCTCGAAATGTTCCCCTACCCTTCCGGGCGCATCCATATGGGGCACGTCCGCAATTACACCATGGGCGACGTGGTCGCCCGCACTATGCGGGCCCGCGGCAACAATGTGCTTCACCCCATGGGCTGGGACGCCTTCGGCATGCCGGCGGAGAATGCGGCGATCGAGCGTGGCGTGCATCCGGCCAAGTGGACCTACGACAACATCGCCACCATGCGCGGCCAGCTCAAATCCATGGGGCTATCGCTCGACTGGTCGCGCGAGCTCGCCACCTGCGACGTCGAATATTACCACCAGCAGCAGAAGCTGTTCCTCGAGTTCTTCAAGACGGGCCTCGTCGACCGCAAGACGCGCAAGGTGAATTGGGACCCGGTCGACCGCACGGTGCTCGCCAATGAGCAGGTGATCGACGGGCGCGGCTGGCGGTCGGGCGCGCTGATCGAGCAGCGCGAGCAGCCCGAGTGGGTGTTCAAGATCACCGACTACGCCCAGGAGCTGCTCGAAGCGTTGGGTGACCTCGACCGCTGGCCGGAGAAGGTGCGGCTGATGCAGGCGAATTGGATCGGGCGGTCCGAGGGCTTGGCTGTCCGCTTCGAGGTGGCAGGCAAGGCGCCCAAGGGCCCCGACCTCATCGAGGTGTACACCACGCGGCCCGACACGCTGTTCGGCGCGAGCTTCTTAGGCGTGGCTCCGGACCATCCTCTGGCCAAGGCCGTCGCCGAACGCGACCCACGCGCGTCCGCCTTCATCGAGGAATGCCGGCACGTGGTAACGACCGCGGCCGCGCTCGAGACGCAAGAGAAGAAGGGCTTCGACACTGGCGTCCGCGTGCAGAACCCGGTCGACGCCTTTGCCACGCTGCCGGTCTATATCGCCAACTTCATCGTCATGGACTACGGCACGGGCGCCATCTTCGGCTGCCCGGCGCATGACCAGCGCGACCTCGAATTCGCGCGCAAATACGGATTGCCCGTGTTGCCGGTGGTGCTGCCGCCAGGCGCCGACCTCAAGACATTTGCGATCGGGGACGAGGCCTATACGGGCGATGGCACCATGATCAATTCAGGCTTCCTCGATGGGCTCAGCGTCGAGGCTGCTAAGAACGCCATGGCCGAGCATCTCGCCAAGCAAACAGTCAAAGGGCAGACGCAGGGGATGCGGCGCACCGAATACCGCCTGCGCGACTGGGGCNNTCGCGCCAGCGCTATTGGGGCTGTCCGATCCCCATGATCCATTGCGACGCCTGCGGCATCGTGCCGGTAAGGGATGCGGATCTGCCGGTGAAGCTCCCCGACGACGTCAGCTTCGACAAGCCCGGCAACCCGCTCGATCTGCACCCGACCTGGAAGCATGTCACCTGCCCGCAATGCGGCGGGGAGGCAACGCGCGAGACCGACACCATGGACACCTTCGTCGATTCGTCCTGGTACTTCGCGCGGTACTGCTCACCCCATGCGAGCGAGCCCACCGACAAGAACGCGGTCGGCTATTGGTTGCCGGTCGACCAATATATCGGCGGCGTCGAGCACGCGATCCTGCACCTGCTCTATTCGCGGTTCTTCACCCGCGCCATGCGCAAGACCGGGCACGTCAATCTCGACGAGCCGTTCCGGGGCCTGTTCACCCAGGGCATGGT
>PLBV01000044.1:7751-32499 GCA_003135455.1 Hyphomicrobiales bacterium | reverse complement strand
GGCGCCGGCCTCGGCCTGCCGATCGTTCAGGCGCTGATGCAGACGCACGACGGCACGTTCGAGCTGAAGTCGAAGCTCCGCCAGGGCACCGAGGTGATCGCCACCTTCCCGCAATCGCGGGTGATGGANNCAGCAACCCGCCGCGCCGCGGCGGCGGCTGGCTGCGGGCGAGCTAACTCTCTTTCGTCGCCACGCCAGCCTGGGCGAACGTCGCCATGCCCGTATGCAGGCGAACCGCCGCCTTGACGATTCCGGCCGCGAGGGCGGCCCCCGTCCCCTCGCCCAGCCGCATGCCGAGATCGAGGAGCGGCGTCTTCTCCATGCGCGCCAGCGCGCGGGCGTGCGCCGGCTCCGCCGAGACGTGGGCGAACAGGCAATGGTCGAGCGCGCCGGGATCCGTCGCGAAGAGCACCGCCGCGGCGGCCGTCGCCACTTAGCCATCGACGATCACTGGCACGCGGTTGATGCGGGCGGCGAGAATGGCGCCGGTCATCGCGGCGATCTCCCGCCCCCCGAGCCGGCGCAGCACCTCGAGCCNNCGGGCGAGCGCGGCGGTGACCGCGGCCTGCTTGCGGCTCATGCCGGCGGCATCGACGCCGGTGCCGGGACCCACCCAGTCGGCGGCGGCGCCGCCGAAGAGCGCGGCAAAGAGCGCCGCCGCGATCGTCGTATTGCCGATGCCCATTTCGCCGATGCAGAGAAGGTCGATGCCGCCGGCGGTCGCCTCCATGCCGAAGGCCATGGTGGCGGCGCAGGCGGCTTCGTCGAGGGCGGGCTCCAACGTGATGTCGCCGGTCGGAATGTCGAGAGCCAGGTCATAGACCTTGAGCGAGAGATCGTAGGCGAGGCAGATCTGGTTGATGGCGGCGCCGCCGGCCGCGAAGTTCTCGACCATCTGCCGGGTCACGGCCGCCGGAAAGGCCGAGACGCCCTGCATCGCGACGCCGTGATTGCCGGCGAAGACGATCACCTCGACGGTATCAAGCCGCGGGCTCGTCCGGCCCTGCCAGCGCCCGAGCCAAGCCACAAGCTCTTCGAGGCGTCCGAGGCTGCCTTGCGGCTTGGTGAGGTGGGACTGGCGATGGACGATAGCGGCGGCCGCCTTCTCATCGCCCTTCGGCAAATCGGCGAGTAGCGCGCGCAAATCGGCAAGGCTGGCAATTGCCGTCATGCCGTCTCCGACATCTTGTGGGCGAAGGCGTCGGCGAGAGGATGAGGGACGCTGTCGGCGATGACGTGGAAGAAGGAGCCGGTGACGTGCCCGCGCCGTCCGCCCGCCTTCCCTAGCGATTTGCCTTCGGCGTCGAAGAGCTCGGCCAGCGGTGCGTCGGTGCCGGGCAGGGTGAGCGCGGCGTAGTGGAACTCATGGCCGCGCGATACCGCTCCCGCTTTCCCAAGCGCGCCATCGGCGAGGAGCCGCGCGCTGCGATAGCCGAGATGCAGGCGGCGCTCGGCGAAGCTCGTGGCGTGGGACAGGAGGCCGGTCATGGCGTGGCGCGTGCCGTCGGCATCGTCAAGGCCCTCGCCAAGCACCATGTAGCCGCCGCACTCGCCATGCACCGGGCGGTCGGTCGCGAAGCGCGTCAGTCCTTGCTTGAAGCGCGTCGCAGCGGCGAGCGTGCCCGCATGCAGCTCCGGGTAGCCCCCCGGCAGCCAGCAGGCGTCGCAAGCTTGAGGGGGCGGCTCGTCGGCGAGCGGAGAGAAGGGGACGATCTCTGCCCCGGCGCGCCGCCAGCCACTGACGAGATGCGGATAGAGGAAGGTGAAGGCCGCGTCCTTTGCGAGCGCGATGCGCTGCCCGGGTGGTGGCAGGGCGACCAATGGCGCGGGGTGAGCGTGCACGGCGCCGGCAAGGTCCTGGATGAGGGCGAGGTCGCAATGGGACTCGAGGAGATCGGCCAGGCGGTCGAGGCGCGTCGCCAAGTCGGCATGCTCGTCTGCCTGTACCAATCCGAGATGACGTTCGGGCAAAGAAATCGCCGCGTCGCGTGGCAGCGCGCCTGCCAGGGGAATGCCAAGCGCGGCGATGGCCGGCGCGATGGCGGCCCGATGGCGGTCGCTCGCGACGCGGTTTAGTATCACGCCGGCGATGCGGATTTGCGGATCGAAACTGGCAAAGCCATGCAGTACCGCCGCTGCCGATTGGGCTTGTCCGGTGACATCCAGGACCAAGAGCACCGGCAGATCGAACCGGCTGACGAGCTCGGCGGCAGCACCTCTAGCCCGAGCCCCACTACCGGGAACGCCGTCGAACAGCCCCATGGCGGCTTCGATGATCAGGAGATCGGCGCCGGTGGCCGCCTCATGCAGCGTGGCCTCGAGCAGGTCGGGCGCCATGGCCCAGCTATCGAGGTTGAGGCAAGGGGAGCCTGAGGCGACGGCGTGGAAGGCGGGGTCGATGTAATCGGGCCCGCATTTGGCGGCACACACGCGCAAGCCGCGGCGCTTGAACGCGGCGATGAGACCGAGCGTCAGCGTAGTCTTGCCGGCGCCCGAACGCGGGGCCGCGACGACCAGCGCCCTGGTCCTTATGTCCATGCTGCTCATGCCACCAGGTCCGGGACACGCGAAGCGAGCGCGATCAGCTCGGCCCTGAGCGCAACAATCTCGCCAATAGCGATGATCGCGGGGGACTCAAAGCCGAGCGCTGTGGCTTCGGCGGCGACGCGATCGAGCGGGGAGATGAGGATACGCTCGGCGGGCAGCGTCGCCGAGGCGATGACCGCGGCGGGCGTATGGGGGGCGAGACCCCCTTCGATGAGAGCCGCCGCGATGGAGTCGAGATTGCGCAAGCCCATATAAAGGACGATCGGCTCCCCGGTGCGCGCAAGTGCGGTCCAGTCGAAGGGGGCATCCTCCTCGCCCGACTGCCCAGTGACCAGGATCAGAGCGCGGTTGACGCCGCGGAAGGTGGCGGGGATCGAGGCCATGGTGAGTGCCGCAAGCCCGGAGGTGATGCCTGGGATGATGCGGAAGGGCACGCCTGCGCGCGCCAGCGCGAGCGCCTCCTCGCCGCCCCGGCCGAACATGCACGGATCGCCGCCCTTCAGCCGCAACACCCGCTTGCCCTCGCGGGCGAGTGCGATGAGGCGTCGCGTAATCTCGGCCTGAGCCGGCGATGGCTTGCCGCCGCGTTTGCCCGCGAATTCGCGCGCGGCACCTGGCCGACCAAGGGCGAGCACGCGCGGGTCGACGAGGGCGTCATGCACGATCACATCGGCCTCGGCGAGGCCTTTTAGCGCATGGAGCGTGAGCAGCCCTGGGTCGCCCGGTCCCGCGCCGGTCAGCCAGACATGGCCGGGCTCGAACAGGGCCAAATGCGCCATGGCGCTTTTCAGTGCGTCGGTCATGGAGCGCCTCCCCCGCGGTGACAGGCTCTCGCGCAGGGTCTATTGCCTAGGCCATGGATGAGGCACGCAAGTTGAAGCGCGGCTGGACCACCGGCGCCTGTGCGACGGCGGCCAGCAAGGCCGCCTTTACCGCGCTTCTGACCGGCGCCTTTCCCGATCCCGTCGAGATCACGCTGCCCAATGGGCAAGTGGTCGCCTTCGCGCTTGCCGTCAGCCGTAAAGAGGAAAACTCGGCGACCGCCGGCATCGTCAAGGACGCAGGCGACGACCCCGACGTGACCCATGGCGCGCTGGTGCTGGTCACGGTGCGTGCGGGCGCCCCCGGAAGCGGCGTCAGCTTCAAGGCCGGCCCGGGCGTGGGGACAGTAACCTTGCCCGGTCTCCCGGTTCCGCCGGGGGAGCCGGCCATCAATCCCGTGCCGCGCCAGATGATGCGCGCGGCCATCGCCGAGGTGGGATGCGCTATGGGCGTCCCACGCGATGTGGAGATCGAGATCGCCATTCCCCATGGCGAGGAGATGGCGGCGAAGACGTTGAACGCGCGCCTCGGCATTCTTGGCGGCCTGTCGATCCTCGGCACCACCGGCGTGGTCGTGCCCTATTCCTGCGCCGCCTGGATCGCGACCATCCATCAGGGCATCGACGTCGCCCGCGCGCTGGGTCTCGATCATGTGGCCGGTGCCACGGGCCGCACCTCGGAGGCGGCAGTGGCGAAATTGTACGATTTTTCCGAAAGCGCGTTGATCGACATGGGGGATTTCGTCGGCGGCATGCTCAAATATCTGCGCACCCATCCGCTCCCGCGCGTGACCATCGCGGGCGGCGTGGCGAAGATCACCAAGCTTGCTCAAGGGCTGCTCGACCTGCATTCGGGTCGCGGCAGCGTCGAGCTTGGCGCTTTGGCTGAGCTCGCCCGGGCGGAAGGCGGGTCTGACGTGCTCGTGCAACATATCCTTGGTGCCAACACCACCGCCGAGGCCTTCGGCCATGCGGCGGCAGAGGGCATTGCGCTGGGCGATGCGGTAGCCCGCGGTGCCTGGCGCGTTGCCGCCGGCGTGTTGGCAGGGACCGACATTGCGCTCGACATCGCCATCTTCGACCGCGAGGGGCGACTGGTGGGTCAGGCTAGGGCCGCCAAGGTTCATGGGGCGCCTCCCGAGCGGTAGCGGCGCCGGTAACTCGCGTCGTAGAGCGCGCTGTCGCGGAAGTCCTCTGCTGCAAGCACCTGGCCCACCAGGATCAGGGCGGTGCGCTCCGGCGGATCGCTGGCGACGGCGGCCGCCAGCGTGCCGAGCGTTGCGCGGATGATGCGCTCATCGGGCCAGCTCGCGCGGATGACCACGGCGGCTGGGCAGTCGGCGCCGTAGTAGGGCGTGAGCTCGGCCACCACGCGGGTAAGCGCCTGGATTGAGAGGTGCAGCGCGATGGTGGCGCCGGTCGCGGCGAAGGCGGCAAGCGTCTCGCGCGGCGGCATGGCCGAGGCGCGTCCCCCCATGCGCGTCAACACCAGTGACTGGGCGACCTCAGGCAGGGTCAGCTCGCGCTTCAGCGCGGCGGCAGCCGCGGCGAAGGCGGGCACGCCTGGGGTCAGCGTGTAGGGGATGCCAAGCGCATCGAGCCGGCGCAGCTGCTCGCCAACTGCGCTCCACACCGAGAGATCGCCTGAATGCAGCCGCGCCACATCGTGGCCGGCCGCGTGAGCTGCTTGGAGCTCGGCCACGATCTCGTCGAGGCTCATGGGCGCGGTGTCGACGATGCGAGCGCCCTTGGGGCAAAAGGCAAGAATGTCGCGATGGACGAGGGAGCCCGCATAGAGGCAAACCGGGCAGCGCGCGAGGATGTCGCGCCCGCGGAGCGTGAGGAGGTCGGGCGCGCCGGGGCCGGCACCGATGAAATGCACATTCATGGCGTGGCCGCCTTTGCCAGGGCGCAGGTGGCGTTGGTGCCCTTGATGCGCGGCAAGAGCAGCGTGCTGCCGGCGCCCGCCGCCGCAAGTGCTGCGGATTCCGCAACCGCCGCGAAGCCGGTGGCCTTGAGCGAAGCGGGGGACGCGGTGGCGGCGCGGGGTTCCGCTTCTCTCAGCGCATCGTCGCTGATGAGCACGAGCGGCAGGCCGAGAGTCTTGGCAGCTTCGCGCGGGGCCGCGGCCTCGGACTTGAACGCCGGCGTGGCGAGTGCTGCGAGCGCCGAGGAGGGAAGCGCGGCGAGCGTTAGCGCGCGCTCGACAAGGCGCAGGATCTCCTCTGCGTCACAGTCCTTGCGGCAGCCGAGGCCGGCGACGATCATGATTTCACCACGAGTGGTTTCACCGCGCTCCATTGGGTCACGGTCATGGCGGGCCGGAAGGCCTGCTTGTCGCCGACCGCATCCAGCCGCTGCACCGAGAGCCGCGTCAGCGTGCCGCCATGGGTGGCTTGCGCCGCGAGCAGGGCGCGTTCCGTGGCAAGCGTGACGGCATTGGCGACGAGGCGGCCGCCGGCTTTGAGCGCGGTCCATGCTGTCTCGATCATCTGCGCATCGCCGCCGCCGCCGATGAAGACCGCGTCAGGTGCGGCGAGGGCGCCCAGGGCTTGAGGCGCCTCGCCGGTGACGACCTCCAGACGAGGCACACCGAGCTCCAGCCCATTGCGAGCCGCACGCCCGGCGCGAATTGGGTCGCGCTCGATGGCGATGGCTCGGGTTGAGGGGTGGCGCAGCAGCCATTCGATGGCGACGGAGCCCGAGCCGCAGCCGATGTCCCAGAGCAGCTCTCCGGCGCGGGGCGCAAGGGAGGAGAGGGTGACGGCGCGGATCTCGCGCTTGGTGAGCTGCCCGTCATGCTCGAACATCGTATCGGGGAGTCCAGAGGCCAGCGGGATGATCCTGGCGCCGGGACTTGCCTCAACCTCAATGGCCACGAGGTTCAGCGCCTCGACGTCGTTGAAGCCGAAGCGCTCGGCGGTCGTGCGGCGCACGCGCTCGCGCGGACCACCCAAACATTCGAGCACATGCAGCACGGAGCGTTCGAAGCCGCGCTCGACGAGATAGTTCGCGACCGAAGCGGGTGTCGTCGCGTCGGCGGACAGCGCCAGCACGCGCCGGTTCGGCTGCAACAAGGGCGCCAAGGTTTGCAGCGGCCTCCCGCACAGCGAGACCGTCGCCAATTCGTCAAGGGCCCAGCCCAGTCTGGCACAGGCGAGCGACAAGGAAGAAGGCGCGGGCAGGCAGATCGTCTCCTCCGGCGGCACATGGGCCGCGAGCAGGGCACCGATGCCGAAGCAATAGGGGTCGCCGGAGGCGAGCACGGCGACCGGTCGCCCTCGATGGGCGAGGATGGCGGGGATCGTCTCGGCGATCGGGCTTATCCAGGTCATGCGCTCAGCCCGAGGCAGGCCATCGGCGAGCGCGAGTTGGCGCTTGCCCCCGACAACGAGCGTGGCATTGGCGATGAGCGCCTTGGCGGCGGGGACCAGCCCCTCGATGCCGTCCTCGCCGAGGCCCACAAGTGCGAGCCATCGGCCTTGCTGTTGACCGGGCGCCGTCACGGTGCAACCTCGTGAAGCACATGACCTTGAAGCTTCTCATCCTTGGCGGCAGCGGCGAGGGCGCGGCGCTCGCCCGCGCGCTTGCCGACGACCCGCGCACCGTGACCACGCTGTCGCTCGCCGGCCGCACCGAGCACCCCGCGCCGAGCCCAGTCCCGATGCGGACCGGCGGGTTCGGCGGCGCCGAAGGTTTGGCGCGCTATCTCGCCGAGACCGGAACCCATGTGCTGGTCGATGCCACCCATCCCTTTGCCGCGCAGATGAAGCGGAACGCGGTGGAGGCGGCGCAGCTTGCCGGTGTCGCGCTGCTCGCCATCCGCCGCCCTGCTTGGGAGCCGGTGGAGGGCGATCACTGGATCTTGGTGGCGAGCCTCGACGAGGCGGCCGCCGCCCTTGGCACGACGCCGCGACGGGTGCTGCTCACCACCGGGCGCAAGGAGCTCGCCCCCTTTGTCGCGGAGGCGCAACACTTCTATCTCTTGCGCAGTGTCGAGGCGCCGCTGCGCGAGGCTCTGCCGCCCCATGTGACGGCGATCACGGCTCGGGGGCCTTTCAATTTGGCGAGCGAGCGGGCGCTGCTTAAGAGCCACGCCATCGACATCGTCGTCACCAAGAACTCTGGCGGTACTGCCACCGCCGCCAAGCTCGAAGCGGCGCGAGCGCTGGCGCTCCCCGTGATCATGGTGCGTCGCCCCGAGGTGCCGGAGGCGCCGAGCGTCGAGACCGTGGAGGAAGCGTTTGCCTGGCTCGAGCGGCATCACGACGGCACCATTTCGGCGTGACGCGGCGTATAGACGAACGGCGCGCCTGCGCCCCGCGGCAGCAGCCTGGTCGCGCTCGACCCCACGATCACCAGCGTCCGCATGTCGGCCCGGCATGTCTCGCTTTCGGCCAGCGTCGCGATCTCGATGCGCTCGTCGGGCTGGCTCACGGCGTGGGCGAAGATAACCGGCGTCGTGCCGGCACGATGGCGGGCGATGGCGCGAAAAGCTTCGCCAAGCTGCCAGGGACGCGCCTTGGAGGCAGGATTGTAGAGCACGATGACGAGATCGGCGCCCGCCGCGGCCTCAAGTCGCTGGAGCACGATCTCCCAGGGCTTCAGATTGTCGGAAAGCGACAGCACGCAGAAATCATGGCCGAGCGGTGCGCCTGCCCGGGCGGCCGCGGCAAGCATGGCCGAGACGCCCGGCACCACCGTCACCTCGATCCCGCGCCATTCCGGCTTGCCCATCTCGATCGCCTCGAAAATGGCGCTCGCCATGGCGAAGATGCCGGGGTCGCCGGAGGAGACCAAGGCAACAGCCTTCCCCGCTTCCGCTAAGGCCAGCGCCTGGCGGGCGCGCGCCAGCTCCTCGCGATTGTCGGAGGCGTGGCGGCGTTGGCCGGGGCGCTCCGGCACGCGGGCGAGATAGGGCGCATAGCCGACGAGGTCGGTGGCGGCGCCAAGCGCCTCGGCGGCCATGGGCGTCAGCAGCTCGGGTGCGCCGGGGCCGAGCCCGACAATGGCGAGGCGGCCGGTCATAAGGGTTTTCGCGCGCCCGGCACCAGCACGATGCCGAAATAGGCCGCCTCGTCGTCAGGCTTGTCGGCGAGACGCAGGATGCGCTCCTCCGGCATGGTGCCGCGCTCCACATAGATGGCGCGCTCCAGCATGCCGGCGTGGGCGAGCGCCTGCCTAATCTTGGCGAGGTTGCGGCCGACCTTCATGATCACCACGGCATCGGAGCCGGCGAGACGATGGGCGAGCATCTCCGCCGGCATGGTGCCCGAGAGGACAGTGAGCATCTCGTCGCCGCAGGTCATGGGGGTTAAGGCCCGCGTCCAGCAGCCGCTCATGGCGGTGATGCCGGGGATCACCTCGCAAACATGGGTCGGGGCCAGCCGCTCATGCAGATGCGCGTAGGAACCGTAGAAGAAGGGATCGCCGGCGCAGAGCACGGCCACGTCCTGGCCGCGATCGAGCCGCGCGCCAAGGGACGCGGCTGCGGCGTCGTAAAACTCCGCGAGTGCCGCTCGGTAGTGGGGATCGCTCTCCGGCAGCTCGGTGGTGAAGGGATAGTCGAGACGGACGAGCTCGGCCTCCGGATTGAGGTGGCCGTCCACGGCGCGGCGCGCATTGCCGGTAGCGCCTTTCTTGGCGAAGAAGGCGACGACCGGCACCGATTTCAGGATGCGCGCGGCCTTGAGCGACATCAGCTCTGGATCGCCCGGACCGACGCCGACGCCGTAAAGCGTGCCGCGCATCCCCATCACTCGGCCTCGCTGGCAAGCGCATTGACGGCGGCGACGGCCATGGCGCTGCCGCCCTTGCGGCCGGTGACGATCAGGAAGGGTACGCGGCCATCCTGCGCGAGCGCCTCTTTCGATTCCGCCGCCCCCACGAAACCGACGGGCATGCCGATGATGGCCGCAGGAAGCGGCGCGCCGGCATGGATAAGCTCGAGGAGGCGAAACAGGGCCGTCGGCGCGTTGCCGATGGCGACGAGCGCGCCGTCCAGGCGGTCGAGCCACAGATCGAGCGCTGCCGCCGAGCGGGTGGTGCCGAGCCGGGCGGCGCGGTCCTCGATGTCCGGGGTATCGAGGGTGCAGATGATCGCGTTGGCGGCGGGCAGGCGGGGCCTAGTGATGCCGTTCGCCACCATCTTGGAATCGCAGAGGACAGGCTTGCCGGCAAGAAGTGCTGCCCGCGCAGCGGCGGTGAAGCCCGGCGAGAAGACGAGGTCGGGGGCGATCTCCACCATGCCGCAGGAATGGATGATTCGGGTCGCGATGCGCGCCTCGTCTTTGTCGAAGCGGGCAAGGTCGGCCTCGGCGCGGATGACGGCGAAGGAGCGGCGGTAGATCTCGGCGCCGTCGCGGACATAGTCATAATGCGCGCTCATGACCCTGGCCTCCGCTCGGCATCGAGCAGTGCCAAAACCTGCTCGATGACCTGCTCGAGGTTGAGGCCAGTGAGCACGGGCGTGTCGCCGGCGCGCCCCTGGCGGACTACGTCGTAGCGGCTGTCACGACCGACCAAGGTCAGCGAGGCGGGACCAGCGTGGGCGCATCCCTTGGCGCAGCCCGACACNNAATGTTGAGACCTTTGGCGGCGGCGCTTGCGGCGATGCGGCCGGCGTCGGTGCGGGCGTCGACGCTCGCGCTTGCGCAAGCGGGCGCACCGACGCAGGCATGAAGGCGCGAGCGCGGGTCGGAAGCGTCGATGATCAGCCCAAGCGCACCTACCCTCTCACCGAGCTTAACGAGGTCGGTCGCGTCAACCCTTGCGATGAGCAGCGCGCGCCAGGGGGTGAGCCTGAGCATGCCGTCGCCGAAGCGCTCCGACAGATCGGCAAGCTCGCGCAACGTCTCGGCCTCGATGCGGCCGAAGGGAAGTCCCGCACCGAAGGCGCCTTTGCTCGTGCCCGGGAGGGACATGAAGCCGATCGGCGATCGTGATGCGACTGGCTGCACCGAGGGCAAGCGAATGGGCGCAAGATTTGCGGCGGCGAACATGGCCTCCTCGCCGACAGCCATGACCAGGGCGCGCATGCGGCGCGG
Organism: Hyphomicrobiales bacterium; assembly: GCA_003135455.1. Classification (GTDB taxonomy): domain Bacteria; phylum Pseudomonadota; class Alphaproteobacteria; order Rhizobiales; family Methyloligellaceae; genus Methyloceanibacter. The sequence goes on along the minus strand of PLBV01000044.1, from coordinate 22,085 downwards.
GCGCTCGGCGCGTCCCGCTGCCAGGGACAGAAAGGCTGCCGCCATAGCGCGGACTGTCCCGACCAGTGTTGACGCGGGACGGAGCACGGCCAACGCGCCGCCATCGAGGCTCACGGCGAGCTGGCCGCGATGGGCGGTGACCATGATGTCGGCGGTGGTGCCGGCAAGCGGCACGCTGCCGCCGCCATCCACCAGGAACCCGAATTTGGAGGGCAACGCCTGAAGCGCACGCTCCTCGCCGAGCATCGCCTCGATGTCATGGGCGAGCGCGTGGGAGTCGAAGTTCGCCGTGGCATCGTCGCGAGGCCCAAGCGGGCTCGCCATCACGTTGCGGACACTCTCGGCGGCGGGATCGGATTTCGCCAGGCCTTCGGCAATGATGGCTTCCGCAAAAGCCGAGTGGGAGCTGAGCCCCCTGATCTGGAGATTGGCGCGGTTGGTGAGATCGATATGGCCATTGCCGTGGCGGCGCGCGGCGTCCGCGATGAGGCGCGCTGAGGCCGCGCTCAGTCTTGCTCCCGTCGGCTTGACGCGCGCGAGCCAGCCGTCGCCGGATTGCATCGGCGACAGCAGCGACGGGCACCAGCCTTTGATCAGCGCGTCGGCGGTCATGACGCTTCGTCCAATGTGGCGGCGACGCTGTTGCGGCGCGGGCGCCAGAGGCCGCGGGTGATCGCCTCGTCGAAGCGTGCCGCCATGCCCTTCCGCGCGGCCGGATTGGCGCTTTGCAGGAAGGCATCCACCGTCTCGTCGCCCAGTGTCGCGTCGAACAAGACGTCGAACTGGCGGTCAAGCCGGGCGGGGAGCGTCGCGGCAAAGGCGAACAGGCCCTCGACGCTGCGCGTCACCTCGGCGGCGCCGCGATAGCCGTGGCGCATCATGCCCTCGATCCAGACCGGGTTCGCCGCGCGGCCGCGCACGATGCGGGCGATCTCCTCGGTGAGGGTGCGCACGCGTGGCGCCTCGGGCCGCGACAGGTCGGAGTGGTACAGCGCGGGCGCGGCACCCAAGAGGTCGGCGGCGGCGGCAAAGCCCCCCTCATAAGCCGCATAATCGAGGCTATCGAGCAGGTCGATCTCGGCGTGGTCCTGCTGATGCAGGAAGGCATTGGCCGCAGCGACCCGCTCGGCGAAGCCGGAAGCGTCGGCCACGCCGTCGAGGCCCTTGCCATAGGCGGTGGCGGAGGCGGCGAGATAATCGAGGCCGAGATCGGCGCGGGCCTGCCAGGCGCCGCGCTCCACCAAAGCCTCGACGCCGGCACCATAGCCGCCGGGTGCGGCGCCATAGATGCGCGCCGTGGCGCGGCGAAGCGCCTCGCCCTTAAGCCCGCGCACGCAAGCCGCGAGCGGGTTCTGATCGTCGGGCTCGTCGCGGGCGGCGATGGCGCGCACCGCCTCGTCGAACAGCGCGATCTGGGTCTCGAAGGCGTCGCGGAAGAGGCCCGAGATGCGCAAAGTGACATCCACGCGTGGGTGATCGAGCTCGGCGAGTGCCAAGATTTCGATGCCGGTGACCCGCGATGAGCCCTGGTCCCAGACCGGGCGGGTGCCCATGAGCAGTAGCGCCAGCGCCAAATCCTCGCCGCCGGTGCGCGTTGTGGCGCTGCCCCAGACATCCATCACCAGGGAGCGCGGCCATTCGCCGTGGTCTTGCAGGTGCCGGCGGAGCAGCTCTGCCGCGGCCTTCCGGGCGAGCACAACCGCGGAGCGCGTCGGTACGGCGCGTGGATCGATGGTGTAGAGATNNCCCGTGGGCAGCACGTCGGCGCGGCCCCTGGTCGGTGCGCCGGCAGGACCGGGTGCCACGAACCTGCCGTCGAGGCTAGCGATCAGCGCCTCGCGCTCACATCGAGCCGCCGCGTCGAGGCGGGCGGCGAGCGTCTCACTTGCTACGCCGGGATTGGATTGGCTCAGTGCCGTCAGGAACTCCTCACGCCGGTCGGCGTCCGGTGCGCGGCCGAAGACGTGCAAGCCGTCCCTGATCTGCAAATCCTTCACGTCGCAGAGATAGGCGTCGAGCCGCGCCAGCTGGTCGTCCTCAGTCATGTCGCGGACCACGCCGCTTTCCGCGAGCAGCCCCGCCGCGGCGGCGCGGTCGAGGATTTCCCGGCGCAGCAGCGTCGCACGACGGCGATCGAGGCCGTCGGCGGCGGCATATTCGTCGATCAGCCGATCGAGCTCGGCGGCCTCGGCGCCATGGCCTGCTGCTTTCAGCGGCGGCGTCAGATGTCCGATGGTCACGGCCCCCAGCCTGCGCTTGGCGGCAGCCGCCTCGCCCGGATTGTTGACGATGAACGGGTAGATCACCGGCAGCTCGCCGAGCAGCGCGGCGGGCAGGCAGGAGCGCGACAGGGCCACGGCCTTGCCCGGCAGCCATTCCAGCGTGCCGTGGGTGCCGAGATGGATCAGCGCATGCACCCGCTCCACCTCGCGCAGCCAAAGATAGAAGGCGACGTAAGCGTGGCGCGGCGGCAGGTCTGGGTCGTGGTAGCTCGCCTTGCGGTCGAGCACATTGCCGCGATCGGGCTGGATAGTGGTGACGAGCTTGCCGTAATGCGCCAGCCGCAGAGTGAATTGGCCCTTCTTGAGGGCACGGTCCTCCTCGGGTGCGCCCCAGCCCGCCACGATCTTGGTGCAAACATCCTCGCCAAGCGCCGCACATAGGCACTGATACTCGCCAAGGGACAAGAAAGGGGCGGGCTCCGCATCGCACAGCGCGGCAACGAGATCCTCCCGCGTCGGCAACGTGTCGCCCACATCGAAGCCTTCGGCTTGCAGCAGCTCCAGCATCGCCTCGGTGCTGGCGAGCGCGTCGAGGCCGACGGCGTGGGCCACTTGTCCGCCGGCGCCCGGATAGTCGGACAGCACCAGCGCGAGCTTCCGCTCCGACCGCTGCGTGGTGGCGAGCCGCGTCCACAGCGAAGCGCGCTTGGCTGTGGCGGCAATACCATCCTCGGCGGGCTGGTGCGCTATGCGAGCGAATTCCAGGCCCTCGACGGTGCTCTCTTCCGCCTTGAAGGAGATCGCCGCGGTGAGCAGCCTTCCGTCGAGCTCGGGCAGCACCACTTGCATGGCGAGGTCGGCTTGCGAGAGACCGCGGGCCGAACGCTGCCAGGCGTCCTTATCGGAGCCCGCGATGATGAGCTGTAACACCGGCACGCCGACCGCCTCCAGGGGCGACGGCGCGTCGTCGAGCCTCGCCGAGAAGGCGGTGGCATTGAGGATGACGCTGGGGTGCCACTCGCGCAACTGCGCCTCGATGAAGCCCGCGGTCGCGCGGTCCTTCAGGCTCCCCACATAGAGCGCGCGGGCGTTGAGGCCTTCGCTGTCGAGCGCGCGCGCCAGCGCCTCGATGGGTGCCATGTCGCCGGCCAGGACATAGGCGCGATAGAACACGATGACGGCGAGGGGCCGGCCCTCCTTCTCGGCGATGCTAAGGGTGTGCACGCCGTGCAGCGGCACGGGCTCGGGCGGCAGCCCATGGTCGGGCGCGGCGCCTGCAAGATGTGCCATGAGCGACAGCGCGCGTCCCATATTCGCTGGGCCACCTTGGGCAAAATATCCGTCGAGCCGATCAAGCATGGCGCCCTGCACGGTGGAGAGGCTCCTGAGCCGTGGGTCGTCGCGGCCGTCGCCAGGCAAGAGCGCCAGCGGAATGCCGGCGGCGCGACAGGCATGGGCCACCTCCTCGGCGCCATAGCGCCAATAGTCGAGGCCGCCGAGCAGGCGGATGACGACGCAGTGCGCATTCCCGATCACCTGCTCCACATAGAGGTCGACGGACATGGGATGGCGGAGCTTGCCGAGATTGGCGAGCCGAAGCGAGGGCAGGGCGCCGCCGCATCCCTGCCAAGCGGAAGCGGCGCTCCCAAGGTCGCTGTCGACGAAGGACAGGAACACGAGGTCGGCGCGTGACTGGCCGAGATCGACGGCCGTCTCTGCCTCGTCCAGCCCCCGCGTCTCGCGAACCAGAAGGTGCATGGCTAGCCCAGAATAGCCGCTTCGATGGCGGCGCGGTCGAGGCCCGTCTCGCCGATGACCACGATATGACCTTGCCGCTTCTCGCGCTCGCTCCAGGGCCGATCGAAACTGGAGCGGAAGCGGTGGCCTACGCCTTGCACCGCAAGTCGCAGCGGCTTGCCGGCCACCGCCGCGAAGCCCTTTATGCGCAGCACGTCATGGGTGTCCGCCACCATTTTTAGTCGCGCGAGCAGGGCGTCGGTATCGTCGATCTCGGGCAGGGCGACGACGAAGCTCTCGAAATCGTCATGCTCATGCTGGCCGTCCAACGCGTCGTGATGGGAGGGCCGCGCATGAAGATCGTCCTCGGCGGCGGCGGCGAGGCCGAGGAGGATGCTAACATCCACCCTTCCCTCCCGCGCCATGACCACCTTCACCGCGCGGGGCACGATCGCCGCGACCTGGGCTTTCAGCGCCTCGCTGGTAAAGGCGTCGATCAGGTCGGTCTTGTTCAGCACGATGAGGTCGGCGGCCATGAGCTGGTCCTCATAGACCTCGGCCAAAGGATTGTCGTGATCGATGGAGGGGTCCTCTTGGCGCTGGCGCGCCACGGCCTCGGGGTCGGAGGCGAAGCGGCCAGAGGCCACGGCCGGCGCATCCACCACGGCGATCACGCCATCGACCGTCAGGCGGGAGCGGATGGATGGCCAGTCGAAGGCCTTGATCAGGGGTTTGGGCAGCGCCAGCCCCGAGGTCTCGATCAGAATGTGCTGTGGTGGCTCGGGGCGGTCGATCAGCGCCTGCATGGTGGGGATGAAATCCTCCGCGACGGTGCAGCAGAGGCAGCCATTGGCGAGCTCGACGATATTCTCCTCGGCGCAGGTCTCGATGCCGCAGCCGCGCAAGGTGTCGCCGTCGATGCCGACGCTACCGAACTCGTTGACGATGATGGCGAGCCGCTTTCCCCGCGCGGTCTCCAACAGATGCCGGACGAGCGTGGTTTTGCCTGCGCCGAGAAAGCCGGTAATGATGGTGGCGGGGATGCGGTCGGCGTTCTTCATTCGGCGGCATCCTTGGCTTGGTCGAGCTGGGCGTCATCGAGATGCGTGGCATACAGATGGGCGGCATCCAGATGCGCACCATCGAGATGGGCGGGGAAGCGGGCGATCACCGCGTGCTGCAGCGAGGCGGGGCGCCCGGAGGGCAGCACGACGCCGGTGGCGGCCTTGGTGTAGGCGGCGGCATAGGTAAGGAGATCGGCGGCGTGCTCGGGTCCGAGCCTGCCCATCAGATAGGACCATTTGCCGGGCGCGGCGATCGCCGCCGAGCAGCCGCTCTCGCAATTGGCGAAGCAGATGGTGGGGACGGCGTGCACCGGCGCGGCAGGCCCTAGCTCGCTCACCAGCCCCCGCACCGCGTCATACAGCCGGCGCCCCTCGGGCTTCGCACCGTCGGGCGCCTCCGGCGTGCCTTCGCGACGGCAGGAGATGCAGACATAGAGCGTGGGCCGATTCTCGTACGGCGCGTGCGTCCCTTCAGCGGGCACTGACGGCATCCCTGGGGTGCAGGGTTGTCGAAGGGGGCTTACGCGCGTCCCCGCCGGCCTCGATGCCGGTCACCGCGAAGAGACCAGGGCACCCCGCCCGGCATCGCGGCTCAAAGCTCAAGACGGCAGGTCTCCTGGCTCGCGGATCCTTCGCCTGCTCGTCGCCTTCCCGGGGCTTGGCCCCAGTGGTCATTTGACGCGCAGGCTCTCCGCCTACAGTTGCGGGGGCAGCTGCGGAATTGGGTCCTTAAGGCCCCGCACCGCATTCCCTTTTCGCTCCTCAAAACGAGGAGACCGTCATGCGGGCACTAAAGAGCCCGCGTTCCTGCTTGTCAATGACGGGCGCGCGCCGTTAGCGCTAAGCTCGCGGCCCGCGATCGGAAACGCGGCAAACTTGGTGAAGGACCATGGCGGTTGAGGAGAACGCGTCGAGCCTGACGCTGGTGCTGGGCGGTGCCCGCTCGGGCAAGAGCTGCTACGCGCATGAGCTCGCCATGCAGTCGCCGGCGCCTTGGGTCATGATCGCCACCGCCGAGGCGCTCGATGAGGAAATGCGGATGCGGATCGCGCTGCATAGACAAGAGCGCGGGCCGGAATGGATGACGCTGGAGGCGCCCGTCGACCTCGCGGGGGCGGTGGCGCAAGCGCCCGCTGGTGCCGCGCTGGTGATCGACTGCCTCACGCTCTGGCTGAGCAATCTGATGCTTGGCGGGCATGACATCGATGCGGAGACTGCGAGACTCGGCAAGGCGCTCGCCGCCCGCACCGCGCCCACCATCGCCGTCGCCAATGAGGTGGGGCTCGGCATCGTGCCGGAGACAGCGCTCGGCCGCGCCTTTCGTGATAGAGCTGGCACCCTCAACCAGCACCTCGCTGCGAGCGCGACGCGCGTCGTCCTCATGGTGGCGGGCGTGCCTATAACGATAAAGCCCTCGCCATGACCGAGCCGACGGACCAAACCGAGCAGGAACGCCATTGCGCCAAGATGGCCAAGCGCAAGGCGGCGCAGGACGCCGAGGTGGCGGAGAAGACCATCGCCCGGAAGGGGCTGCTCATCGTCCATACCGGTACCGGCAAGGGCAAGTCCACGGCCGCCTTCGGTCTCGTGCTGCGCATGGTCGGCCATGGCAAGAGATGCGCGGTGGTGCAGTTCATCAAGGGCGGCTGGGATACGGGCGAGCGCAGCGTGCTCGAAGGCTTCGGCGAGCTCGTGCGCTGGCATACGCTCGGCGAAGGCTTCACCTGGGAGACGCAGGACAAAGCGCGCGACATGGCGGCGGCGGCCAAGGCGTGGGAGACGGCGAAGGCCCTGATGGCCGAGCCCGACCTGAAGCTGCTCGTGCTCGACGAGCTCAACATCGCGCTCCGCTACGACTATCTGCCGCTCGACGAGGTGGTGGAGACGCTGAAGGGGCGCCGGCCCGACCTGCACGTGGTGGTCACGGGGCGCAACGCCAAGCCGGCGATGATCGAGGCGGCGGACCTCGTCACCGAGATGACGCTGGTCAAGCATCACTTCGCCCAAGGGGTCAAGGCGCAAGAGGGCATCGAGTTCTGATGGTGGCACGAGCCATCATGCTGCAAGGAACGGGATCGAGCGTCGGCAAGTCGCTTCTCGTCACCGGTCTCGCCCGCGCGCTGGTGAGGCGGGGGATCTCAGTCAGGCCCTTCAAGCCGCAGAACATGTCGAACAACGCCGCAGTGACTGCCGATGGCGGCGAGATCGGCCGGGTGCAGGCGCTGCAGGCGCGGGCGGCGATGATCGAGCCCTCGGTGCATATGAACCCGGTGCTGCTGAAGCCGCAAAGCGAGATCGGCGCGCAGGTGATCGTGCAGGGCAAGGTGTTCGGGCGGGCAACGGCGCGGGAGATGCAAGGACTGAAGCCGAAGCTCCTGCCTTATGTGCTGGAGAGCTTTGCCAGGCTGAAATCGGAAGGCGATATCGTGCTGGTGGAGGGCGCGGGCAGCGCGTCGGAGATCAATCTTAGGGCCAACGACATCGCCAATATGGGCTTTGCCCGCGCCACCGACGTGCCGGTGGTGGTGGTGGGCGATATCGACCGGGGCGGCGTGATCGCGAGCCTAGTGGGCACCAAGGCGGTGCTCGATCCCGACGATGCCGCGCTCGTCGTGGGCTTCATCGTCAACCGCATGCGGGGCGACCTGTCGCTGTTCGATGACGGTATGACGGAGATCGCGAGCCGCACCGGCTGGCCGGCGCTTGGGCTCGTGCCTTTCTTCGAGGGAGCGCGGCGCTTGCCTGCCGAAGACGCCTATGATCTTATCGAGCGCCGCTCCTGGCACGGCAACGGCAAGATCAGAATCGCCGTGCCGCTCTTTCCGCATATCGCCAATTTCGATGATCTCGATCCGCTGGCGGCGGAGCCCGATGTCGATGTGATCATGGTCGAACGGCGCACACCCATACCTATTTGCAATCTTGTCGTGCTGCCTGGGTCGAAGGCGACCATTGCCGATCTCGCCGCACTCCGCGCCGAGGGCTGGGATACCGACATCGCGGCGCATGTGCGGCGCGGCGGGTATCTGCTGGGGCTATGCGGCGGCTATCAGATGCTGGGCCGCACGCTCACCGATCCCGATGGGATCGAGGGACCCCCCGCCACCGTGACGGGCCTCGGACGGCTCGATGTGGAAACCCGCATGACCGGCGAGAAAGCGCTTCACGAGGTTGCAGGCGAAACTATTGCCGACGGTGTGCCGCTCAGCGGCTACGAGATGCATATGGGCGTGACGACGGGACCTGCGACGGCTGTGCCGCTGGTGCGCTTCAGCGACGGCCGTGTCGATGGCGCTGTCTCTCCCGATGGCCGCGTGGCGGGCACCTATGTGCATGGCCTCTTCGCTGACGACCGGCAACGCGCGGCCTGGATCGCGCGGCTGGGTGGGGTCGGGTCATCGCGCAGCCACGCGCAGGAGGTCGAGGCGACGCTCGATGCGCTCGCGGCGCATCTCGAAGCGCATATGGATATCGATCGCCTGATCACGCTAGCGCGATGAGGAGCGCGAGCAGCCCATAGGTTGCGATCTGCAGCGCGCAGGCGGTCTTGTAGAGGCTGAGCGCGCGGCGGATATCGCCGGCCGTCGCTTCACTGCGACCCGCGCCGATCCACGCATCCTCTATGAACGCCCCGTGATAGGAGCGGGGACCGGCAAGCTTGAGCCCGAGCGCGCCGGCCATGGCTGCTTCGGGCCATCCGGCATTGGGCGAGCGGTGGTGGCGCGCGTCTCTTCGCACGGTGATGAGCGCGGCGCTCGCGCGTCCGTCGCGATGGAAGAGAGCGGCGAGGGTGATCCAAAGTGCGGCGAGCTGCGAGGCCGGAAGGTTGAGCGCATCGTCGAGCTTCGCTGCGCCCCAGCCGAAGGCTGAGTGACGCGGGGTGAGATGGCCGATCATGCTGTCGGCGGTGTTGACGGCCTTATAGGCCGCCATGCCGGGCAGTCCTCCAATGGCGCCCCAGAAGGCAGGGGCCACGACGCCGTCGGAGAAGTTCTCGGCGAGGCTCTCGATGCCCGCGCGAGCGACGCCCGAGCTATCGAGCGTCTCCGTGTCGCGGCCGACGATCTCCGCTACCGCCGCGCGTCCGGCTTCGAGCCCGTGCTGCTCGAGCGCCATCGCGACCGCCTGCACATGACGATAGAGGCTCGCTTGCGCGATCAACGTGCTCGCCAGGAGCGCGAGGATCGTCACGGCGAGGATGCTCGGCAGCAGGAGGAAAAGCGCGTATTGCAGGGCGATGGCGGGCGTAAGACTGGCGATCAGAAGGGCGGCGAGCGCCATCAGACCATTGAGGCGCCGCTTCCCCTCGGGCATGCTCGGCTGATTGAGCCGCGCTTCCAGGCGGTCGAGCAGCGCGCCGATCCAGACCACGGGATGGGTGATGCGGCGGAAGACGAAGCCGGGATAACCGAATGCCGCCTCGATGAGAAGCGCGACCAGAACGATGAAGAGATTGAGCGTGACAGTCATGGCTCAGCCCGGCCCTGGGATCGTGGACGTGCTTTCTCCATCGCTCACCCATGGCGGGCGCCTGGCGGAAGCGCGGCGGCTGTTCCCGCAAGCGCCCGAGCCGTTCATCGATCTATCCACCGGCATCAGCCCAGTCTCTTATCCCGTTCCGCCGCTGCCGGACCAAGCCTGGACGCGGCTGCCGGAGCCCGACGAGATCGCCGCGCTCGAGGCGATCGCCGCCAGGATTTATGGCGTCGCCGATCCGAGCATGGTCGTGGCGGCGCCCGGAACGCAAAGCCTGATCTCGCTCATTGCCGGCTTGATGCCCCAGCGCTGCGTCGCGATCCTTAGCCCCACCTATGGGGAATATGCGCGCGCCTTTGGTTTGAGGGGAAGCCGCGTCATTGAGGTGGACGGCCTCGACTGGCTCGGGGACGCGCGTGCCGTCGTGCTATGCAATCCCAACAATCCGGACGGGCGGCGGCTCAAGGCGACCGCCATCCTTGAGACGTTGCGCGCTCAGCGGGTCGAAGGGTTGGTCGTGGTGGATGAGTCCTTCGCCGACCTGGAGGACGAGGCATTGAGCCTTGCGCCGCACCTGCCTCAACCTGGCATGGTGGTGCTGCGCTCCCTGTCAAAAACATACGGACTTGGTGGGCTTAGGCTCGGCTTCGCGATTGCCGCCCCAGATCTCGCCGCCCTGATGCGCGCAAGCCTCGGCTCCTGGCCGGTGTCGGGCCCGGCGATCCTAATCGGAATGCAGGCGCTGGCCGACCACGCTTGGCTTGCAGCAGCGAGACAGCGGCTTGGCCAGGACGTCATGCGCCTCGACGCGATGCTGCACCAGGCGGGCTTGCGCATTGTCGGCGGCACGCATCTCTTCCGGCTCGCCGAGAGCGAGCAGGCGCCCGAGCTATTCCACCGACTTGGCCGGGCGGGCATCCTCGTCCGCCCCTTCGACTACCGCCGCGATTGGCTCCGCTTTGGAGTGCCGGGATCGGAGGATGAATGGCAGCGCCTGGCAGACGCGCTGGCTTAAGCGTTCGCGGACGCGATCCCGGGAGCGTCGTCCTTGACGCCTATACCGCGCGCTCCTACGGTGAACCATAGCGAAGCGAGGAAGCCGGTGTAAGTCCGGCACGGTCGCGCCACTGTAATCGGCTCCATGCCTCCCGCACGGTCACCGAGAGTCAGACCTTCCTTCGTGGCTCGAAGCACTCAAGCGGGACGCCCGATCCCTGGGAGATGACCATGGCCCACGCCGTTACAGCACCCGTTTCCCGCCCCGCTGCCATTCCGGTCCGGGAGCTCTTGCCCTGGCTCGTGTTCGGCGGCCTTCTCATGCTGCTTGCCCTTTATTTCGTCGGTGCCGAGCAGGGTGCCACCGCGATCTTCTCCGGCATGTATGTGCATGAGTTCACCCATGACGGGCGTCACCTTCTCGGCTTCCCCTGCCACTAGCCTTTAGGGGAACATCCATGGTCAGAGATCTTCTCATCCGCGGCATGCTGGCGGGGCTGGTCGCCGGCTTGCTCGCTTTCGGTGTGGCTAAGGTCTTCGGCGAGCCGCAGGTCGATCGCGCCATCGCCTTCGAGGAGCAGCACGCCCAAGCCGAGACGGCAGCGCATCAGCGCGATCAGGCCGCGACAGCTCGGCAGGAATCAGCCGCGGCGCATGAGCATGGCGCCGAAGAGGAAGGGCTGGTCAGCCGTAAGGTGCAGAGCACCCTTGGCCTGCTCACCGCGGTGATCGTCTACGGGGCGGCCATGGGCGGGCTGTTCGCGCTCGCCTTCGCCTCCCTTTATGGCCGCGTGGGAGAGGTGGGCCCGCGCCTGCTCGCACTCCTGCTGGCGGTCGCACCCTTCGCCGCGATCTACTTTGTCCCGAGCCTGAAATATCCCGCCAACCCGCCGGCGGTTGGCGACGGGGCGACCATCGGCTACCGCACCGGCCTGTTCTTCCTGATGATGCTGATCTCGCTCGGCGCGCTCGTCTTTGCGGTGGCGATGGGTAGGCGGCTCGCTGAGCGACATGGCGGCTTGAACGGGACGCTGGCTGGGGCTGGCCTCTTCATCGCTATCATCGCCATAGCCCAGCTCGTGCTGCCGGCGATCGATGAGGTGCCCGCCGATTTCCCCGCGCTGGTGCTGTGGAAGTTCCGCATGGCTTCGCTGGGCTTGCAAGCCTTGATGTGGGCGAGCCTGGGGCTCCTGTTCGGCCTTCTCGCCGAGCGCCGGCTGAAGGCTCAAGACGGGTTCGCGCAACGGTCGCTGCGGTCGCCATAGGCCAGCGGCGTCTCAAAGAAGCTCAAGGCCCGACGAGGATCATCCACGACACGCCGAAGCGGTCGGCGACCATGCCGAAGCGGGGCGAGAAAAAGGTCGGGGTCAACGGCATCTGCACCTGGCCGCCCTCACCCAGAGCTGCGAACAGGCGGTCGGCCTCGGCCTCGTCCGGCAAAGTGAGCGTCAGGGCAAAGCCTTCAAAACTCGGCTGCCCCATGCATCGCCCGTCGGACGCCATCACCGTGGTATCCCCGATGCGGAAGCTCGCATGCATCACCTTGTTCTCGGCGCCGGGCGGTACCATACCGGGTCGAGGCGGCTCGGGGCTGTCCTTGAAGCGCATCAGCGTGGTCACCTCGGCGCCGAGCGCTTGGCGATAGAACTCCATCGCCTCATCGCAACGGCCGTCGAAGAACAGATAGGGATTGACTTGCATGAGCTTGCTTCTCGGGTGTCAGGGTCGTAGCCGCCCGTTTTTGGCCGGCACGGCTTGCTTGCGGCGCGGGTAGCGCCCGGCCGCGCTTATTTCTTCGTCGTGATGTCCATCTCGCGGAAGCGGTCCACCGCTTCGCTCGGTCCGAAATCCTCCAGCTCGAACAGCTGGCGCAGCTCGATCTCGCCGTCCTTGCCCGGGCCCGCGGGATTGGGCATGCGCTTGGCCCATTCCAACGCTTCCGCCTTTGAGTTGACCTTTATGATGGTGTAGCCGGCGATGAGATCCTTCGTTTCGGGGAAGGGCTCGTCGATCACGTGCTCTTGCCGCCACTATGCTTGATGCGCACGCCTTTGGAGCTCGGCTGCAGCCCGTTGGCATCCAGCAGCACGCCTGCCTTCGCCAGCTCCTCGTGGTGGGTCGCCATCTCCGCCATCAGCGACTCCTCGGGCATAACGCCCGCCTCGGAGTTCTTGCTTGCCTTGACGATCATCATGAATCGCATGGTCGTTCCTCCTTCTGGTTTCCCGGAGACAGACGCCGACCGCGGCGGTCTTGAGGTCAGCCTTACGAGGCGCGGGCCCGCGTCGGCTGCACGACGATCTGCCCACGGCCGTTATCGAGGATCTCATCGTCGCCGAGCTTGAAATTCTCCATGCGGACCGTGTGGTAGCGGGTGAAGTAGTCGTCGAGCGGCTTCTCGATGGAACGGTCAAAGTCGGGCCGCGCCACATGGGTCGCGCCTTGCACGACCTTGACGATTTTGCCCTTCCGCACGATCAGCTCGCCGTTCTTGAAGACGAGCTCCGGGGTGGCGAACATCGCCTCCCGGTCGGCATTGTCCTCGTACACGGTGATGTCGGCCGCCGCACCCACCCCCAAATGCCCGCGGTCCTTCAAGCCTAGGCTCCGCGCCGGGCCGGCGCGGGTCATGATGGCAATCTCGTCGAGGGTGTATTCGCGGGTCAGCGACTTGAGAATGCTCTGGGCCGCCGCATCGGGTTGGATCTTCTCCAGCATGTCATTGCGGAAGCTCCTGTCCATCAGGAGCCTGATGAGGTGCGGGTAGAAGTAGAACGGCGCGCCGTTGGGGTGGTCCGTGGTGAGGAAAATGCGCCAGGGATCCTCGAACAGGAGAAACGTCTCCAGCCCGATGACCCATTGCAGCGCGTTGACGAAGCTCTTGTCGCGATAGCGCATGGGCACCACGCCGCAGCCTGAATCGCACTCGATGTCCATGATCACCGACTTCTTGGGGTGTGCGCTGCGGGAGATGGCGTATTGGCGCATGCTGTCGCCGGACGCGGTGCAAGTCTGCCCGAACAGGACCTGGCCTACGTCGATGGAGATGTTCGGGCTCTTGTTGAGGAGCTCGGCGATGCGTGCAGCACCTGAGGAGAACTTCCGGTCGCCTTCGGTGCCGTAGCTGTGAAACTGGATGTGCGTCAGGTGAATGGGCAGGCCTTCGGCGGCGCGGATCGTTTCGAGCGTCGTTTCCACATTGCCGGGAATGCCGAGATTGCATCCGTGGATGTGCAGCGGGTGCGTGACGCCGAGCTCCTTCAGCGCGCGCGCCAGCGTCAGGATGATCTGCCGCGGCGTCACGTGGTAGTAAGCGTGCTCCTCATCCAGGTCGAGCTTGCGCTGGTTGAATTTGAACGCGCTGATGCCGCCGGGATTGACGACCTTCACCGCGATCGCCTGTGCCGCATGCATGGTCCAGGCGACGTAGTCCTTGATCCTCTCGAAATCCTGCTTCTGCGCCAGCTGGCGCAAGAAGTAGTCGTCGCTGCCGAGCATGACGAAGGCGCCCTTGTCGACCATCGGCGTGTCGCCCATCTCCATATGNNCATATGCGCCTGGCGCGCATTGGCCGGCAGCATGGCCGGCTCGAAGCAGGCCGTGTAGCCCATCTCGGCGTAGCGGTAGCCGGTGACCATGGTCGAGGGGACGGCATGACCGGACCCGGCGCGGGTGAGGTCGGTGCGCGCGACCTCGTCTTTCAAATGGTCTTCGGGCATCATCATGCGGGCGATGGTCATCTTGCCGCCGCCGATATGGGTGTGGGGGTCGATGGCGCCGGCCATCACGATCTTGCCTTTGAGATCGTGCGCCTCGTCGATGCGGGCGTTGGGCTTGGG
>PLBV01000044.1:0-7738 GCA_003135455.1 Hyphomicrobiales bacterium | reverse complement strand
GGGGTCGTAGACTTTTCCGCCGGAAAGCTTGATCAGCATGGGATGGGAGCTCCAGCCTTTAGAGCGTTATCGGTTGAAATAGAATCGCCATAGCGCTCTATCTTTTTTGACGCATGATCTTTNNTCGGAAAACCGGTTTCCACTTTTGCGGATCATGCTCTACAGGGCAGCTTCGATGGCCGCGAGAATTTCGGCGGCTCGGGGGAGTGGCGCCCGACCGAGGTCCTTGAGCGGCAACGACACGACATTGTCGACACGAACCAGCCGCCCGGCGTGGTCCACGCCGGGGGTGCCGATTGGGATGAACACGACAGGGGGCTGAGGTAGCTTCATACCCGGCGTACCCAAGACGATGGTGGGGATGTCGGTTGCGGGCGGTGTCAGGTCCGGCGCAAAGGACGCGATCCAGACCAGCAAATCCCCCTCGCCTTCGGCCAGCATGCGGCTAATCGAATAGCGGTAGGGGTCGTAGTCTGGCGCTCCGCTGGCGTAGCTGATGCGCAGCGGATAGCCGCTTTGCCAGGTCGAGACCGCACCGGCCGTGACGGCACCTTCGTTGCCGCCGAGCGGCAGGCCGGCGAAACGGGTCGTTTGATTGAGATCCTTCACCAGCCCGGTGATCTGGTCGACAGTCAGTTCGGCATACGGGAAGTCGAGGCTCGGCGGGGCCCAGACGACGACGCCGTACTTGGCCTGTCGGCACCGCTCGGCCAGCGCATCGATCTCAGCCAGCGTGATGCCGTCCACTTCCAAGGGCGTCACGGCAAAGCCGTGCAGCCGGGCTCGAAGCACGCCTAACACTTCGCCGGCCTGCTCGATCGGGCACGGGAGGTTGATGATGTCGCCGACGCGCGGTCCGCTGGCGGGTGAACCGTCCAGCCCCTTGCCGATGAAGACCAGTGTGCGCTTGGGCGGTGTCACGTCGAACATCGATTCGGGCGGGCAGACGATCCGCTCGAAGAAGCGCGGGTGCAGCTTAGGGATATCGCTTCCCACCACGATGATGAGATCGGCGCGGTTGCGCGTCTCGGTCAGCGTGGATGTCATCCAGCCGGTGGTTTGGAGGATCTTGAAGTTGCGGTATTGCCCTTCGCTCAAGGCGTGGTCGACGATGCCGCCGGAGCGCTCGGCGAGTGCCATCGCCGCGCGCATTCCCTCCACGTCGGTCGCGAGGCCTCCGAACAGGGGCAGCTGGGCTTGCTTGATCAGAGTGGCCGCTGCCTGGATGGCCTCGGGCAGTGCGACGTCCTTGCCTTTGACCTGCGGGCTGCTCGGAGGAAGCTTGCGTTCAAAGCCGGCGACCGCCCTCCCGCAGCCGTTCTTGCGAACCTTGAGGGTGTCGCCGCTCCGCTCGACCTCCAGATCGTCGCAAAGCATGCCGCAAAAAGGGCAGGTGACGTTCTCGAAAAGCTCGGACGGGGCACGCTCGCCGGTGGCGTTGCGCGCGTTCGAAGTCGGCATGCGGTTAAACTCCCTACAAAGGCCGGCCAAGAAAGCATGGGATGGACTGCAAGACAACTCGACCTTCGCCAAAACCGATCTTCCCGCCAGATCTATTGCCTGAGCAGGGCTTTGGGGAGAGGGGCGCGGCAACCCGTCCCGGTTGCAGCGCAAGTTTCCTTGCGAGCGCAAGTGAGCCTAGAGCATGATCTTATCGGAAAACTGGTTCCCACTTTTCTAAGACCATGCCCAGCCGCGGCTTTCTTTTTGAGCACCCACGGGGATAAGATAAGCGGCGGGAGTTCGACGGGGAGCCATCGCGCAATTTGGTGCCAACGCTCGGCCGTGCTGAGCCGTGTCAATGAGCGGCCGTCCCGTGCGGCGAGGTTCGGCCCCGCCGTCTGGTCTGATAGAATCCGGAAGCCAATAGGAGGACGACATGGCGAAAGGCCAACAGAAGAGCAATCGCGAGAAGAAGAAACCGAAGCTGGACAAGAAGAAGGTAATGCCGGCGGCTTCGCCATTGGCGTCAATCGATCAGCGCGGAAAGCTTGGCGGAGGCGGCGCTTCGAAGAAACGCCCCTGACGCTTTCTGAAGGCCTTCGATCTAACTCGAACCTTGATTCATTTGGCCGCCGCCAAGGTTAGGAACCTAATCGCTCGCGTCTCGTTCTTATGTCAGCGGTCTGCTAAGGATCGTGCTTGCTAGCAAGATCAGATGGCCCGGCCCTGCCCCCCGTAGGCCGGGCCATTTGTGTGTTTTGAATGCCGCGGATTCTATAGCTGAGCCGCGTCATCGGCGGCGGCGACCGAACGATCTCTGGCGCGTGAACTTCTTTCGGATTTTGGTCGTTTTTTCGCGTTGACGCGGCAATGGGCCGCGGAAAACATTTTCGGAGCCCATCGATGAGAAAATTATTGATGGCAGCGCTAGCCATTGTTGCCCTTTCGGCTTGCGGGCCGCTGAGCATGGGGTTCGGTCTGGCGGTAAAGCGTTATGGCGCTCAGCTCCTGTGGCCTGTTTAGGGAATGGCTGCTCCATCAAATTGGCCACGCAATCGGCTCTTGCTCGCCCTGCCATCGACCAATCTCAAGCGGCTGATGCCGGAGCTTGAAGAAATACCTTGCGGACGCGATCAGATCCTAATGGACGTTGATAGCTCGCTCGACCATGTATTCTTCCCGGATAGCGGTGTGGTCTCGGTGGTGGCGGTTTATGCGGACGGCAGTATCATTGAGATGGCAACGATCGGTAGGGAAGGTTGCACGGGTGTGCAAGCCGTCTTCGGCGCCAAGATTTCCTCCGTCCGACTGCTCGTCCAAATCCCGGGGAGCGCAGCAAAGATGTCTCGCGGGGCCTTCATCCGGGCGATGGGGTCGATGCCGTCGTTCCGAAATCTGATGTATGATTACGTCCAGGCCTTTCTCGAGCAAGTGCTGGTATCCGTCGCATGCAACGCTGCGCACAGCCTTAAGCAGCGGCTAGCGCGTTGGTTGCTCATGATGCGTGACCGCAGTGACGATGACACACTGCGGATCACTCAGAGCCTGCTCGGCGAAATGTTAGGAGTGCAGAGGCCAACCATCACGAATGCAGTCCGCGATTTGGAACGTGCCGGTTTGATTGCACCCGGCCGACGGCAAGTCATGATACTTGATCGGCAGGGCCTCACAAAGGTATCTTGTGAATGTTATCAATTGGTTCGGGCGCGCGTCGCTTTTCACCTTCCCAAAACATACCCGTAAAAAGAATTTCCCCGCATCGGTAATGTACATTACAGACACCATATCTCGATTCGACTAGTTTCGGGATCACTGGCTCGCGTCAACGGGGCGCCGGTGACGGAGCGACAGACTTCGCGCTCCCCTGCAATCGAAGGACGCCGAAATGGACTCTACCGGCGTGGCGGATCACGACCCTTTGGCCACGGTGGCGCACGGGCATAGCTTGGCGCAGGCCATCGTCGACACCGTTCGGGAGCCGCTCATCGTGCTCGATAAAGACTTGCGCGTCGTCGCCGCGAGCCGCTCCTTTTACCGGACGTTCGCGGCGGAGCCGCATAAGACGGAAGGGCGAATGCTCTTCGATCTGGGCGACGGGCAGTGGAACATTCCGGCGCTCCGGACCGTCCTCGAAGACATCATTCCGAAACACCGCACCGTCGAGGCCTATGAGGTCGAGCACGAATTCCCAATGATCGGCCGACGCGTGATGCTCCTCAATGCCCGCCGAGTGTTTGACGAACACGGCTCGGCCTCCGCCCTGCTGCTGGCGATAGAGGATGTAACCCAGCGCCGCGACGCCGACCGGGAAAAAGACGAGCTGCTCCGACAAAAAGAAGTTCTGCTGCAGGAGATGCAACATCGCGTCGCCAACAGCCTTCAGATCATCGCAAGCATTCTTCTGCTCAAGGCTCGGACGGTGCAGTCCGAGGAGATTCGCATGCACCTGCACGACGCCCACCAGCGCGTCATGTCGGTGGCGACAGTGCAACAGCAGCTGCAGGCCTCGGGATTGAACGAGAGCATCGAGATCGGGCCCTATCTAGCCAAGCTGTGCGACAGCCTTGGAAAGTCGATCGTCGGTGAACGTCGGCCGGTCTCGATCAAGGTGGAAGCGACCTCCGGCACGGCGGTATCCAGCGAGGCCGTGAGCCTCGGGCTGATCGTGACGGAACTCGTGATCAACGCGTTGAAGCATGCGTTCCCGAGCGGCAGCGAGGAGGGTGAAATCCTGGTCAAGTACGAAGGTGAGAAATCCGGCTGGCGGCTGTCGGTCTCGGACAATGGCGCGGGGTTCGGGGAAGCCGGTGCGGAGGGGGTTCATACCGGACTGGGCACCAGCATTATTGAAGCGCTGGCACAGCAACTCAACGCCGAGGTTCAGAAAGCTGCCGGCCCGACAGGCACCACCGTGTCCATCACGGCATCCGCCGCCAGTGGGGGGCCGCAATGATTGCCGAGAAAATGATTGCCGAGAACGAGGGCGGAGGTAGGGGCCGAATGAACGAGGTCAACATTGAGCCCGCCGTTTTCGCCGAGCAAGAGGCGCCGTCGCGAGTCTATTTCACGCGATAGCGCCTAAGAGCCAGTAACGTTGGTTACATGTCGTCTGCCGGCTGCACAGTGCGCATTGCTGCATCTTTTTCCTGCGCCGCCTGAAGGTCCAAAGGATCAATGGTCACCATCTCGACGGCGCACCCGGACTACGCCGGCACGAAGATTACCGTCGATACCCGACGGTAAGCCGGAAAGGACAGATCCTCGATGAGCTCTTCGTCTGCCACGACCCGGTAGTCCGCCGGTGGCAACAAACGATCGACCCCCTTCACACGGAACGGGCGAAGGAACGTGACGGTCTTGCGGGTTGTCCGCATCGTCATGCAAGAGACCTGTTTCGAACTTAAGGGGTCTGATCGCTTGCGCCTAACGGCGAGACTTAGTGCAGCTTCCGCAGCTCATCCAAGCCGTTCGTCACATGCGCCTTGATCGGCTCGGCGGCAGCGGCCGTCACCTTGGTCGATAGCGCGCGAACTTCCTCGGCCTGGGACGTCAGTGCGCTGAACTGCTTCTGCCAATAGGCCGCCTGCAATTCCGCGATCTCGGCGAGGCTCTTTGCGCCCGCCAAGCTCTTGGCCAGGTCGAAGGTGGAGCTCAGGTTCCGCTCTGCGATATCGATGATTTTGCGGTTGAACGCTGCTGCACCCTGCCCCGCCGCATCGAAAGAACTTTCAAACGTCGCGATCGATGCGTCGAGAGTACCCTTGGAACGGTCATAGACCTCGCGGGTCTGAGCCACCGTCTTCTCGGCCACGGATCGCACGGCGTCTGGAATGGCGGTGTTAAGGCCCAACAGACCCAGCTGGGCCGTAAAGTTGCGGTACGTGTCGCGGGCCTGTTCGGCCGCAGCTTCGGGATTGAAGGTAGCAGTCATGGTAGTGCCTCATGGGGTTGCGGTTCGGTTTACGGTGTGGCGATTATTCGAAGGCAGGCGAACGAGGGGACCGGAGCCCCTAACGGCACTTACCTGGCCGCGGGGCCTTCCAGCAAGGGCGCCGAGAATTTCCGGAAAGGGGGCGTGCACGAAGTCGGTACGGTAGTCTTTACCGTCAGCGCCCAGCTCAGCGTGCCAGTAATTTAAAGACCAGCTCGGCGTGCCAGTAATATAGAGATGGGCCTCGACGAGGGGTATTACAAGCTTCGCGCCCGAAATCAGAACCGCGCCAGCAGAAGTTGAATAGGTCAATCCGCGCAGTCAACCCTTCGTTCGGTGCTCTCGCCGAACGCCGGCTCAAAGTCTCTTCCGAGGCGCCCGCCAGAGTCTTGCGGTCCGCCTGACACCCAAACGGGGCTGTGGCCAGCCGCGAGATGGGGGTGGCCGGAGGCGCCTTCTCGCGCTAACCTCGCCAGGTGGTTGCGAGGAGTACGGGGATGCGTGGGCGTTTTATAATCGCCGCCCTTCTTTTCACGGCTCAAGTCCTGGCTTTGACCATCGGTGGGTCCTCGCGCGCACAGGATGCGGCCGAGCAGGCCCCGGCCGTTACCCCGTCCGTCCCAGTCGCCCCGCCGGCAACGCCTGCCGCCGCGCCGCCGCTCGTGACCCCGCAACCGGCTTCCCTCCCGTCCCCGCCGCCCGCCACCGAGCCACAAGCCGCTCCGGCTCCTACCGTTGATTCAGCGGCACCGGTGGACGCCGTCGTGGCCGCTATTTGCTTGAAACTTGCCGAACCCGGCTGGCGCAAGGACGCCAACCCCGACGATCTCGCCGCGCTTGCGGCCTTCTATAGCGAGCGGACCAGCGGGCCTTTGTGGATGACGGAGATGGGCTTCAGCGCGAAAGGGCAGGCCGCCCTTTTCGAAATCGGGAAGGCCGACGATTGGGGTCTTTCCGCCGCGTCCTTCGAGCTACCTCCCGCGGGCGCGCTGCCGGCCACGCCGCAAGCGCAGGCCATCGCCGAGATCAAGCTCGATCTCGCCATTCTAAAATATGCCCGTTTTGCTCGCGGCGGACGGGTGAACCCGTCTGAGCTCAGCGACAAACTCGATCAAGCGCCCCCCTTGCGCGATCCGAATACTGTCTTGACCGAGATCGCCGCGGCGTCCGCGCCGGATGCCTACCTGCAGTCCCTACATCCCAAGCACGAGCAGTTCGTGCGCCTGCGCCAGGCGCTGCTCAAGGCGCGCGGTAAGAGCGAGGACGGCACCAAGCCTGCTGGCGACGAGCGGGACATCCGACGGCTCATCATCAACATGGAGCGCTGGCGCTGGATGCCGGAGGACCTCGGAGCCATCTACGTCTGGAATAACTCCCCGGAGTTCATGCTGTATGTGGTCAAGGACGGGAAAACGATCTACGCGGACAAGACTCTCGTCGGCACGCTCAAATACGCCACGCCGGTGTTCTCCGCCGACATGAAGACCATTGTCTTCAATCCCGATTGGATCGCGCCTCCGACGGTGCTGGTGGAGAATCTGCTACCGCCCTTGCGCGATGGAAACTATTCGATCCTCAAGATCCACAAACTGTCGGTGAGCTATCAGGGCAAGCCGGTCGACGTGAGCAGGATCGACTGGGGCCGCGTCGATATTCGCAACTACACTTTCACCCAGAAGTCAGGACCCGAAAATGTTCTCGGCAAGGTGAAATTCCTGTTCCCCAACAAGCATACCGTCTACATGCACGACACGCTGGCGTACCGGAAAAAATTCTTCCAAAAGCCGATGCGTGCGATCGGGCATGACTGCGTCCGCATGGAAAAGCCCGATCGGTTCGCCGAGGTCCTTATCGCCGAAGACAAGGGGTGGCCGGCGAGCCAGGTCAAAGATCTGTGGGACAAAAGCGACAACGGCACGGTCACGCTCGACCATAAAATTCCCGTGCATATGACCTATTTCACGGCGGTGGTCGACGAGAAGGGCAAGGTGGCGACCTATGCTGACCTCTACGGGTTCGACAACAAGCTCGCGCTGGCCCTGTTCAGCAACGCCACGGGCTTTCCGGAGCCGCCGCCCGATACCACCGTGCCGTCGACGGAGGAGGCCGATGCGTCGGGAGCGGTGAGGCGAGCCTCCGTCAGCAACGACATCGCCGGCTCGCTAGGAGGCTTCGCCGGCGACTAGCGCCCGACACAAGCGCGGTCGGGCACGCCGGGACGGAGCGTCGCTTGCCGCTTGATGCATCGCTCTAGTCACCCTGCGCTCTACGAGCTTTGGGCGACACTTTTACGCCCGAGTTGCGCTTTCGGGTGGCAGGCCACCCGAAGCCGAAGGCGTAGGGTGGCGGAGAGGGTGGGATTCG
>PLBV01000034.1:12507-17416 GCA_003135455.1 Hyphomicrobiales bacterium | reverse complement strand
AAGGTGCGCAACGAGCTCATCTTCGGGGCCACCGGCGGTGGCGATGCCGCGCCCTCCCGCTTCCGCCTCGACATCGTCGTCAAGGAAAGCGTCACTAACGAGATGGTACGCATCTCCGGCGACGCGACCGGCGTTGTCTATCAGCTGTCCGCCACTTTCAAGCTGATCAACGCTGCCGACGGCAAGGTGATCTACGAGGGCGAGGCGATGTCGCGGTCGGCCTTTGAGCGCTATCAGCAAATCTACTCCAATGTGCGGGCACGCTACGACGCCGAGAACCGCGCCGCCGACGCCGTCGCCGAAAGCATTAAGGTTCGCGTCGCCGCCTTCCTGTCGAGCGCGNNAACTTCTCCTTCCCTCCGCTGCCATGGTCGCCTACAAGGCCGCATCGGTTCCGCGCTTCCTCAAATCTCCCGACGCCGGTTGCCGCTCAGTGCTCCTCTATGGTCCGGACGCGGGGCTCGTCACCGAGCGCGCCGCCTTGCTAGCCACGGTGTTTGCCGGCGGGCGCGGAGGCGAGGGTGAGATCGTGCGCCTCGACGATCGGGATCTCGCCGAGGATGCAGCCCGGCTCGAGGTCGAGCTCCGCACCGTCCCGATGTTCGCGAGCTGCAAGGTCGTCCGCGTCGCGGCAGGTGCCAAGCTCGACGTGCCGTCGCTCAAGGCCCTCCTCGAAGGCCCAACCGAGGCCATCCTGATCGTGGAAGCGGGGAACCTGCGGCCCGACTCTGGCTTGCGCAAGCTGTTCGAAGGCCACCCGAGCTCCGCGGCGCTGCCCTGCTATGGCGATGAGCGTAACATTTCCGGGCTGATCGACGAGGAGCTGAAGCAGGCGGGGCTTATAATCGATGCCGAGACGCGGGCGCATCTGATGACGCGGCTGGGCGCCGACCAAGCCTTGTCGCGGGCGGAGGTGGCCAAGCTCGCGCTGTTCGCCTGTGGGGACGGGCGCATCACCCATGACCACATCGATGCGATCGTCGGCGACAGCGCCGAGATCGCGGTGGAGAGCTTCGTCTACCAGGTGAGCGGCGGCGACACTCTGGCGGCGCTCACCGAGCTCGTCCGTCTCGAAGCGGCGGGGACGGAGCCTTCGACCGCGCTGGCGGCCCTTGCGCGGCATTTCATCCAGTTGCATCGCGTTGCAGCAGCGGCAGGCAGTGGCCAGGCGGTCGAGCAGGCGGTGAAGTCGCTCAAGCCCCGGCCACATTTCAAGCGCGAGCCGCTGTTCATCGCCCATTGCCGCCGCTGGGGCGCGGCGCGGCTGCTCGCGGCGCTGCCTGCGATCCAGGAGGCGATCCGGCGCTCGCGCCGTTTCCCCGACCTCGATCGCATCTTCGCCGAGCGTCTCGTGCTGGCGCTTGGCCACCGCAAATCGGATCCCGCCATCGCTTCGCTTTGACGCGACCGCGCGGCATTGTATGCAGGTGGCCATGGACCAGCGCCAGAGCCCGCGCGATCTGCGCAACCGGCTGTTCGAACTCCTGAAAACGCGGTCGTTCCGGCGCGGCCGCGCCGTTCTCGCCTCGGGGCGGGAGAGCGACTACTATTTCGACACCAAGCCCACCATGCTCCACCCCGAGGGAGCGGCGCTGCTCGCGGAGCTGATCCTGCACGAGCTGCAAGGGGTCGAGGCCGACTGCGTCGGCGGGCTGGAGATGGGTGCGGTGCCGCTGATCGCGCCGGTCGCCATGCGAAGCCTCGATTTGGGGCGCCCGCTTCCAGGCTTCTTCGTGCGCAAGGCGGCGAAGGACCATGGCACCAAGCAGCGCATCGAGGGCCTGGATGTCCAGGGCAGGACCGCAATCATCCTGGAGGATGTGACCACCACCGGCGGCTCGGCCATGCAGGCGGTCGAGGTGGTCAACGCCGCGGGCGGCAAGGTGGCGCTCGTGCTCTCGATCCTGGACCGCGGCGAGGGGGCTGCCGAGCTCTATGCCGCAGCCGGTGTCCCGTTCAAGTCGCTGTTCCGCGCCGAAGAGTTCCTGGCCGCTTAGAGCGGTATCGCGATAGCGCGCTAGCCTAGTTCCGCCCCAGCCCGCGTAGCAGGCGCTGGCGGACGTCCTCCAGCTGGTCGTAGCTGGCGTAGCGGATGCGAAGCTCGCCCGCCTCGCCCTTGGCTTTATGGATCTCCACGTCCAGGCCCAGCGCCTCCTCGAGCTCGGCTTCCGCCGCCCTTGTGTCGGCGTCCTTGGCTGCATGGGACTTGGCCTTTGCGGCAGCGGGCGCGCGATCCTGCGTCAGCGCCTCGACCTGGCGCACGGTTAACCCTTCGTTAACGATGCGCACCGCAAGCGCGGCTGCATCGGCCCGGCCGATCAGCGCGCGGGCATGGCCGGCAGTGAGCTCGCCCGAACGCACCAGCTGCTGCACGCTGTCGGGCAGCTTCAGCAGGCGGAGCGTGTTGGCGAGATGGCTGCGGCTCTTGCCGATGACCTTGGCGAGGTCCTCCTGAGTGTAGTCGTGGCCGTGCATGAGCAACCGGTAGCCCTCGCCCTCCTCGATCGCGTTCAAATCCTCGCGCTGGACGTTCTCGATGATGGCGATCTCGATGGCTTCCTGGTCGCTCAGGACCCGGATCACCACCGGCACCTCATGCAGCTGGGCGAGCTGCGCCGCCCGCCAGCGGCGCTCGCCGGCCACGATCTCATAGGCCTCGCCGGCCTCGCTTTGCGTGGGCCGCACCACGAGCGGCTGCACCAGGCCGCGCTCGCGGATGGAGACCGCAAGCTCCTCGAGCTGCACCTCGGAGAAACTCCGCCTCGGGTTGAAGCGGCTCGGCCGGAGCGTGGCGAGAGCCACCATGCGCTGGCCTTCGACCGCGGCATCGGCCGCCTCGAAGCCGCCGATGATGTCCGCTAAACCCCTGACCAGCCTCTTCTTTTGCGCGCCTGCCACCATGACGAGCCTCCTCCTGCCGCCCCGCTAAATCCACTCAAAGAGTCACGCCACACGCATCCGCCGCTCGCGCTCGATCACCTCGGAGGCAAGCTGAATATAAGCCTGGCTGCCGGAGCAGCGGTAGTCGTAGAGCAGCACCGGCTTGCCCGCCGATGGCGATTCCGCCACCCGCACATTGCGCGGGATGATGGTGGCGTAGACCTTGTCGCCGAGCACGCGCCGCACGTCGTCCACCACCTGATCGGAGAGCGCCGTGCGCTGATCGTACATGGTGAGCACCACCCCGTGGATAGTCAGCTTCGGGTTCAGCCGCGCGCGGATCTCCTCGATGGTGCGCATGAGCTGGGCGAGGCCCTCCAGCGCGAAGAACTCGCATTGCAGCGGCACGAGCACGGCGTCGGCGGCGACGAGCGCATTGATGGTGAGCAAGTTCAGCGAGGGCGGGCAATCGATCAGCACGTAGGTGGCGGCACTGTCGGGGTCGCCCGCGGCGAGGCTGGCCAGCACGTCGCGCAAGCGGTAGTGACGGCCGCCGGCGGCGCCCGCTTCCCGCTCGAAGGCGATGAGGTCGATGGTTGCCGGCACGATGGAGAGCCGAGGCACGCCCGTGGCCACCCGCGCCTCGGCGAGCTCAGACCGTCCGCTCAACACATCGAAGGTGGAGACCTTGCGGCTTCGCTCGTCGATGCCGAGCCCGGTGCTGGCATTGCCCTGCGGGTCAAGGTCGATGATCAGCACGCGCTCGCCGACGGCCGCAAGCGCGGTGCCAAGATTGATGGCGGTGGTGGTCTTNNCCGACGCCGCCCTTCTGATTGGCCAGCGCAAGCACGCGGGCGGGCCTAGGCCCCAGGGCATTCATGCCGGGAACATTCATCGTGTCTTGGCCTTGCCGCGCTTGGCAAGCTCGCCGATCTCGACGATGGCCGAGTGGGGCGCGGTCAGGCTTGGGTGCAGGCGGCTGGCGAAGCTCCAGCGCTTGCCGGCCTCGCTCAGCTCCCGCTCGGCGTCGCGACCTTTCAAAAACAGCCCCCTGGTCCCCGGCCCGAAGAATGGCACGGCGAGATCGAGCAGCCGTGGCAGCGGTGCCAGCGCCCGCGCGCTGACGATCTCGGGCTGCAAGTACTGACTGCGCCGGCCGAGCTCTTCAATGCGCATGGCGTGGATCTCCACAGGCGCTTGAGTCTGTTGGGCCACCTCGGCGAGGAAGGCGCATTTCTTGGCGGTGCTTTCGACCAGGTGCATGCGGAAGTCGGGGTCCTGGGCTTTGAGGATGGCGACGACGAGGCCCGGAAATCCGGCGCCCGAGCCGAGATCGAGCCATGAGTCTGCCTCAGGCGCAAGGGCCCAGAGTTGGGCCGAATCGGCGAAATGACGATCCCACACCTGAAGGAGCGACCTGGCGGAAACGAGGTTGTGGCGCCCCTGCCATTCGGTCAGGAGCTCGGCGTAGCGAATAAGCCTGTGGATTGTTTCACGTGGAACTTTAAAGGCTTCGGCGAAGGACTCAGGTCCCGTGATGCGATTTGGCGCGCGTTCAGCGGGGCTGTCCATGGCCCTTCGCGTCAAGCGCTTTTCCGCTGGGCGCCCTTTTTGAGGTGGGCCAGGAGGAGCATCAGCGCCGCCGGCGTCATGCCGNNCATGCCGTCGAGCCGCGCCGCCTGGCCGAGGCTCGCCGGGCGCTGGCGCTCGAGTTTCTGGCGAAGCTCGGTGGAGAGCCCGGGGATAGCGACAAAGGCGAAGGCGGCCGGGATGGCGATGGCCTCGTCCTTGCGGAAGGCGGCGATGTCCTGGTCCTGGCGGGCAAGGTACACGGAATAGCGGGCATCGACGGCGAGCTGGTTCGCAATGATGGGGTCGAGCCGGCCGATCTCGGGCCAGACATCGGCGAGGCGCGTGACATCGATGTCGGGATAGCTCAACAGCTCGTAGGCGCTCCGCTTGCGTCCATCGCGGTTGATGGAAAGGCCTGCCTTGGCGGCCCGGTCGGGGGTGAGTGCCAAGCGCTTGC
>PLBV01000034.1:5097-12481 GCA_003135455.1 Hyphomicrobiales bacterium | reverse complement strand
ACGTGAACATGCGGTAGGGCTCGGTCACCCCGCGGGTCACCAGGTCATCGATCATCACGCCGAGATAGCCGTCGGCGCGGGTCACCACGAACGGCTCGGGCGATCCCGAGGCCGCCCGCGCGGCGTTGATGCCGGCGACGAGCCCCTGGCCGGCGGCTTCCTCGTAGCCCGTGGTGCCATTGATCTGGCCGGCGAGGAACAGGCGCCCGATCGCCTTGGTCTCGAGACCCTGGGTCAGCTCGCGCGGGTCCACATAGTCGTATTCGATGGCATAGCCCGGCCGCTTCACCTTCGCCTCTTCCAGCCCGGGGATGGTCGCAAGGAAGGCGTGCTGCACGTCCTCAGGCAGCGAGGTGGAGATGCCGTTCGGATAGACGGTGTCGTCGTCCAGGCCCTCCGGCTCGAGGAAGATCTGATGGCTCTGCCGCTCCTTGAAGCGCACCACCTTGTCTTCGATCGACGGGCAGTAGCGCGGGCCGATGCTTGTGATGTCGCCCGAATAGATGGGGGCGCGAGCGAGGTTCTGCTCGATGATGGCGTGGGTCGCTTGCGTGGTGTGGGTGATGTGGCAAACGGTCTGCGGCGTGGTGATCGCGCCCGAGAGGAACGAGAAGGCTACCGGCGGGTCGTCACCATGCTGCACCTGCAACGCGTCCCAACGAATGGCACGGCCGTCGAGGCGGGGAGGGGTGCCGGTCTTCAGCCGACCGATGCGAAGCCCGAGCCCATAGAGGCGCTCCGCCAGCCCGAGCGCCGGCGCCTCGCCGATGCGGCCGGCCGGGATCTTCCGCTCGCCGATATGGATCAGTCCGCGCAGGAAGGTGCCGGTGGTGAGCACCACGGCGCGGGCAGCAATGCGGCATCCGTCGGCGGTGACGATGCCGGTGACGGCGCCGCCCTCCACGATCAGGTCCTCGACCGCCGCCTCGATCACCTCAAGGCCAGCCGTCTCCCGGATCGCCGCCTGCATGGCCTGGCGGTATAGCTTGCGGTCGGCCTGGGCGCGGGGCCCCTGCACCGCCGGGCCCTTGCTCCGGTTCAGCACCCGGAACTGGATGCCCGCCAGATCGGCCACCCGGCCCATGAGCCCGTCCAGCGCATCGATCTCCCGCACCAGATGGCCCTTGCCCAGCCCGCCAATGGCGGGGTTGCAGGACATCTCGCCAACCGTGGCGAAGCTATGGGTGACAAGCGCCACCGCCGCGCCCATGCGAGCCGCCGCGGCCGCGGCCTCGCAGCCGGCGTGGCCGCCGCCGATGATGATGACGTCGAAGACGCTAGCGTCGAAGCGGGTATTCATGGCTCGTACCTAGTCGGTTCGGCCGCGCCCGTCAAAGCCAGGACGTTGTTTCACGTGAATCAAACCGCTCCTTCGTTTCACGTGAATCAGACATCTCATTTGCCGATGCAGAACTCGGAGAAGATGGCGCCAAGCACCTCCTCCACGTCGATGCGGCCCGTCAGGCGGCCGAGATGGGTCGCGGCGCTGCGCAGCTCCTCGGCCTTGAGCTCCGGGGCTCCTGTCTCCTGGCGGAACCGGTTGAGCGCGGCGACGGCCCCTTCCAGCTCAACCCGGTGGCGGGCGCGGGTGACGACGCCCGACCCTTCGCCCAAGCCCAGCGCCTCTTGCGACTGCTCCGACAGGAGCGCGACGAGGGCCTCGAGCCCGGCGCCGGTTTTGGCCGAGACCTGGAGGTCGCCGCCTGCCACGGACGGCGCCAGATCGATCTTGTTCAATACGGCGATTTGCGGGGTTTTTGCGGCGATTAACGGGGGAGGGGCGGTCCATTGCGGCGCGAGCGCATCCACCACCCAGAGGACAAGATCGGCGTCCTGGGCACGGGCGATTGCGCGCTTTATCCCCTCTTTCTCCACGGCACCTTCGGCCTCGCGCAGGCCGGCGGTGTCGATGACGATGACGGGCAGGCCGGCCAAGTCGAGATGGACCTCGATCGCGTCGCGCGTGGTGCCGGCCTCCTCCGAGACGATGGCCACGTCGCGGCGGGCGAGCGCGTTCAGGAGGCTCGACTTGCCGGCGTTGGGCGCGCCGGCGATGACCACGCGGAAGCCGTCGCGTAAGCGCTCGCCCCGGCGATCCTTAAGGTGGCCCGCCATGGCCGCGATCAGACGGGCGACGACGGCATCGGCCTCTACCGTCGCGTTCGCCGCGACATCGCCCTCATCGGCGAAGTCGAGGCCCGCCTCGACGAGTGCCTGGGCGCGCAGCAACTCCTCGCGCCAGGCTTCATAGAGCGCGCGGGCCCCACCGTCGGCTTGGGTGAGCGCCTGGCGCGCCTGCGCCTCGGTCTCGGCGTTGATGAGATCGGCGAGGCCCTCGATCTCGGTGAGGTCGAGCTTGCCGTTGGCGAAGGCACGGGCGGCGAACTCGCCGGGCTCCGCCAGCCGCACGCCTCTTATCGCCAACACCGCCTCGATGACGCGGCCAACGACGGCGCGGCCGCCATGGATGTGCAGCTCGGCCATGTCCTCAGCCGTAAAGCTTGCCGGCCCCGGCAGCCACAGCACCAGCCCGCGATCCAGCGCCAAGCCCGAGCGGCTGAGCTTGCGCAAGCTCGCCCGCCGCGGCTGTGGTAAAGTGCCGCAAAGTTGGCGCAGCACCTCGCGTGCCGCCGCGCCTGAGATGCGGATGACCGCGATGCCCGCTCGCCCGGCGCCGCTCGACAGCGCGCAGATGGTGTCTGCCGACGCGCTCACCGCCAGCCCTCTGCGATTGGGGCAAGCGTGGCGGACAACACCCCTCCGCTCGCCAAGGAGCGAGCGTGCTCTCCCACAAGGGGGAAGCGGGAAAGGCGGTGCCGTGTCGATCGTTCGAGCCGTTGAATTCGCATCGATTGGGCGATCTCAATAGGGAGCGCGTTACCTTAAGATGCCGCAGGACACCACCGGAAGGCCAATGTCGGAAGGGACGACGAAGAGCGACGGCGCGGAGGGCAAGTTCGCCGGCAACCGTTTGTCACGCGAGACGAGCCCCTATCTCGTGCAGCACCGGGACAATCCCGTGCATTGGTGGGCCTGGGGGGATGAAGCGCTGGCCGAGGCGAAACGCTCAGGGAAACCCATACTGCTCTCGGTCGGCTATGCCGCCTGCCATTGGTGCCACGTCATGGCGCATGAGAGCTTCGAGGACGACGCCACCGCTTCGGTGATGAACGAGCTGTTCGTCAACATCAAGGTGGACCGCGAGGAGCGCCCCGACGTGGACGCGATCTATATGGGCGCGCTGCATGCGCTCGGCGAGCAGGGCGGCTGGCCGCTCACCATGTTCCTCACCTCCGACGCAGAGCCCTTCTGGGGTGGCACCTATTTCCCCAAAGACGCGCGCTTCGGGCGCCCGGCCTTCGTGCAGGTCTTGCGGCAGGTGGCGCGCATCTACACGCAAGAGCCCGACAAGGTCCGGCAGAACGCCGATGCGTTGCGGACGAAGCTTCAGCCCGCACCATCGCGCTCCGCCGCCGAGCCACCGAGCGATGCCGCACTTGCCGATCTCAGCACCCGAATGCTGCAAGCGGTCGATCCGGTCAATGGCGGCATCAGGGGCGCGCCCAAATTCCCGCAGACCCAGTTCTTCGGCTTCCTGTGGCGCGCCGGTCTCCGCTATGGCCTCGCCGATCCGCTCGAAGCGGTGGAGGTGACGCTCACCCATATCGCGCAAGGCGGCATCTACGANNGAGAAGATGCTCTACGACAACGCCCTCCTCATCGAGCTGATGACCGAAGCCTGGCGGGAGACGAGGTCGCCGCTCTACGCCATGCGCGTCGAGGAGACGGTCGGATGGCTGTTGCGCGAGATGCGCAGCGAAGGCGCGTTCGCCGCGTCGCTCGACGCCGACAGCGAGGGCGTGGAGGGGAAGTTCTATGTGTGGACCAAGGCCGAGATCGAGGAGGTCTTGGGCGCCGCCGATGCTCGTGTCTTCGCGCGCGTCTACGACGTGACGCCGGACGGGAATTGGGAAGGCCACACTATTCTCAATCGGATCAATGCCTTAGAGCTGCACGACGAGGCGACCGAGCGCCGCTTGGCCTCGATGCGGGCGAAGCTTCTAGTGCGGCGCGACACCCACATCCGCCCGGGCTTCGACGACAAGGTGCTCGCCGATTGGAACGGGTTGATGATCGCCGCACTTGCCAACGCGGCGGATGCGTTCGATCGGAGCGACTGGCTAGCCGCCGCCATCGCTGCGTTCAACTTCGTCAGTACCCGGATGACTTCGGGAGGACGCCTGCTGCATGCGTTTCGCGCGGGCGTTGCCAAGGCGCCGGCGTCGGCGCCGGACTATGCCAACATGATCGGCGGGTGCCTCGCCCTCGCCAATTTCTCCGGCAAGGATGAGTATATCGCGCAGGCGCAAGCGTGGACCGATGTGCTCGACCGCCATTACTGGGCGGAAGATCTGGGTGGCTATTACTTTGCCGCCGACGACACCAGCGATCTCATCCTGCGTCCCTTCTCCAGCCAAGACGACGCCACGCCGAATGCCAATGGCGTGATGGTGGCGAATTTGATGGCGCTTTATTTGTGGACCGGCGAGGAGCGGTATCGCGACCGCGCCGAGGCGATGCTGAAGGCGTTTGCCGGCGCCGTCGCCGAGAATGTGTTCGGCCATGCGGGGCTGCTGTCGGCGGCGCTGGAGGTGATCGCGCCCACGCAGATCGTCCTGATCGTGCCGGAGGGTGGCGACGCACGCGAGCTCAGGCGGGCGCTGGCGCAAATGTCGCTGCCGGGCGCCGTGGTGCAGGAGGTCGCTGAGGCCGATGCGCGCGCGCTGCCGCCGGGCTCACCCGCCCACGGCAAGACCGCGATCGACAACAAGCCCACCGCCTATGTGTGCATCGGCCCGCAATGCTCGCTGCCGGTGACGGAGGCTGCTGCGCTGGTGGAGGCGGTGAGGGCGAGCGCGGCAGGTGACGACGGACAGGGCGTCTCAGTAGCGAAACAAGCCAGCGTCTAGCTCATGAGGAGGCGCGACAAATGAAGTGGATGCTGCTCGTGCTCGTTTTCGGGGCGACGCCAATTGAGACGGGTTTGTTTTTCGACAGCCTGGATGATTGTCTCAAGGTCGAAGAGACTATGCGCAACGAGTATGCGCGCGTTTACAATACCTGGCATGCCTGGGCAGAGGCCAATCTCAAGGAAGCTGGATACCCCAAGAGTGACAAGTTCATGAGGAACCGCGACGGGATTGAAACCAGCGGAACCTGCATTCCGCACGCGCCGTATGCGGCCAGCCCGAAGGATTCCGGCGCCCAAGGAAAGTGATGCTGCGGACGGATGGTCGCTCAGCCCCGGGCTTTTACCTTGTCGCGGAGCTTCTTTAGCCGCACGGCGCCTTTCTTGCCGGAGCTCACATCCGCGTGCGCCGTCTCGGCGAGCGCGAGCAGGTCTTGGTTGGAGAGGACGCCTTTGTCCGCCAGCAGGTCGAGCAGATGCGTCAGCAGCGACCGGGTCGCGCCGATGCCGTCTTGGTCGGTCTTTGCGTCAGCCATGGGTGCACTCCTTCCGGTACTGCTGTGGGGTGAACGCTGCGCAAGACTATACTTCAGCCGCACGCCGCTTGCAGCCATCCGAGCAATGCACTCAGCGATCCGGGTCGGCGAGAAATCTGGCGAGCACGCGCTCGGTGAGGCCGTCACAATCCGCTCCCGCGAACGGAAATGCGCCGTGCAGCGCCTCGCGCAGCGTTGGGTCGAGCTCCTGCTGGAGCCGCCGCCGCGCGCGGAACAATCTCGTCTTCACCGTCTCCTTTGGGATCTGCAGGGCTTCGGCGGTTTCCTCCACGCTCAAGCCTTCGACCTCGCGCATCACGAAAACCGGTCTGAAGGTGTCCGGCAGCTTGGCAATGGCGCGCTCAAGGAGCTTGGCCACTTGCCGGCGCATGACATCGGCCTCCGGTGAGCGCGCCATGTCCGAACCTGCCATGAGGGTCTCCCGATGCTCAGCGAGGATGGTCACCGCTTGCCGATGCAGGAGACGCAATCGCCTCTGCGCGGCGCGTTGCCTGCCTAAGGCTTCGTTGACGACGATCCGCGTCAACCAGGTGGACAGCAATGCCGCGCCGGCAAAGCGATCGATGGCCGCAAACGCCTTCCGCCTCGGCGCGATCTTTCAGGATGCTCCAGGCGACGCGATAGAGGCGCTGATTGTTGCGCCGGGTGATGAGGCGCACGGCAGCAGGGTCGCGCCGGACCACGAGCGCCGCGAGCTCGACGTCGCTCAGATGCTCATAGTCCAGCGCGATGTTTGTCATGGTGCGGGTTGGGGTCAATGAAGCTGTTCGGCCAAGTGCTCGGCGTGGCTCTGATGCGATACGAACAGCTTCAGGCCATTCTGCAATAGAGATTTCAGCTCCGGGTTTTGCGCGTCCGGAATGAGCGTGTCGCTCAAGGCCGCGTTGACCGCCTTGTGATAGGCGACTTCGTTGTCGACATAGGCCTTGTCGAACTCGACGCCGCTGAGGCCCGCGAATTTCTTGCGATTCGCGTCCGCCGCTTGCGTCAGGCTCTGACTGGTGGCGTTGTCCTCCGGCGTCACGTTGAGCTTCTTGACGAGCGCCAGCGCCTGATCGTTCACGGAAGTGTGGTCGCCGACCATCTGTTGTGCGAAGGCGCGAACGTCGTTGTTCTTCGACTTGTCGAGGGCCTGCTTTGCCGCCTCGATGTCGAGCTGTCCGGCGGTGTAGGCAATATGCGCAATCTCTGGATCGGTGGGCTTGGCGGTCTCGGCGGCCGCGCCGGCAATGCCAAGGGCAATGCCCATGGCCGCTATTCTGATGACGATCTTATGCATAACTGTTCCTTCTTCTGGCGACGACGCTCACCGGCAGCGTTCCCGCCGTATCGATTGCGTCTGGGCCATTAGATGGCGCGAGCGCCCAGGAGGTTCCCGGCTCTAGGAAAGGGCGGTCCGCGGCCAAGAGCGGCTCGCTTGGCGGAGCCTACATAGGGGAAGCGCAGCCTAGGTGTTCATCGAGTCGAAGAACTCGGAATTGCCCTTGGTCTGCTTCAGCTTGTCCAGCAGGAACTCGATGGCGTCCTGGCTCCCCATGGGGTTCAGGATGCGGCGGAGCACATACATTTTCTTGAGCTGGTCCGGCGGCACCAGCAGCTCTTCTTTGCGCGTGCCGGATCTGGCGATGTCGATGGCCGGGAAGGTGCGCTTGTCGGCGACCTTGCGGTCGAGCACGATCTCGGAGTTACCAGTGCCTTTGAACTCCTCGAAGATCACCTCGTCCATGCGGCTGCCGGTCTCGATCAAGGCGGTGGCGATGATGGTGAGCGAGCCGCCCTCCTCGATGTTGCGGGCGGCGCCGAAGAAGCGCTTCGGGCGCTGCAATGCGTTGGCATCGACGCCACCGGTGAGCACCTT
>PLBV01000034.1:0-5001 GCA_003135455.1 Hyphomicrobiales bacterium | reverse complement strand
GGGCGCTCGTCGATGAGCAGCACGATCAGGTAGCACTCCGGATGGTTGGCGGTGACAGAGTGGGCGATGTTCTGCAGGATCATGGTCTTGCCGGTGCGCGGCTGCGCCACGATCAGCCCACGCTGGCCTTTGCCGAGCGGGGCCACGATGTCGATGACGCGCCCCGTGAGGTCCTTGCTGTTCGGCCTCTCGGCTTCCATCTGCATCCACTCGTCGGGATAGAGCGGCGTCAGATTGTCGAAATGGATCTTGTGGCGCTGCTTTTCGGGATCGTCGAAATTGATGGTGTTGACTTTCAGCAGGGCGAAATAGCGCTCGCCCTCCTTAGGGCCCCTGATCTGCCCTTCGACCGTATCGCCGGTGCGCAGGCCAAACCGTCTTATCTGGCTGGGGCTGACATAGAT
Source organism: Hyphomicrobiales bacterium (assembly GCA_003135455.1). Lineage (GTDB taxonomy): Bacteria > Pseudomonadota > Alphaproteobacteria > Rhizobiales > Methyloligellaceae > Methyloceanibacter. The sequence continues at coordinate 4,597 of PLBV01000034.1, read as the reverse complement.
GTCGTCGGGACCAGCCAGATAGTTGGCGTCGGGAGAGCGCAGGAAGCCGAAGCCGTCCAGCAGCACCTCGACCACGCCAATGCCGGTGATATCGACGTCACGGGCCGCCAATTGCTTGAGGATCGCGAACATGAGCTCCTGCTTGCGCAGGGCGCTCGCATTCTCGACCTCGACTTCTTCGGCGAAGCTTAGGAGCTCCGTCGGAGACTTCGTCTTGAGGTCCTGCAGCTTCATTGTTTTGAGATCCTGCAGCTTCAGTTCCTGCATAGCTGCTACTCCAAACGGGGAAGGATAAACCCTTGAAATTCAAGTCCCGCGCGGATAGCGGCCGGGCCTTAAGGGAAATGGGAAGGATGTAGCCTCGGCGGTGAGGCAGGCGGCGCGCCTGCTCCGCTTCGGGTAACCCGATCTCGGGAAAGGCCGGGTCGCGACAGCGCCCCGGATCGGATGCGACTCATCTTATAGCAGACCCCGAAGCCGGGCGGAAAAGAATTACCGCGCCTAGATCAGAACGGGCGGACGATCGCCAAAATCACGATGCCGATCATCAAAAGCGTCGGCACCTCGTTGGCGATCCGGTAGAAACGCGCCGAATGCTCATTCCGATCCAAGGCGAAGTCCTTCATCCACCGCACCAGGAGCCCATGATAGGCCGTGAGCAGAAGGACGAGGACAAGTTTTAAGTGGAACCAGCCGTCGCCCGCCCAGTCGATGGCGCCCCCGAAGGCCAAGATCAGCCCAAGCACCCAGCTCGCCAGCATCGCCGGAGTGGTGATGGCGAAGAGAAGCCGCCGCTCCATGAGTTTGAAGGTCTCGCCTTGAGCGCAGCCCTTGGGGCTTTCCGCGTGATAGACGAAGAGCCGCGGCAGGTACAGGAGGCCGGCCATCCAGGCGATTATGGCGATGACGTGGAAGGCCTTGACGTAGGCGAGCAGCATGGAAATTGCCTGCGGTGGGGTTTTGAGCGCTCTAGCCGCGTTTCACGAGGCTTATCAGCCGCGCCACGTGCTCGGGCGGCGTCTGCGGTAAGATGCCATGGCCGAGATTGAAGATGAAGGGCCCGCCCCCCAGCGCGCTCAAAGTTTCCTCGACGCGGCGATCGAGCGACGGGCCTCCGGCGAGCAGCAAGACGGGGTCGAGATTGCCTTGCACCGGGATATGGGGCTGTAGGCGGTCGCTGATCCAGGAGAGCGGCAGGCTCGTGTCGCAGCCTATGGCGTCAACGCCGGTCTCTGTCACATAGGCCTCGGTGAGGACGCCGGCGCCGCGCGGAAAGCCGATCACCGGCACGCCCGGGACTTCTGCCTTCAGTCTCCTGACCATGGTGCGGGTGGGCTCGACGCACCAGCGCGCAAATCCGTCGTCGGGCAGGCTCCCCGCCCAGCTATCGAAAATTTGCAAGACGCTAGCGCCAGCACTCACCTGGCCGAGAAGATAGTCGATCGAGACCTCGACCAGGAGATCGATCAGGCGCTGAAACAGCTCGGGATCCCGATAGGCAAGGAGCCTCGCCTCCGCCTGGTCCTTGCTCCCGCCGCCTTCGATCATATAGGTCGCAACCGTCCATGGAGCGCCGCAGAACCCGATCACCGGGATGGCGGGCGGCAACGCCGCTCGCACCCGCTCGAGCGTCGCATAGACCGGCGCCAAGAGATCAGGCGCCCTTGCACGATCAAGCAAGGCGAAGCTCCTTGCGTCTCTCACCGGCTCAAGGCGGGGGCCCTCACCCTCGATGAATTCGACCTTCTGCCCGAGCGCATAGGGGACGATGAGAATGTCCGAGAACACGATAGCCGCGTCGAGATCAAACCGTCGCAAGGGTTGCAGCGTTACGTCGGCTGCGAGCTCAGGGTTAAGGCAGAGATCGAGGAACGAGGCGACCTTGCCTCGCACCTCCCGATATTCCGGCAGGTAGCGGCCAGCCTGGCGCATCAACCAGATGGGAGGAGGGCTGACGCTCTGTCCGCTCAAGGCACTGAGCAGGCGTTTTCCAGAGGTGGGGACCCGCAACATCGCTTCTCTTAAAATACTAAAAGAGAGAGTCTTATTAGGTTTCTTTTGTAGTTATTGGCCAGTGGATAACGGACATTCTCGTCTTTCACCAGCTTGTCGACAGAAGTGCAAGAGCCCATCGGGTTACGAGGGTGCGTGGAGCATGTGGGCTGGGGAGAAGCGCGAGGGAACTCGGCTGCAAACATCGGTGGCGTAAGCTTTGGCGCGTCGTATGACGCCTGTTGAGTTTTGCCACATAAGCGGTCGTCAAGGTCCGGGATCGCCCGGGGGACGACGAGGGGTATTGTGAGCGAGCCCGCGCAGAGGGTCGTTTTATCACCAGAAGCGAATCTGTGAACAAAAGCGCGAGCAACCTGGGAGAGGGCGGACGGGCGGGATCTCACACCTTAGTTGCTCCACAGCCGCATCGCGGTTATCCAATGGATTGCCCATGGATGTTCCGCGGTCTTTCCACCTGCATATGATCTCCGACGCGACCGGCGAGACGCTGGCCACGATCGCCAAGGCTGCGCGCGTTCAATATGGGCAGGTGCGCGCCATCGAGCATCTGCATGCGCTGGTGCGCACCAAGCGCGAGCTCGAGCGCGTGCTGAAGGATGTGGAGGCCTCGCCTGGTATCGTGCTCTACACCATCATCAACCGCGAGCTTGCCGATGGACTGGAGCAGTCCTGCAAGCGGTTGAACCTGCCTTGCGTGGCAGCTTTGCAGACGATTCTGCAAGTCTTCGAATCCTATCTCGGCACGCCGTCGATCCCTACGGTCGCCGGCCAGCACGTGCTCGATGCCGATTATTTCCGACGCATCGAGGCGCTCAACTTCACCATGCTGCATGACGACGGCCATTTGCCGGCAAGCCTCGACGATGCCGACATTGTCCTCGTCGGCATCAGCCGGACGTCGAAGACGCCGACCAGCATCTATCTCGCCAATCGCGGCTTCAAGACCACCAATGTGCCGCTCATCCCGGGGCTGGCGGTGCCTCTGCAGCTCGAAGCGCCGACGCGGGCTCTTGTCGTCGGGCTGGTGGCAAGCGCTGAGCGCATCTCGCAGGTGCGCCAGAACCGCGTGCTGGAGCATTCGCATGGCCACGTGGACACTTATGTGGACCGCGAGGCCATTGCGGCGGAAATCGCCCAAACCCGCCAGCTCTGCTCCAGGCGAGGCTGGCCGGTGATCGATGTGACGCGCCGCTCCATCGAGGAGACCGCCGCGGCTATCCTGCGGCTCTATCACGACCGCGCGGCCCCGGGGCTCGAAGCATGAGCGGGTTCCTGCAAGCCGGCCGGCCGCCCTTGATCCTTGCCTCGTCGAGCCAGGCCCGGACCCGGCTGCTCGAGGCGGCTGGGCTTGCTTTCATCGTCGAGCCGCCGGGCCTGGATGAGGGCACCATGCGGCAGGCAGTGAGCGGCGAGGCCTCGCTTCATGCCCACGACATCGCCGAGTTACTCGCCCGCGCCAAAGCCGAAGCGGTGAGCGATCTGGCGCCCGGTGCTTTCGTCATCGGCTCCGACCAGGTGCTGGCGCTGGGCGCCCGCATCTTCGCCAAGCCGGACAGCATGGAAGCCGCCCGCGACCAGCTGCTGGATTTGAGCGGCAAGAGCCATGCCTTGCACACCTCGGTGGCGCTCGCCAAGAATGGCGAGACTATCTGGGCCGAGACGACGATCGCGACGCTCATCATGCGCAAGCTGAACCCGGAGTTCATCGGCCGCTATCTTGCCGCTGCCGGAGAGGACGTGTTGAGCTCGGTCGGCGCCTATCAGATCGAAAGCATCGGCATCGAGCTGTTCGAGAAGATCGACGGCGACTATTTCTCCATCCTCGGCCTGCCGCTCCTGCCGCTGCTCGATGCGCTCCGGCATCACGGCGCGATCGACGGCTAGTGAAACGCGCTTGCGTCATCGGCTGGCCGGTCGAGCATTCGCGCTCACCCCTCATCCATCGTTATTGGCTCGCCCAATACNNCCTATGAGAAAATGGCCGTCTCGCCCGAAGAGCTCCAGGCGTTCTTAGGCTCGCTCTTCGAGCGCGGGTTCGTCGGCGCCAGTGTGACGCTGCCCCACAAGGAAGCGGCACTGCGCCTGGCAGATGCCGCCGATGCAGCGGCGCGCGCCATCGGGGCCGCCAATACGCTGTGGTTCGACGAGAATGCCGAGCTGCATGCGAGCAACAGCGATGCCTACGGCTTCATGACGCATCTTCAGCAAGAGGCGCCGCAATGGAATGAGGAGAGGAGGTCGGTTGCGGTGCTGGGCGCAGGGGGGGCCGCGCGCGCCATCCTGTATGGCCTGATCGGAGGGGGCGCGGCCAAGATCTTGCTGATGAACCGCAGCCGCGACCGGGCAGAGTCCCTCGGCGAGGCCTTCGGCCCCAGCATCGAGGTGGTGGCCTGGGAGAAGAGAGAGGCTGCGCTGGCTGGTTGCGGCCTNNCTGGTCAATGCGACGAGCCTCGGCATGACCGGCAAGCCGCCGCTCGATCTTTCCCTGGCCGCGCTGCCGCCCGATGCGGTGGTGGCCGATATCGTCTATAGCCCGCTCACCACACCGCTGCTCGCCGCCGCGAAGGGGAGGGCCTATCAGACC
>PLBV01000117.1 GCA_003135455.1 Hyphomicrobiales bacterium | reverse complement strand
TGTCGCGCCACTTTTCGCAAATGCGAATTGAACCCAGCATATTCACCTTGTCTCGCCAAGTCGAAGTGATCTTGCGGGCCGCATCGCCAAAGACAGAGCAGAACCGATAGTCCAATCGAACCGTGTCGCCGAATTTCTCTTTGACCGCATCGATACGAGCCTGCGCGGCAGATGCCCAAATGCACAATACGTCCGAGAAATAGGAAACCTAGAAGACGCTCATCTGATCGGCGTCTTAGTGCGAAGGCTTGCCAATTCACATCGATGTCATCGCGGTACTCGTCGTGGATCCGCGCGAGGATGGGTTCCTCGAGATAGCAGAAGGGGCAGACATAATCGCTCCAAACAGTGAGCCGAACCCTGGGTGCCATGTCTTTGCCTCCTTCCACCGGCAGCGCGACGCTGCCCCGGAAGCCGGTCCGAGCACTGGGGCCTGCTCCGCACCATTTCTCGACGGATCGAAGTGGAACTTTCGTCCATTTTTTTGGTTGTGCTGCCTCTCACCATGAAAGGCGGAGGCAATGGATAAGGACCGGGTCAAAGGGTCAGCGCAGCAAGCCAAAGGCCTTCACAGGAGGATCACGATGAAAGTGAAAGACATGATGCATAAGGGCGTGGAGTGTGTTTCCCCCGACGCAGCGGTCAATTCAATAGTAAAGAAGATGAAAGATCTCGATGNNCATCAAAGGTCACGGCCAAAGATGTGATGACGGGCGGTGTCGTCTATTGCCGTGACACGGAAGAGGTCGAAGACGCCGTCCGCATCATGGAAGGCAAGCAGATCCGCAGGCTTCCTGTGTTGGACGAGGCTAAGCGCATGGTCGGCATGATCCGCCTCGGCGATATCTCTCACGCTCTGCCTCAAGATATCGCGGGCGAGGTGACGAAGGCCGTCTCAGCCCATCACGCCTGAGCGATCGAGCTGGCCAGACTGCCATCGGGCCACAGCGTTAGTGGAGTGCGGGCCGATTTGATGCCCGGCAGAGGTAGGGGCGTGTCGGCGACCTCCCCGGCGGCGTCCGGTGTGGCATGGCCGCCAGCACATAGATCGGGAGGCAACGGGGAGTCCTTTGACCCATGTCAAAGCGCTGCCGCGAGCGACAGCCGCATTGTGCAAATTGGAAATGCATAGAAGCGCATCAGCTACACGAGACGGAGGCTGTAATGAGCGACTTACAACTGCGCCAAAACATCCTGGATGAGCTCGAGTGGGAACCCAGCATCGATGCCGCCGATATCGGTTTGGCGGTGGAAAATGGTGTTGTTACCTTGACCGGCCATGTTGGCAGCTATGCAGAGAAGCTTACGGCGGAAGGGATCGTCAAACGCTTCCGCGGCGTCAAGGCGATCGCGCAGGAGATCGAGGTTCGTCTGACTTACGGCGATGCCGATGACGAGATCGCCAAGCGTGCGCTCAACATGTTGAGTTGGGACGTGTCGGTGCCCAAGGATGCCATTCAGGTCAAGGTCGAAAAGGGCTGGTTGACCCTTTCCGGCGAGGTCGCCTGGAATTTCCAGCGGTCCGCCGCCATGGATGATGTCCGCAAGTTGAGCGGGGTGATGGGCTGCACCAACCTCATCCATATCAAATCGCGCGTCCAGGTTCCGGACCTCCAGAAACGCATCGAGGATGCGCTGAAGCGCTGCGCCGAGCTTGAGGCAAAAACCATTCGCGTCTCGGTCAAGGACGGCGAGGTCACGCTCGAGGGCAGGGTGCGTGCATGGTCCGAGCGCGACGCGTTGGAATCCGCAGTTTGGGGCGCCCCGGGGGTCAAGGCTGTCAAGGACCGCGTCACGATCGGCAGTTGAAGCGCTGCCGGCAAAACCGCGCACAATGCTATATAAACTATGATCTCCGCTTCCGCTTGTTCGACGCCGAGCGATGTCCGCCTTTCCTTGCAGGCCAGTTCGCGGGGACGCATCATGATCACTTTCAACGTTGTCAAAGAGCAGCACGGCTGGGCCATCCGGATGGGTGAGCGCATGATGACGCCCTTCTGGTCGAGGGACCTGGCGGTCCGCGAGGCGAACTGCCTGGCCGACGCCATCCGTTGCTATGGCGAGTGCACGGAAGTGATTGTCGAAGGCGCCGATCCGAACGAGCCGGCCAGAGAGGTCAGCGGATCGAACTCGCCTGGTCGCGACTCTGCGGGGCCCTGGGCGGCTGCGCAGTGACATGAGCGACGTCCAGGCCCGCTGAAGGGGCCGCAAGACCATGCTTCTCGAGACGGATGCTTTCGCGCGCTGGCGCAGATCTCGCCAGAATGCCGAAGTGACTCGGCCACTCAGCCGCCTGCTCGGGGGCGCTTTGCGGAGCCCGCTATGGGACGACGGCGCCCCCATCCGGGCTGAGCTCTTCAGCGTCGAGCGTCTGGAAGAACACGCACGCAGCCTCGCCGCTGCGCAGACGGTGACGCCCGTCGAGGTGAAGGGCGCCTCGCTGGCCAAGAGGCTCGCCGACAATGAGACTGTGCTGCTCGCGGCCTATCACGATGTCGCCGAGGCCATCGGCGCAGGCGCGGCCATCACCCCCGCGGCCGAGTGGCTGATCGACAACTTCCATGTGGTCGAGAAGCAGATCCGCGAGGTCCGAGCCGATCTGCCGCCCGGCTACTATCGCGAGCTGCCCAAGCTCGCCGGCGGGCCGTTCGCGGGCTACCCGCGCGTGTTTAGCGTGGCCTGGGCGTTCGTCGCCCACACGGACAGCCTGTTCGACCCGGAGGTCCTGCGCCATTACCTGCGCGCCTATCAGGAGGTCCAGCCGCTCACCATCGGCGAGCTGTGGGCCGTCGCCACCACGCTGCGGATCGTCCTGGTCGAGAACCTCAGGCGGATCGCCAAGCGGGTCACGGACAGCTACGCGGGGCGTCGCGCGGCCGGTGAGCTGGCCGATCGGTTGCTGGGCGCCGGGGGCCGCGCGCCCGAGCCGCCCGAGGCCGTGCTTCCGCCGCGTTCTCAGACGAGCTTCCCCGATGCCTTCCTCGTGCAGCTGGTCCATCGGCTGCGCGATCAGGATCCCAGTATCGCCCCGGCGTTGGAGTGGCTCGACGATCAGCTGGCCAGGCAGGGAACGACCGTCGACGCCGTTGTCCGCGACGAGCACCAGAGGCAGGTCGCCGGCAGCATCACGGTGCGCAACATCATCACCAGCATGCGCCTCATCTCCGACGTCGATTGGACGGAGTTGTTCGAGCGCATCAGCCTGGTCGATGAGGTGTTCAAGGCGGGAAGCCGCTTCCAGGAGATGGACTTCCCGACGCGCAATCTCTATCGCAGCGCCGTCGAACAGCTCGCCCGCAGGTCCGAACTCACCGAGCTGGAGGTGGCCGGTGCCGCTGTGGCTGCGGCCGCACGGGCGAATTCGGTCGATGTCGAAGAGCCTGACAGCCGCCTAACGGATCCGGGTTACTATCTGATCGCGCGCGGGCGGCCTGGCTTCGAAGCGGAGATGGGCTTCAAGCCGTCGGCGCGAGCTTGGGCCGGCCGCTTCTATCGTGCGCTCGGAATTGGCGGCTATGTCAGCGCCAGCGCGGTCGTCGCAGCCGGCCTGCTGGCCGTCCCGCTGTCTGTCGTCGCGTTGAGAGGTGTGGAGTGGAGATGGTTGCTGCTGCTTGGGATTTTGGGGTTGGTCCCGGCGATCGGCGTGGCCGTCGCGCTCGTCGACCACATCGTCACCCGATGTTTCCGCGCCACCTTGCTGCCGGCGCTGGAGCTGCGCGGCGGCGTCCCCGCGGACCTGCGCACGCTGGTCGCCGTCCCAACGTTCCTGACCTCGCCCGAGGACATCGAGGAGCAGATCGGACGACTCGAAATCCACTATCTGGCGAGCCCTGAGGGCGACCTTCACTTCGCGTTGCTGTCCGATTGGCGCGACGGCCCGAGCGAGCGCGTGGATGGGGACGAAGAGCTGCTCGCCACCGCGAAGGAAGGCATCGCCAGGCTGAACCAGCACTACGGACCTGCGCCGGGCGGCGACCGCTTTCTGCTGCTGCACCGTCGACGCGTCTGGAACGAGGGCGAAGGCCGGTGGATCGGATGGGAGCGCAAGCGCGGAAAGTTGTGCGAACTCAATCGATTGCTGCGCGGCGCGGAGAACACCACGTTCCTGGCGTCGCCTGCCCTGCCCGCCGACATCCGTTACGTGATCACCCTGGACGTGGACACGCGGCTGCCGCGCGAGACGGTCGGGCGACTCATCGGCAAGATGGCCCATCCTCTCAACCGACCGCGCTTGGACACCGGTCTGGGTCGAGTCGTGGAAGGCTACGGCATCCTGCAGCCGCGGGTCACGCCGGCGATGCCGGTGGGGCGCGAAGGTTCGTTTTTCCTGCGCGTCTTCTCCAGCGCCACCGGCATCGACCCCTATGCCGCCGCGGTCTCGGACGTGTACCAGGACCTTTTCGGTGAAGGCTCCTACACGGGCAAGGGCATCTACGACGTGGACGCCTTCGAAGCCGCGTTGGACGGACGCGCGCCCGAGTCCACCCTCCTCAGCCACGACCTGTTCGAGGGGATTTTCGCGCGCGCCGGTCTGGCTTCCGACGTGGAGGTCGTTGAGGACTTCCCGTCCCGCTACGACGTCGCCGCGCTTCGCCACCATCGCTGGGCGCGGGGCGACTGGCAACTGCTTCCATGGATCCTCGGACACGGGCCCAGAGGGGCCGCTCGTCGGCCGCGGTGGGGCGTTCCCGCGATCGGCCGCTGGAAGATGCTCGACAACCTTCGGCGGACGCTGTCGGCGCCGTCGGTCGTTCTGGCCCTGATCGCAGGATGGGCCATGCCTCTCGAGGATGCGGCCGTCTGGACCGGCTTCATCCTGTCGACGATCGTTCTGCCGCCTCTCATTCCCGTGATGGCGGAGATCGCGCCGCGCCGCCCCGGCGTGACGCTCCGCAGTCACGTCTGCGCCCTGGGCGCAGAGCTGCGTCTTGCACTCATCCAGTCGGGCCTGATGATCGTGTTCCTGGCGCACCAGGCCTGGCTGATGGGCGACGCCATCCTTCGCACCCTGGTCCGGCTCTCGGTGACGCGTCGCCACCTGCTCGAATGGGTTCCGGCGGCCCACGCGGCGTTCGGTCGCCGTCCGGGGATGATGCATTTCTACCGCCGGATGTCGGCGGCGTTGGTCATCGGCGCCGCGGCGCTAGCGGTGGCGTGGATCTGGGGGCGATGGACCTGGCCCTTGGCCGCGGCGTTCGCAGGCGCATGGTTTGTCTCGCCGGCCGTCGCGCTTTGGGCAAGCCTGTCTCCCCGGGTCGCGGGCCGGCGCCCGCTGGACGAAGCCGACGCGCGCCGTTTGCGCCTGGTCGCCCGGAGGACGTGGCGCTTCTTCGAGGCCTTCGTCACACCGGCCGACAACATGCTGCCGCCGGACAACTTCCAGGAAGCTCCGGAGTCGGTGGCGGCCCATCGCACATCGCCGACCAACATCGGTCTCTACCTGTTGTCGGCAGCGTGCGCGCGGGACTTTGGATGGATCGGGACCCTCGAGGCCGTGGAGCGGCTGGAGGCGACGCTCGCGACCATGGCTCGTATGGCCAAGTTCCGCGGCCACTTCTACAACTG
>PLBV01000087.1 GCA_003135455.1 Hyphomicrobiales bacterium | reverse complement strand
AATTTCCGATTAACGTGACAGTGCCCTTTTGTGCTACCCAAATGCTGCCTGCAGCAACCGTGGCTAGCGTGTTTTGGATTAAGACCTTGTGCAATAACTGCTTTTTTGCAGATGTCGAAGGCTGCTCGCTCCCTTTCAGGGAGAGGGAGAAGTTTGTGCCTCGAACAGCGATAGAGGCAACGTGCCCTCATAGTCGTGCGCGAAAGGGCCGGTCATCAGGATATGGTCGTCATCCTGGCGCCATTCGATCAGAAGATCGCCGCCGGGCAAGCTCACCCTCACCTTGCGCCCCGTCAATCCGCGCCGCGCCGCCGCCACCGCCGCGGCACAGGCTGCCGTGCCGCAAGCGCGGGTGAGCCCGGCGCCGCGCTCCCAGGTACGAAGCTTGAGCGCATCGGGAGCGGTCACCTCGGCCAGCGAGATGTTGGCGCGCTCGGGGAAGAGCGGGTGATGCTCCAGCATCGGCCCGAAGCGGGCCAGATCGTGGGCATCGGCGTCCTCGACGAAGAAGATGCAATGCGGGTTGCCGACATTGACCACCGAGGGCGTGTGCAGAAGCGGCGCATCGATCGGCCCCACCTGCAGCTCGATCCGCCGCGTGTCGTGGAACGGCTCGGCGAGCGGAATCTCCTGCCAGTTAAAGCGCGGCGTACCCATGTCGATGGTCACGCTGCCGTCGCCATTGACCAGCGCGCTTAAGGTCGAGCTCGCCGTCTCGATGGTGACGTCGAAGCGCGCAAGCTCAGCAGCAATGAGCGCCGCCACGCAGCGCGCGGCGTTGCCGCAGGCTCCCACCTCGCCGCCATCGGCATTCCAGATACGCATGAACACGTCGGCCCGGCGCGAGGGCTCGAGCACGATCACCTGGTCGCAGCCCACGCCCTTGGCGCGATCGGCGATGGCGCTCGCCTCTGCCGGCCCGAGCGGCAAGGATGCCGCGCGCGCATCGAGCACGACGAAGTCATTGCCGAGGCCATTCATCTTGCGAAAGGCTATGGTCGTAGCGATGGTCATTTCTTTAGGCGCCTTTCCGCCCTTATATGGCGGTTCGCGTGACGGAGGCCAGTGTAGCTCGCCATGATCTCGATTCCGACCAACGACCCCGTGGGCGCGCTCATGCCCCACACCGTGAAGTCGCCCGTGCAGGGCGCAGGCGAAGGACCGCTCGCGGGCCGGAGCTTCATGGTGAAGGACCTGCTCGCCATTGCCGGCCACAAGGTATCCAACGGCAATCCCGATTGGTACGCCCACGCCGAGCCCGCAACCGAGACCGCGCCGGTCATCCAGCGCCTGCTCGATTCGGGCGCGACCCTCACCGGCATCACCGTCTGCGATGAATTCTTCTACAGCGTGCTCGGCACCAACGCCCATTACGGCACGCCCATCAACGTGACCACGCCCGACCACGTCACCGGCGGCTCCTCCTGCGGCTCGGCCGCGGCGGTGGCGGCCACAATGTGTGACTTCGCACTTGGCAGCGACACCGGCGGCTCGATCCGCGTGCCCGCCTCCTTCTGCGGGCTTTATGGCCTCCGTCCCACACATGGCCGCATCGAAATGGCCGGCGCCACGCCCATGGCGCCGAGCTACGACACCATCGGCTTCCTCGCCCGCGACGCCGAGTTGTTCCACGCGATCGGTCGCGTGCTGCTTAAGGGCGACAAGGTCGAGGCGCCGATCAAACGTCTCATCATTGCCGAGGACCTGTTCGCCCAAACCGAGACCAGCATAGACGCCGCACTCTGGCAGCTGCTGGCAAAGGTCGGCCGCGCGCTGCCGCAGCCCGAGCGGAAAATCATCGCCGGAGACGATATGGACGACTGGCGCAACGCCTTCCGCATCATTCAGGGCTTCGAGATCCAATCGACGCTGCTTCCCTTCATCAAGTCGCATAACCCGAAACTCGGACCGGGCATCTGGGAGCGCTTCGAGATGGCGGCCGCCGTCACCCCGGCCGAGGCCGAAGTCGCAACGAGCGTGCGCGGCGACGTGGCCCATCGCATGCGCGGGATCGCCCAGCCCGGAACTGTGATCATCATGCCGACGACGCCGACGCTGCCGCCCAAGCGCGACATCCCCGACGGCGCGTCCTCCGCCGAGTTCAGGGCGCTGACCCTCGCCAGCACCTGCCTCGCCGGCCATGCCGGCCTGCCGCAAATATCAATCCCGGGCGCCGAGGCTGCCGGCTGCCCGACCGGCCTCTCCTTCATCGGCTGGGCTGGCAGCGACGAGGCCCTGCTCGATTTGGCGGTCCGGCTTGAACCCGCCTTAAGGAAGACCTCCTAAGCTCGCTGGCTTGCATCGGAGGATGCGACGTTGAACCCGAGCTCGTTCCCTTACGGCAGAGGCTTCCGCTCGCTGACCCGCGAGATCGATGCGCCGATGGCGCTTGCCGTCCAAGGCGAGCTGCCGTCCTGGCTCGCAGGCACCCTGCTCCGCACCGGCCCATCCAAATTCGAGGTGGGCAATCGGACCTATAATCACTGGTTCGACGGCTTGGCGATGCTGCACAGATTCGCCTTTGAGCGCGGAAGCGTGACCTACGCCAACCGCTTCCTGCGCAGCAAAGCGTTCGGCGCGGCCGAGCGGACGGGCAAGATCAGCTTTGGCGAGTTCGCAACCGACCCCTGCCGTACCCTGTTTGGCCGCGTCGCCGCGATCTTCGCGCCCAAGCTCACCGACAACTGCAACGTCAATGTGCTTCGGTTTGGCGGCGAGACCGTCGCGTTCACCGAGACGACGCTGCCAATGAGGTTCGACCCGGAGACGCTCGCGACCCTTGGCGTGTACGGCTATGAAGGCAGGCTGCGCGGCCAGGTGTCCACTGCGCATGCCCATTATGATGCCGCCCGCGCGCAGCATTACAGCTACATGGTCGAGTTCGGCAGGAAGAGCCTCTATCGCCTATTCAGAGTGGCCGATGATGGTGCGCAAGCCGTGGTGGCGGAAATACCCGTCGACCTCCCCGCCTATATGCATAGCTTCGCCATGACGGAGCGCTATCTCGTGCTCGTCGAGTTTCCGATGGTGGTGAGTGCGCTTGCGCTGAAATTCTCAGGCCGCCCCTTCATCCAGAATTATCGCTGGCAGCCGGGGCGCGGGCTTCGTTTCCATGTCGTCGACAAGGACAGTGGCCGCGTCGTGAGGAGCGCTTGCGCCGACGCCGCCTTCGCCTTCCATCACGTCAACGCCTACGAGGAGGGGGACGGTCTCGTCATCGACATGATCGCCTATCCCGACGCCACCATCATCGAGCAGCTCTATCTGGCGCGGCTGCGCGAAGGCCTGCCCATCACCGCCACCGGTGTGCTGACGCGCTTTCGGGTTCCGTTGGGCGAGGCTCCCATCACGCGCCGGAGCCTTGCGCCAATGCCGCTCGAGCTGCCGCGCATCAACTATGAGGTCTGCGCCGGCAAGTTCTATCGCTATGTCTGGGGAACGGGCATTCAGCTGCCGGGCGACTTTCTCGACCAGATCGTCAAGATCGATGCCGAGGCCGGGGACGTCGCAAGCTGGTACGAGGGAGGCTGCTATCCGGGCGAGCCGGTCTTCGTTGCCCGCCCTGGCGCTGAAGCCGAGGATGACGGCGTGCTCCTGTCGGTGGCGCTCGACATCGAGAACGATCGTTCTTTCCTGCTCGTGCTCGATGCCACGACGCTTGCGGAGAAGGCCAGGGCCGTGGCCCCGCACGCGATCCCCTTCCATTTCCACGGCAATTACTTCGCAAGCGCGGCTACCGGAGAGCATCGCGACTTGACTTGAGAAGGGCCTCGCGCAAGGATCGCGACCGAAATCAAAGGCAGCTCACTTTGACGAGCCGCCGCCCTGCCCAAGGCACTCGTAGACCGGGAGGCAAGGGGGGTCAACACCCGCCAGCGCAATGCGCCCGCGGGTGCGTTATTGCTTTGCTAGGACGGTTCGATGTTCGACACCCTCTCAGAACGCCTCGGCGCCATCCTCGACAAGCTCACCCGCCGGGGTGTGCTGGGCGAGACCGACGTGGCGGAAGCCATGCGCGAGGTGCGCCGTGCGCTGCTCGAGGCGGACGTCGCGCTCGACGTGGTGCGCGACTTCGTCGACAGGGTGAAGGAGCAATCCGTCGGCCAGGAGGTGGTGCGCGCCATCGCCCCGGGCCAGATGGTCATCAAGATCGTCCATGACGAGCTCGTGCGCATGCTGGGCTCCGACGCCGAGCCCATCGACCTCAACGCAGCGCCACCAGTTGTGATGATGCTGGTGGGCCTGCAGGGCTCCGGCAAGACCACCACCACCGCCAAGATCGGCAAGCGGCTGGAGGCGCGCGACAAGCGCAAAGTTCTGATGGCGTCGCTCGACACGCGGCGCCCGGCGGCGCAGGAGCAGCTCCGCGTGCTGGGCGAGCAGACGGGCGTCGCCACGCTCCCCATCCGCGAAGGCCAGGAGCCGGCGGGCATCGCCAAGCGCGCGCTGCAAGCAGCCAGGCTCGGCGGCTATGACGTGCTCTTGCTCGACACCGCCGGCCGCACCCATATCGACGAAGCGCTGATGGCCGAGACGGCGGAGATCGAGAGGATCACCCGCCCGCACGAGACCCTGCTGGTGGCCGATGCGCTGACCGGCCAGGACGCCGTCAATCTCGCGCGTAGCTTCGATGCGCGGGTATCGCTCACCGGCATCGTGCTCACCCGCGTCGATGGCGACGGCCGCGGCGGTGCGGCACTTTCGATGCGCGCCGTGACGGGCAAGCCCATCAAGCTGATCGGCACCGGCGAGCGGCTCGATGCGCTGGAGGACTTCGACCCGGCTCGGATTGCCGGCCGCATCCTCGGCATGGGCGACGTGGTCGGCCTCGTCGAGAAGGCGATCCAGACGCTCGAGGTCGACAAGGCCGAGGCCATCGCCCGCAAAGTGCGTAAAGGTGCCTTCGACCTTGAAGACCTCGCCGAGCAGCTCAAGCAGATGCAGAAGCTCGGCGGCATGGGAAGCGTGCTCGGCATGCTGCCCGGACTCGGCAAGATCAAGAAGCAGCTCGACGCCGCTAATCTCGACGAGACCATCCTGAAGCGTCAGCAGGCGATCATCGGCTCGATGACGAAGGTGGAGCGCAAGACCCCCAAGCTGCTCAATGCCTCACGCAAGAAGCGGGTGGCGGCGGGTTCCGGCGCCAGCGTGCAAGACATCAACAAGCTGGTGAAGATGCACCGGCAGATGGCCGACATGATGAAGGCCATGGGCAAGAAGCGCGGGATTTTTGGGCAGATGTTCGGCGGCGAACCGCCTCCCGAGCTGCCCACCGAACTGCCGGAGGGCGCTAAGCTGACGCCTCCGCCGGGCTTCCCAGGGATGCTGCCCGGCGGCTTGTCTGGCCTCGGCGGGGGTATGCCGCGCGGCCTGCCCGGCCTACCCCGCGGGCTGCCGGCCCTGCCAAGGTCGAAGAAGCGATGAGATTTTTCAAAGAGAAGGAAGAGATATGTCACTGAAGATCAGGCTGGCACGGGCCGGCGCCAAAAAGCGGCCCTATTACCGCATCGTCGTGGCGGACTCCAGAAGCCCGCGCGACGGCCGCTATATCGAGAAGATCGGCACCTATGACCCGCTCAAGCCGCGCGATTCCGCCGAGCGGATCAACCTCGTGGTGGAACGGGTCAAGCACTGGCTGTCGCATGGGGCCCAGCCGACCGACCGCGTGCTCCGCTTCCTCGATGCGGCGGGGCTGATGAAGCGCGAGGCGCGGCAGAACCCGTCCAAGGGCGAGTGGGGCAAGAAGCGGGTGGAGCGCGAGGAGGCGCGGAAGACGGCTGAGGAGGAGAAGGTCAAGGCCGCCGCCGAGGCAGAGAAGGCCGCCGCCGAGGCCGCAGCCGAAGCCGCCGCCGCGCCGCCGCCAGAGCCAGACGCCGAGGAAGAGCCCGCTTCCGACACCGACCAGCCCGCCGCGGAGTGATCTTGGCGCGTTCTCGACGAGTTAGACCACCCTCCCCGCCCTCCCCCACAAGGGGGGAGGGGGAATCCGTGGCGACTCCGCAAACCGAATTTCGCGCCATAGCATCTGAACCCCTCTCGCCGAACCTGCCCATCGACGACACAGATCGTGTGCTGCTAGGCGATATCGGCGCCGCGCAAGGCCTGAAAGGCGAAGTGCGCATTCGCTCCTTCACCCAGGACCCCGCCGACATCGCGAGCTACGGCGCGCTGGAGGACGAGAGCGGCACGCGCCGCCTTGAGATCGAGAGCCTGCGCGTCAGCCCAAAGGGCGTCGTCGCCCGCATCCAAGGCGTCACGACGCGCGAGGGCGCCGAGGCGCTGACCGGCACCAAGCTCTATGTCCCCCGCTCGCGCCTGCCCGAGCGCGGCGAGGAGGAGTGGTATCATTCCGACCTGGTCGGGCTTGCCGCACTCGACCAAGCGGGCGCGCCGCTCGGCACCGTGGTCGCGGTGTTGAATTTCGGCGCGGGCGATCTGCTCGAGATCAAGCCCGAGATTGGCGCCACCCTCATCGTGCCCTTCACGCGCGACGCTGTGCCCGAGGTCGACCTGGAGGGCGGCCGCCTCGTCGTCGTCCCGCCCGAGGAGCTGGCCGAGTGATCTTGTTGTCACTCCCGCGAAGGCGGGAATCCAGTAAACGACGCCGGAGCTATTGGCCGCAGCGCCTTGTTACTGGATCGCCGGGTCTACGCCCGGCGATGACGATCATGAGCGCGGTGATTGGATCATGGCAACCTGGCGCGCAACAGTCCTAACCCTCTTCCCCGAGATGTTCCCGGGGGCCTTGGGCTTGAGCCTCGCCGGCAAAGCGCTGGCCGATGCCAAATGGGCGCTCGAAATCATCGACATCCGCGACTTTGCCACCGACAAGCACCGCTCGGTGGACGACACGCCCTCCGGCGGTGGGGCCGGCATGGTGATGCGCGCCGATATCGCCTCCGCGGCTATCGACGCCGCCCGCGCGTCCCTGCCCCTTGACACCCCAACCATTTACCTCTCGCCGCGCGGGCGGCCACTGACGCAGGCGCGCGCGCTCTCTCTCGCCGCAGGTCCGGGCGCGATCCTGCTCGCCGGCCGCTTCGAAGGCGTGGACGAGCGGGTGCTCGAAGGCCGCCAGCTGGAGGAGGTCTCCATCGGCGACTATGTGCTGTCCGGCGGCGAGCTCGCTAGCATGGTGCTGATCGACGCCGTGGTGCGGCTCCTTCCAGGCGTGGCCGGCAATGAAGCCTCGCTCGCCGAGGAGAGCTTCTCCTCCGGCCTCTTGGAGTATCCCCACTACACGCGGCCGCGCGAGTGGGAAGGCCGCGCCATCCCCGAGGTGCTGCTCTCCGGCGACCACGCCGCAATTGCCAAATGGCGCCGCGAGCAGGCGGAAAGACTCACCAAGCAACGCCGGCCTGACCTGTGGCGCCACCATGGCAAGCGGCAGGAATGAGGACTTGCGGGAATCGTCCCTGCAAGGTTGAGTTCGGCAGTCCTCGCGACACGCACGCCGAAAAAAGGAGAATTTGAAATGAAATGGTTGGCATGGCTCACGCCGATCGTGGTTATCGGGCTGGCAACCGCAGCCCAAGCGCAGGAGACCGGTGACCCGGAGGCGGGCCTGACTTACGCCAAGCAAGTCTGCACTCAGTGTCATGCGGTTCTAGCCAATGAGCAGCTCTCGCCCCTGCTGCAGGCCCCGACCTTCCAGGCCGTGGCGGACACGTCCGGCATGACCGCGACAGCACTCGCGGTCTGGCTGCAGAGCTCCCATCCGACCATGCCCAACATCGTGCTGGCGCCAAAGGACCGGGACAATGTGATCGCTTATATCCTCTCTCTGAAGCGCTAAGCAGAAGGACGCCCTCACCTAGACTCCTGCGCGCCCGCGCGACGTAGCTCCCTAAGCTCGCTTAGTCCCACCCTCTCCGCGCAAGCGCAGCGAGATGAGACGAGCAAATCCATCGACAAGGGTGGAAGCCTAGGCTAGGTAAGGCCTCGCTAGCTTTTCCGCCGCAATCAAAGCCAGGATCAATCAAAAAGAATGGCGTTCGCCCGAAGGCCCTATGGCCAAGGCAGGCGCCCATGGAAGGTATCGACATGAACATCATCGAGCAGCTCGAGCAAGAGCAGGTCGCGCGCCTCCTCAAGCAGCGGAAAGTGCCCGAATTCGGGCCCGGCGACACGGTGCGCGTCAACGTCAAGGTGGTCGAGGGCGAGCGCTCCCGCGTGCAGGCCTATGAGGGCGTGTGCATCGGCCGCGCCGGCGGCGGCGTCAACGAGAACTTCACCGTGCGCAAGATCTCCTATGGCGAGGGCGTGGAGCGCGTGTTCCCCGTGCATTCGCCGCTGATCGACTCCATCGAGGTGGTGCGCCGCGGCCGTGTGCGCCGCGCCAAGCTCTATTATCTGCGTGGCCGCCGCGGCAAGTCGGCCCGTATCCCCGAGCGCCAGGATGCGCGCCGGGGCAAGAAGACCGAGGCCTTCAAGGGCTTCACCAAGCCCAAGGGCACTCCCGACGATCTGAAGCTCATCCAGGGCATCAATCCGGAGCTGGAGAAGAAGCTGAACAAGCTCGGGCTGATCAAGTTCGAACAGCTCGCCAATCTCACCGACGACGAGATCATCAAGCTCGACGAGGCGCTCAAGCTCGGCGGCCAGATCGAGAACGAGGACTGGACGGCGCGTGCGGTCGAGCTGATGGCCGAGACCACGGCCGGCGAGGTTCCCGCCGAGGAGTCGGAGGAGGAAGGCGAGACGCCTAAGGCCGAGGCCGAGGCGCCCAAGGCCAAACCCGCCAAGAAGCCCAAGAAGAGCTAGTCGACTCTCCGCGCCATGCCGCGCAAGCCATCCCTCCCCCTTGCGGGGGGTGTGGCTCGGACTGCTTTAGGTCCGAGCCGGGTGGGGGGCTCATGCCGGGCCCGCGAAGCGATTGGCTTCACGATGGTTCACTTCACCCGGCGCGCCTTGCGCGCCGACCTCCCCATCAAGGGAAGGTATGGAGCGCGTGGCAGCCCTTCGGGATTTGTAAACCGCGTCGCGAGAGGCTATTTCATGCCCGAGAGCGCATGAGAATGAGGACAATGGCCAAGCCCCGCACCCTCTACGACAAGATATGGGACGCCCATCTGGTACATGAGGCGCCGGACGGCACCTGCCTGCTCTATGTCGACCGGCACCTGGTGCATGAGGTGACGAGCCCGCAGGCCTTCGAGGGCCTGCGCATGGCGGGCCGCCGCGTGCACGCGCCGGAGAAGACGCTGGCCGTGGTCGACCACAACGTGCCGACCTCCGACCGCCACCAGCCCAATCCCGATCCGGAAAGCGCCGAGCAGATCGCGGTCATGGCGCAGAACGCCAAGGATTTCGGCATCGACTATTTCAGCGAGCTCGACAAGCGCCAAGGTATCGTCCACATCATCGGCCCCGAGCAGGGCTTCACCCTGCCCGGCACCACCATCGTCTGCGGCGATTCCCACACCTCCACCCACGGCGCCTTCGGCGCGCTCGCCCACGGCATCGGCACCTCCGAGGTCGAGCACGTGCTCGCCACGCAAACCTTGATCCAGAGGAAGGCGAAAAATATGCGCGTCCGCGTCGACGGCGCGCTGCCCCAAGGCGTCACCGCCAAGGACATCATCCTTGCCATCATCGGCGAGATCGGCACCGCGGGCGGCACCGGCCACGTCATCGAATATGCGGGCGAGGCGATCGAGGCGCTGTCCATGGAAGGGCGCATGACCGTCTGCAACATGTCCATCGAGGGCGGCGCGCGGGCGGGGCTTATCGCGCCCGACCAGGCCACCTTTGACTACGTCATGGGCCGCCCCCGCGCGCCCAAGGCCGGCGCCTTCGAGATGGCAATGCGCGACTGGGAGAGCCTCTATTCCGATGAGGATGCCGTATTCGACCGGGAGGTCGTGCTCCACGCCGAGAAGCTGCCGCCGCTGGTCACCTGGGGCACGAGCCCCGAGCAGGTCGTCTCGGTCACCGGCCGCGTGCCGCGCTTAGACGAGATCGCCGACGAGTCCAAGCGCCGGGCGGCCGAACGCTCGCTCGACTATATGGGCCTCAAGGGCGGCGAGAAGATCACCGACATTACGCTGGACCGCGTCTTCATCGGCTCTTGCACCAATGGCCGCATCGAGGATCTGCGCGCCATCGCCAAAGTGGTGGCGGGGCGCCAGGTCAATGCCAATATCCGCGCCATGATCGTGCCGGGCTCTGGGCTGGTGAAGGAGCAGGCGGAGGCCGAAGGCCTCGACAGGATCTTCAAGGCGGCGGGCTTCGACTGGCGCGAGCCGGGCTGCTCCATGTGCCTCGGCATGAACCCCGATCAGCTCGCACCCCGAGAGCGCTGCGCCTCCACCTCGAACCGCAATTTCGAGGGCCGGCAAGGCAGGCTCGGCCGCACCCATCTGGTCTCACCGGTGATGGCGGCGGCGGCGGCGTTGGCCGGCCGCTTTGTCGACATCCGCGAGTTTCACTAGAGCCGTCGCCGTCATCCTGAGGTGCGAAGCGCGAAGCGCTGAGCCTCGAAGGATGACCCACGCAATCCAACCATCCTTCGAGGGCTGCCCGCGGCGGCCACCTCAGGATGACGGTGTAGTCTTTGGCAGCGAAGGCAAAGCCGGGTGCCGAACCGTTCAAAGAAAATGACCGACTGGTCGGCCCGCGAGGCGCCCTCGCTGGCCGAGCTCGAGACCATCGCCGATGCGGCATACGCGAGGCTGCCCTCCCGCTTCCGCGATCTCTGCACCGATCTCATCATTCGCATCGAGGACTTCCCCACCGACGAGGTGCTCGACGGCCTTGGCATCGAATCCCCCTTCGACCTGCTCGGCCTCTATCACGGCGTGGACCTGGCGCGGCAGAGCGTCATGGACGTGACGACCATGCCCGAGATGGTGTTCCTTTACCGGCGCCCGATCCTCGACTATTGGGCCGAGCACGAGGAGACGCTTGGGCATATCGTCAGCCATGTGCTGGTGCATGAGATCGGCCACCATTTCGGCCTCAGCGACGACGACATGGAGCGCATCGAGGCCGAAGCCGGCGGGTAAGTTGGACGAGCCTGCCTACCAGGTTGCGGGCTTTGACTCGCCGGTGGCGAAGATCATGATCGCCTTTTCCAGCATCGCGTAGTCCTCGCAGGAGCCGCCGCAGCGGTCGGCGATTTCCACCAGCTGCTCCTCCGCCTTGCCGAGGTCGCCCTTCTGCAGAAAGCCCTCGCCCAGATATTCTCGCGCCCGAGTATAGTTGGGATCGAGCGCGAGTGCCCTCTGATAGTATTCGAGGCCCTTATCGACGTCGCCAAGCTTGCTGGTGGTTTAGCCGATATAGTTCAGCACCTTGGCTTGCTCTTGGTTCTTGATGAGCTGAAGGAGATCGAACGCCCCGGCAAAGCGCTCTTGCTCTACGCGCAGCCGCGCTTCCGCGTAGAGATCGTCGTCGGTCAGCGCCGCGGTGTGGCTGTCGACGCAAGCCTGCGCAGCGCCGCTCCAAGCCCTGCCTGTGCCGCAGCTGACTTTCGCGCAGCTCCTTTTCTTGGCGCTGAATTTGTAGCCCGCCGGGCACCTGCTCTTAGCTGGCTTAGGCGGCGGCTCCGATTCGCCGCAATCGGCAGCGGCAAAGGCAGGACCGATAACGACGACGACGACGAGGAGGCACAATACTGCGCCGAGCCACAAGGATCGAACCGAGTTGGTTGAAGCTGATCCTTGGTGCTCCATCATCTCTATCCTCTTTGCTCACCGCTTTGGCGAGTCCGCTCGAACAATATAGGCGACAACTGTATTCTCGTCTCTGCCAAGAGAAGCGGGCAACGGCGGGGCGGCCGCCGGACGATCACGCGTATTTGAAACACGGAATGGGCTGCTCGGCTGGGATTAGAGCTATCGGCTGATTTGGTGTTGACGCTTGGCTGGGCCATCCGCAGACTGCGCGCAATCCAGG
Organism: Hyphomicrobiales bacterium; assembly: GCA_003135455.1. Taxonomy (GTDB): domain Bacteria; phylum Pseudomonadota; class Alphaproteobacteria; order Rhizobiales; family Methyloligellaceae; genus Methyloceanibacter. The sequence goes on along the minus strand of PLBV01000087.1, from coordinate 5,124 downwards.
GGCGGGGCAGCGAGGGAAAAAAATGGGGTCGGCTGCCCGCATAGCGGCATGGATGGCGCTTGGCCTGGCGCTTGCAGCCTTAGCCCCCGAGCAACACGCGGCCGCCATCGAGGAAGGCAAGCTCGTGCAACCGGGACGGCTGGTCATTGCCGGCCGCAGGCTCACTTGCGGCCCGACCGCCACGCTGGTGCGGGACTTCGAGGGCTTCGCCGTGAGCTCGACCGTGATCATGCTCAACGTTCGCGCCATGGCGGACCTGCCGCGGCCGGTGCAATGGCTGATCTACTATCACGAATGCGGGCACATCCTGTTCGGGCCGAGCGAGACCGCGGCCGACTGCTACGCCGTGCGGAGGGCACGGCGCGAAGGCTGGCTGAGCGCTCAGGCGCTGGGAGAGATTTGCGCCACCTTCAACATCGCGGGTCACGGCCCCGTGCATCCGGACCCTGAGGAGCGCTGCAACCAGCTCCGCCAATGCTTTGCCCCGAGCGGCGCAGCCGCCCGGGGCGACAGCGGCAAATAGGCCTCACTTCCGCCCGGCAATTGCGGGAAAGAGGCCAGCCTCGTAAGCTCCGAATCGGGATAATGAACATGCTGTCAAAAAGGACTTTGGCGGTTCTCGGTGGGGCGCTGCTGGTGGTGGCTGGCGCCGTCTATCCGCGCGCCATCAAGGCTCAGGACTGGGCGGGCCAGGAAGGCTCGACCACGAACGGGCCGACGGTGCAGGACTATCTGAACCAAGCCGGCGCCGACGCCAAGTTCGTGGAGCACGGCGCGCTGAAGATCGACGGCAGGGCGGTCAATTGCGGCAAGCGGCCGACAGTGCTCAATCCCAATTTCGACAGCTGGGGCGGCGCCTTTCCGGGCTTCCTCATCCTCAACACCAAGAAGATCACCGGGCTCACCACGGCGGTGAAGCTCTATGTCTATTCCCACGAATGCGGGCACCAATTCGTCGGGCCCGACGAGTCGGCCGCCGACTGCTTCGCCATGCGTCGCGGCGTGCGCTGGGGCTGGCTCGACGCCCAGGGCCTGGAGGACATCTGCGCCTTCATCTCGCAGCTGAAGGGCGACGCGGTGCACCCGCCAGGCCCGAAGCGCTGCGAGGACATGCGCAAATGCTACGCCGACGCCATCGAAAGCGGTAAGAACCAGTCGGCGAGCGCCATCCCGCCCGCCGTCCCGGTAAAGCCGAGCCCTCCACCGCTCCCGCAGCAGCGGAGCTTGGCGCCCAAGCAATAGCACGGGCTTTCGCGCGCCCAAGCTTGGGCTTTACAAAGCGCCCCGAGGGCGCTCATTTGCGGGAGAAAGTCGTATGAGGCACCCATGGAAAAATTCACCACGCTGACCGGCATCGCGGCCCCGCTGCCGATGATCAATGTCGACACCGACATGATCATCCCCAAGCAATATCTGAAGACCATCAGGCGCACGGGCCTGGGCACGGGCCTGTTTGCCGAGCTCCGCTATGACGAGCAAGGCAAGCCCAAGCCCGACTTCGTGCTGCACAAGCCGCCCCACGACAAGGCGACCATCCTGATCGCCGGCGAGAATTTCGGCTGCGGCTCCTCCCGCGAGCACGCCCCCTGGGCGCTGCTCGACTTCGGCTTCCGCTCCGTCATCGCGCCGTCCTTCGCCGACATTTTCTACAACAACTGCCTCAAGAACGGCATCCTGCCCATCGCGCTGCCGCAAAGCGAGATCGACAAGCTGCTGGACGACGCCTCGCGTGGTGCCAACGCCACCATCACCGTCGATCTCGAGAACCAGGAAATTCGCGGGCCCGACGGCGGCGTCATCCATTTCGACATCGATCCCTTCCAGAAGCGCTGCCTGATCGAGGGGTTGGACGATATCGCGCTGACGCTGGAGAAGCAGGACGCGATTGCGCGCTTCGAGGAGGCCGCGCGCGTCGAGCGGCCCTGGGCGTGAGCGTCATGCAGACGACCCCCCCCGCCATCATCATGCTGGTGGGCGGGGCGCTCATCGTCTATCGCCGCTCCACCGGCTGGGGGCCCGCCACTTTAAGCGCCTTCGGACTGGTGCTGCTGGTGCCGACGATACTGATCCTCGCCGTCACCAACGCGCTGTCGAAGGAGATCCTGGCGACGCTGCTCGGCGGTGTCGCCGGCTATATTTTCGGCCGCGCCTCTGGCGGCGACGGCGACAGACCCCGGTAGACTTTGAGCGAGCCGAATCCCGCTCACTCAAACGCAATCGGCTTGGTGGTCTCGCTGATCACGGGCTTGCCGTCCCGCGTGATCTTGACCTCGGCATGATAGGTTCCTTCGGGCCAGCCGCCCGCGGGTACGCCTCGTTTTCCCGCTTGCAGCAAGAAACTCACCTTGTCCTCCGCAAGCGTCTCTGTGTTGCGGAGCAATGGCGTGTCACCATTGTTGAGCGTGATCTCGACGCTGTCGCCTTTCTTGACGTTGGCCGCCCACACATAGGCCATGGCAGGGGTGTTGAAGCGGGGAACGGGGAGCGGCGTGCCCTTCTCAAGCTCCTCGGGCGTGACTTCGTGATCGGTGAGGCCGAGCGCGAGGAGCTTGGCTTGCTGCTCGGTCGCCGCCGATTTGGCGGAGGTCGGCCACAGGATTGGCAGTCCGAGCCCAAACGCCACCGCCAGTCCCGATATCAGCACAAAAGCAATGAGCGACCTTGTCAGCACTTGTCTCTCCCATTAGGCAAAGCCAAAAGGACTTAGCACAGGAACCGCGATAAGAATGACACCCTACAAACTATTGCTCCTCCCCGGCGACGGCATCGGGCCCGAGGTGATGGCCGAGGTTGCCCAAATCATCGGATGGGTCAACGACCGCGGGCTCGCCAGCATCGAGACCGAGACCGATCTCGTCGGTGGCTGCGCCTATGATGCCCACGGCGAAGCGATCTCCGATTTGACCATGGCGAAGGCACTTCAAGCCGACGCCGTCATGCTCGGCGCGGTGGGCGGGCCGAAATGGGACGGCGTTGCTTACGACCAGCGCCCCGAGGCGGGGCTGCTGCGCCTGCGCAAGGACCTTCAGCTCTTCGCCAATCTCCGCCCCGCCATCTGCTATCCCGCGCTCGCCGACGCCTCCTCGCTGAAGCGTGATCGGGTCGATGGGCTGGACATCATGATCGTGCGCGAGCTGACGGGCGGGGTCTATTTCGGCGAGCCGAAGGAGATCACCGATCTCGGCCACGGCCAGAAGCGCGCCGTCGACACCCAGGTCTATGAGACCTACGAGATCGAGCGCATCGCCGCCGTCGCCTTCGAGCTGGCGCGCAAACGCCGGAACCTGGTGCATTCGGCGGACAAGCGCAACGTGATGAAGACGGGCGTGCTGTGGCACGAGGTGGTGACGCGGCTGCACAAGGAGCGCTATGCCGACGTGACGCTGCAGCACATCCTCGCCGACAATTGCGCCATGCAGCTGATGCGGCAACCCAAGCAATTCGACGTCATCGTCACCGACAACCTCTTCGGCGACATGCTGTCCGACGAGGCGGCGATGGCCACGGGCTCGCTCGGCATGCTGCCCTCGGCCTCGCTCGGCGCCGCCGACGCGACCGGCCGCCGCCGCGCGCTGTACGAGCCGGTGCATGGCTCCGCCCCCGACATCGCTGGCCTTGGCATCGCCAACCCCATCGCCACCATCGCAAGCTTCGCCATGTGTCTGCGCTACTCCTTCGAGCTCGGCGACACCGCCGACCGGATCGAGGCGGCAATAGCCTCCGTGCTCGACCAGGGCTACCGCACGGCCGACATCATGCAGGAGGGCTGCCAGAAGCTCGGCACCGACGCCATGGGCGAGGCCATCGTCACGGCGCTGGACCGCCCCGCTGCGTAATCACCCCACCCGGCCGTCGCGCGTGCTGGACACTATTCTGGCCCCCGCCCATACTCCCGCGCTCCGGACATAGGGCGCACTCGTCAGAGGGAAAATCATGCAACGGACACTTGTAATGTTAGCGGCAATGATCGCGCTCACGCTGAGCCTGCACGCTTCCGCCGCTGACGATGCAGCCCCGGTGCCAGCTGCCTCCCAAGAGACCACGCCGCTCACCGGCGCCGACACCCGCGTGCCGACGCCGGAGGAGAAAGCCGAGAAAGAGGCGCGCAAGGCCTGCAAGATCAAGCTCTGCGCTATCTTCGCCACCAAGGACCCGGCGGGCGAGGACGTGGCTTGCGACATCGTCAAAACCTGGCGGCAGGAGGACATCACCAAGATGCTCGGCGGCAAGGTCGACTGGCCCTGGGGCACGGCGGTCTGCCAGTCCAAGCTCGAGCTCGCGCGCGCACCGCTGGCCAAGGCCATGAGCGAGCCTGCCTATGAGGTCGTGGTGCCCACCCAGAAAGTGCGCTGTACGCTGGAGCAGAAGGAGAAGGGCGAGCCCTATGTGGTCGAGATCGCCATCGCGCCGAAAGTGAGCTTCGAGAACGGCAAGGCGGTGAAGGCCGAGCTCAATTGGGGCGAGGCGAGTGCTCCGATGCTGGTCTATGCGCTGATCTATGCCGGCACCGGCCTCGACAACTCGACCAACATCTTAGGCGGCGAGGTGGTGCGCATGGTCAACGAGTTCACCGGCAGAAAATGCGGCGAGGTGAAGAACGAGCTGCCGCCGCACTAGTCCGGACTGATATCTCTTAAGAAGGGAACCCAGACATGAACGTTGCCGCGCCTTATCTCATCACGCTTGGCCGGGTGATGCTGTCGCTGATTTTCATCCAGTCGGGCATCATGAAGATCTTCGACTATGCGGGCACGCAAACCCATATGGTCGAACATGGGTTGCCGGGCGTGCTCTTGCCGCTCGTCATCCTGGTCGAAGCGGGCGGCGGCCTTTGCGTGCTGGCCGGGTTCTTCACCCGCTGGGCGGCGCTGGCGCTGGCAGGCTTCTGCGTGCTCGCCGCGATCTTCTTCCACGCCGACTTCGCCGATCAGATGCAGATGATCAACTTCGCCAAGAACATCACCATCGCCGGCGGCTTCCTGGTGCTCGCGGGTTCTGGGCCAGGGGCGTGGGCGCTGGATAACCGGCTCCGCTAACTCCGTCATCCTGAGGTGCGAGGGGCGAAGCCCCGAGCCTCGAAGGATCGCGCGTGACTTGGGGACATCCTTCGAGGGCCGCGCTCTC
>PLBV01000111.1:382-25360 GCA_003135455.1 Hyphomicrobiales bacterium | reverse complement strand
AAACAAGATGCCGATCAGACGTGCGGAATGTCATGGGTTGAGGGTCCTTGGGCCGGTTCATGGGGGTTTCCTTGACGTTCATTCTAATCCCTGTTGGGCGGGCGCTATGTGACCAGGGTCACGTTGGCTCCCCGCCGCCATAGGCAAGCAGCGCGCCCTTGTTCCGCACCTCGATGCTGCCGCGGGAGGCGTGCACCCAGCCCATGCGCTCCCATTCGCTGAGATAGCGGCTGATCACCTCGCGCACGCTGCCGAGGTCGTAGGCGAGCTGCTGGTGGGTCTTGAGCACCATGCCTTGCTCGTCGGCCTCGGCTAGCAGGCGTCGCGCGAGCCTGAGGTCGAGGCTGGTGAAAGCCACCTCGTCGACGAGCGTGATGAGGCTCGACAAGAGGTCGCCGTAGTTATCGAGCACGAATTTGCGGAACGGCGGAGAGGCCGTCATCAGCCGGTGGAATACGGAAGCGGGAATCGCGGCAAGGAGCACGTCGGTTTCCGCCGTACTCTCGGCCGGGAAGCCGCTGCCGGCCATGAGACATGAGGTGGTGAGCACGCAGGTTTGACCGGGGCCGACCTGGTAAAGCAGGATCTCGCGGCCGGACTCCGAGGTCTTGAACACCCGTGTCCTGCCGTCGATGCACATGACATAGGCATGGCAGGTCTGCCCCTGTCGGTAGGCGATGTCGCCGTCGTTCAGCCGGTTGAAGCGGATGGCGGCCAGTAATTCGTCGCTGTGCGCGGCATCGAGCTTGGCGAGCTCGGGAAAGAGCGCGAGCCAGCGTGAGGTCAGGTCTTGGTCGGGCATCGGGTGTACTCGCGGCACAACCAGAGCGGGGGCATCTGGAATGCCGCTAGAATAGAGCCGCTATTATGACGTTACGCCGCCGGAGGGCCAATCACATGAAGCTGATGATCCGTTACCGGGCCAGGCCCCACCATCCTTTCTTCGGGCTGCTGCTCGCTCTCCCCGCTTGCGCGGGGTTGGCGGCGGACTCTGCTGCAACAAGGCGGAGCGGCAGCTCTCGGCCAAAGCGCGGTCAGATACGTTGCGCGCAGGCTACCGGCCTGGCGAGTGACGGTCGCCATCCCTATTGTTCGCGTTGACTTGCCAATTCGCCAAGACGGCTCAATCGGAGTAGCGGATGATCAACGAACGTATCGCAAGGCGCGCGCTCATTTTCATCGCTGTGCTCGGCCTTGCATTGGGCACCCTGGCCTACACATCGGACCAAGGCAGGCTCGCCCATTGGATCTGGGCCGCGGCCACCGTGCCCGTTGTCGTCGCTCTCGCGGTCTCCATTGCTCGGGATCTTTTGCTGGGACGCATGGGCGTCGATGCCATCGCCTTCTTGTCGATGACTGCCGCGCTCGCACTCGGACAATCGCTCGCTGGGATCGTGGTTGCCATCATGTACGCGGGTGGAACGGTGCTTGAGGATTTCGCCATCGCGCGCGCAGAGCGGAATCTGAAATCTCTCGTGGATCGCGCTCCCAGGATCGCCCATCGCCGTGTTGACCAAATCGTCGAGGATGTCCCTATCGAAGAGGTCAGGATTGGCGATGCGATCGTTATTCGTGCGGGGGAAGTCATCCCTGTCGACGGCCTGGTTGCATCGCCCATCGCCGTGATCGATGAATCAGCGCTCACCGGTGAACCCATCCCGGCCACTCGCCAGGACGGAGAGACCGCCCGCAGTGGTGCGCTGAACGCTGGCGAGACGTTCGCGATCAAGGCCNNTTGGTCACTGCCGCGCAGACGGCCAAGGCCCCCTTCATTCGGCTTGCGGACAGCTACGCTCTACTGTTGCTGGGGGTGACGGTCGTGGTGGCAGGTGGGGCTTGGCTTATGACGGGGGATCCCATTCGCGGACTTGCCGTTTTGGTCGTTGCGACCCCGTGTCCTCTCATTCTCGCGGCGCCAGTCGCATTCATCGCCGGCGTCTCTCAAGCGGCTCGGCGGGGGATTCTCATCAAGGGGAGCGCCCCACTCGAAGCACTAGCGCGGACGCATACGGTCCTCTTCGACAAGACCGGAACTCTCACCGTGGGAGGCGCGCGTCTCGTCGCCATAGAGACAGCGCCGGGCCAAAGCGCGGACGAGGTTCTACGGCTTGCGGGCTCCCTCGAGCAGGCCTCGCAGCATGTGGTTGCCGCCGCCATCGTGACTGCTGCTATTGGCAAGGGGCTTGATCTGCGGATGCCCGAGCAGGTGCACGAGGTCATGGGGTCTGGACTCGAAGGTGTGGTCGCCGGCCAAAACGTGCGGGTCGGTTCGCAGCAGCTGATCTTCGGCGCACACAAACCCGATGATTGGGCCGTGCGAGCCGTGCGCCGCGCCTCTTGGCGCTCTGCGCTTAGCGTCTTCGTTTCAGTCGATGGCCGCACCATTGGGGCCTTGCTGCTCGCCGACGAGCTTCGCAAGGAAGCGCCTCGCGCAGTGCAGTCGCTTCGCGCCGCCGGCATCGCGCGCATCGTGATGGTGACAGGCGACCGGGCGGACGCCGCAGAGACGATCGGCGCAGCGCTCAACCTCGATGCCGTGCTCTCGGACCGAGTTCCATCCGACAAGGTCGATGCCGTCGTCACAGAGCGGCGGCTGCATCCAACATTGATGGTCGGGGACGGAATCAACGACGCCCCAGCNNGCCGCCGCCGATGTCGGCATTGCCTTGGGCGCCCGCGGCGCAAGTGCTTCCTCGGAGGCGGCAGACGTCGTCATCCTGGTGGATCGCCTCGACCGGGTATCCGAGGCCATCGCCATCGCCCGCCGTGCTAGGGGCATCGCTTTAGAGAGCATCGTTTCGGGCATGGTCCTGTCTGGGATCGCCATGGGCGTTGCGGCCTTTGGCTGGCTCACCCCTGTGGCAGGAGCGATCACGCAAGAAGCCATCGACGTCGCCGTCATCCTCAATGCGTTGCGTGCTCTTAGTCCGGCGCCGAGACGTGGATCGCGCTTGCTGCCTATCAAGATGGCGCGCGCGCTTCATCATGAACACGAGTTGCTCGAGCAGAATCTCGATCAATTGAGGTCCATTTCGGATGCGCTCGATGACGCGAGCGGGCAACAGGCGGTGGACTTGATCCTCAGCGCTCACCGCATTGTCGAAGAGACTGTCGTCACGCACGAGCGCGGGGATGAGATAACGCTGTACCCGCGTCTAACCAAGCTTCTGGGCGACAGCTATGGTCTGTCGGCCATGAGCCGTGCGCACCGGGAGATCCTTCACCAGGCGCGACTCCTGGCGCGACTGGCCGATGGCTTGCGCGCGGAAGACGCTGACAAGTACCTTGTGCGTGATGCACAGCGCGTGATTGAATCGATTGAAGCGCTCGTCCGCATCCACAACGCTCAAGAGGAAGACATCTACGATCACGCGGTCGCGGCTTAGCGGAGCAGACCAAATAGCAAACGCTGGTAACTTTCGCTTCGCGCCAGAATTTGACACGGCTGCGTGTCGTTTTCGAGATCAAGCAGCGACTGCCGTTACGAGCAAAGTAGGCGGGAGGGTGAGGGGGCCACATCAGCCCAACGCTTGACGGACAAGATGCAAAGCCGCTTATCTCATTACTGTCAGCAAGCCGGATGGCCGCTCCGCCGTACAGTAGCCGCGTTATCAAACGGCGGAGAGGAAAGTCCGGGCTCNNGTGCGGTAAGAGCGCACCGCGTCCTTGGCAACAAGGACGGCACGGAAAACCCCACCGGGAGCAAAACCGAATAGGGGCGGCGCGGCGGGGAGACCCGCCAGTCCCGTTTCCAGACGAGCCGCCCGGGTTGGTTGCACGAGGCGCCGCGCAAGCGTCGCCCGAGATGAATGGCCATCGCCGCGCCTCCGGGCGCGGTACAGAACCCGGCTTACAGGCNNGGACAGCCCCACGCGCCAGCCTCCAATGTCTCACCCGCTATTCGGCAGCCTGCACGCCTTGCGGCATCTTCTGCTGCTGGGCGGTCTCCGACGCCTTGGCACGGGTCATCGTGTCGAGCTCGCGCCGCACGCCGGCTTCGTAGTCCGGGTGGACCTTCTTGAAGTGCCCGAGCTGGCGCTCGATGATCTCCTTCGGCACGCCCCACATCGCTTCGGCGCAGTTGAGGAACAGGCGAGCGCGCTGGCCCTCGTCGAAGAGATTGAACAGGGCGGTCACCTGGCGATAGTCGTCATTGCCGTCGCGGTGATTGTAGCGCTCCGCGTCGCCGCAAATTTTCAGCGGCGGCTCCGCGTATCGCTCATCCTGCACCGCGCCCGCAAACGAGTTCGGCTCGTAGTAGGCGTCCGTGGATCCGGTCTTCTGCTCGAAGAACCGCATCGGCCCGTCCTTGTGATAGTGATGCACCGGGCAGCGCGCCTGGTTGACCGGCAGCATTTCGTAATGGGTGCCGAGCCGGTAGCGGTGCGCATCGGCATAGGAGAAGATGCGCGCCTGCAGCATCTTGTCCGGCGACCACGAGATGCCGGGCACGATATTGGAGGGCGAGAACGCGGCGAGCTCGATCTCCTGGAAATAATTCTCCGGGTTGCGGTTGAGCTCGAAGGACCCGATGTCGATCGGTGGGTAGTCGGCGTGCGGCCACACNNCCTTGGTGAGGTCGAACGGGTTATACCAATGCTTGCCGACGTCGGCTTCCGGCATGATCTGCACCTGCATCTTCCAGCGGGGGAAGTTGCCCTCCTCGATGGAATTGAACAGGTCTTCCTGGGTCGACTCGCGAGTGCTGCCGACAATCTTGGTGGCATCGTTGTTGGTCCAATGCCGGTGGCCCTGCATGGTCTTGAAGTGGAACTTGACCCAGACCCGCTCGCCCTTGGCATTGATGAGCGAATAGGTGTGCGAGCCGTAGCCGTTAATGTGGCGAATGTCGGTCGGCAGTCCACGGTCGGACATCAGGATGGTGACCTGATGCAGACTCTCCGGCGATAGCGACCANNCCGACCAGGTCCCAGTTGCCCTCCTTGGTGTAGAACTTGAGCGCGAAACCGCGCACATCGCGCTCGGCGTCCGCAGCGCCGAGTTCGCCCGCCACGGTCGAGCAGCGCAGCAGCATCTCGGTCTTGGCGCCGGGCTGCAGCGCGCTTGCCTTGGTGTATTTGGAGATATCGCCGGTGATGGTCAGCGTGCCGTGGGCGCCCCAGCCCTTGGCGTGCACCGTGCGCTCCGGGATGCGTTCGCGGTTCTGGTGAGCGAGCTTCTCGAGCAGCTGGTAGTCCTGCATCAAAACGGGCCCGCGCGGGCCCGCCGTGATCGAATTCTGGTTGTCGGCGACGGGGGCGCCGGCGGTCGTGGTCAGGGTCGGCTTCTCGGACATGTGATCTCCTCATCCCAGGCATACGCGGCTGGCGGCGGCCAGCAGGGTCTGCCGGCGAGGTTTAGTGCGATGCACAATCAGGGCAAATCGTATTTGCCTATGAGGCCCATAAGCAAAGCTTATCCTGAGCCAGGATCCCCAAGGAATCCGCGAATCAGCCGTAAGGTGGCCTCCGGCTGCTCCTCTTGCGGCATGTGACCGCAATCCGACACGATCCTGAAGGTGGAGTTGGGCATCGCCCGTCTGAGCTTCAAGCCGATGTCGAGCGGCACGATGCGGTCGTGGTCGCACCACAGGATGAGGGTCGGCAGCGTAATCGAATTGTAGCGCGCGGAGATTTGCTCCAGATCGTCGGGCATGATCTGCCGCGCGCTATAGATGATGGCGTGCTTGCCCGCCGCGCTCTGCATCGGCAGGGCATAGGCCTCGACCTCCTGCGGATCGATCTTGCTGTCGTCGAAATAGGCGATCTTAAGCGCGACCTCGATCTGCCAGGAGGATGGGGCCACGCGCACGCCGAGCTGCGACATGACCGGGACACTGAGCAGCTTGAAGAACACCGGCACGTTCTGCGGATACGCGATGGTGTCGAGCAGCACGAGCTTGCTGATGCGGCCCTTGAGCCGCTCGTCGGCCTGAAGCGCAAGCAGCAACGCCACGCCGCCGCCGAAGGAATGACCGACCAGCGTCACGTCGTGCAGGTCGCGATCCTCGATGAGCTGCACGAGTAGCTCCGCCTGGTCGGCTGGCGCGTAGCGTTCGTCGAAGGGCTTGTCGGACTGGCCGAAGCCTTTCAGGTCGACGGCGATGACCCGGTGGTCGCGTGCGAGCTCCGGTGCCACGCGCCGCCACGTGAAAATGTTGGTGCCGAAGCCGTGGATGAGCAGCAGCGGCGAGCCCTTGCCCTGCTCGGTAACGTAGAGCCGCACGGGAGCGTCGGGGGGACCGAGCCGCGCATAGGGACCATCGCTGGCGTCGCCGGCGGTGAGCCCGCAAGCGCTGAGCGCAAGCGCGATCGCCGCGAGAGCAAGGGTGGTCGGAAGTCCTCTTAAGTCCATGGGCGGCCGCCGCATCCCGCTTGTCCGCATCACCATCCGCTTCGCGGGACGAAGCCGCGACCCCGCTTGCGGCGAGCCAGCAGCGCCGGACCCGCGAAGCCCTAGCCTGAGCGGACGATCCCCGTTCGTTGTGCCGTTCTACGTGCTTCGGCTTCGGCCGGCAATCGCGCTTGTTGGCGCCACACCCGACGTGCGCGCTGTCCAGGGGGTCCCCACGCTGCCTGTGGAAAACAGGGGTTTTGAGGAACGCGCGCCCATGGCTCTCCATTGACGCCCATGATTTCCCATGCTATCCCAGACTTGCCCGTTCGGTGACGGGTGGGAGAGGGTCCTGGTCGCGCTCCTTACGAGGCCACGGGGGGAACTGCACCACCTCTCCCACCCAAATTCTTGGGCAGGGGTCTGCACCGTTAAGCATCCTCGAAGTCCCGCGTCGCTCCGGTGCCCATGAGGGGGAGATGGACCAGTTTGTGTCGGCATTCACCAACAAGATCGACACCAAGGGCCGCGTCTCCGTCCCAGCTTCTTTTCGTACCGTCCTCGCCAAAGACGGCCTTGAGGGCATTTATTGCTATCCGTCGCTCGATGCGCCGGCGCTCGACGCTGGCGGCCAGCGGCTGGTCGACAAGATCAACAGCCTGGTCGAGGATCTGGCGCCCTATTCCGACGAGCGCGACCACCTCGCCACCGCTTTGTTCGGCACCAGCGAAATTCTCTCCATCGATCAGGATGGACGCACCATTGTCCCCGAGCGCCTGCGCGATCACGCCGGCATCACCACCCACATCACCTTTGTCGGCCTGGGCGAGAAGTTCCAGATGTGGGAGCCCAATCGATTCGAAACCCATTTGGCGGAGGCGCGAAATAAAGTGCGTGATCTCCGCAAACTGCTCGGCGCGGGGCGTCGCGGAAGCGGCGGGCCAGAGGGAGCACGGGAATGATGGCGGGTCGCGGCGTGGGTTTGACCGCCGTCGGCGGACCGGCCCGCCACATTCCCGTGATGCTCACCGAGGCGCTCCAAGCCCTAGCGCCTGACGACGGCGAGATCCTCGTCGACGGCACCTTCGGCGCAGGCGGCTATACGCGCGCCATTCTCGAGGAGGCCGACTGCAACGTCATCGCCATCGACCGCGATCCTGACGCGGTAGCGGAAACCCGGGCGCTGGAGGCGCGCTTTCCCGGACGCCTCAAGGTGGTGCAGGGTCGCTATGCGGATATGGAGAGGATCGCCGCAAGCGAGGGCGCGCGCGCGGTCCACGGGGTGGTGCTCGATCTTGGCATGTCCTCCATGCAGCTCGACGAGGCCGAGCGCGGCTTCTCCTTCCTTCAGGACGGCCCGCTCGACATGCGCATGGGCAAGGAGGGTCCCACGGCTGCCGATGTGGTCAATCTCCTCGCCGAGCGCGAGCTCGCCCACATCCTCTCGGTGCTGGGCGAGGAGAAGCGCGCCCGGGCCATTGCGCGCGCCATCGTGGCGCGGCGCGACGGGCAGCCGATCCTCACCACGCTTGAGCTTGCGGATATCGTCGCCCGCGTGCTCGGCCGCAAGCACGACGACCCCAAGCACCCCGCCACCCGCACCTTCCAGGCGCTTCGTCTTTATGTGAATGGAGAGCTCGAGGAACTGGCACGCGGGCTTGCCGCCGCCGAGCGGCTGCTCAAGGCGGGCGGACGGCTGGTGGTGGTCACCTTCCATTCGCTGGAGGACCGAATCGCCAAGCGGTTTTTTGCCAGCCGCAGCGCCCCGCCACCGCGCGGTTCCCGTCATCTCCCGGAAAAAGGCGGCGTGGCGCAAGCCCCAAGCTTCCGGCTTCTTAACCGGCGTCCGGTATCACCTAGCAAGGACGAGATCAGGGCCAATCCTCGGGCCCGCTCGGCGCGGCTCCGCGCCGGCGAACGCACCGAAGCTCCGGCCCATGCTCTCGATCTTGCCGAACTCGGCGTGCCCCGGCTCGCCATGTGACGCCAACAAAAAGTGAGAAGCGCTGTCGCGGTTTAACCTGACGCGCCGTTCAGTTTTTGTGTTTGTAGAGTTGGTGACATGTTGCGTTTCGTTAATATCTGTCTCGTGCTCGGCCTCGCGGCGCTGGCTTATGTCATCTATCAGGTGAAATATGAGGCCCGCGCGCTGGACGAACAGATCGCGAGTCTAAGCAAAGAGATCGAGAGCGAGCGGGACGGCATCGCCGTGCTCCGCGCCGAATGGAGCCTGCTCAACCGCCCCGAGCGGATCGAGCGGCTGGCCGCGAAATATCTGAAGCTCGCTCCGCCGCAGCCCCGCCAGCTCGTCACGCTCGACAGCGTCACCGACCGCGATTTTGAGCGCGTCCGGGTCGAGGCGGCCGAGACTGCGGCCAAGCCAGCCGCGGCCTCTGCTCCCGTGCAGGCGGCAAGGGAGTGAGGCCAGCGCAAATGGCCGACACCGCCAAACCAAGTGCCGCCGACCTCCGCGCCGAGCGGGTGTATCTGGCGCGCAGCCGCCACCGCTATCGGCTGGCGTGCCTCGCCTTTGCCGCGAGCTTCGTGCTGATCGGCATGCGTCTGGTGAGCATGGGCTTTGCCGCGCCCGAGCCTGGCGGCGGCGGTCCTCACGACATCTCCACCACCGTGCACCGGCCGGACATCCTCGACCGCCACGGCCGGCTGCTCGCCACCGACATCAAGGGCGCCACCCTCTATGCCGATCCGGCGCGCGTCATCGACCGCGACGAGCTGATCGAGCAGGTGGCGAGCGTGCTCCCCGACATCAACGCGTCCGAGCTGCGGGAGAAGCTGAAGCAAGGGCGGCGCTTCGTCGCCATCAAGCGCGAGCTGACGCCGAAGCAGCAGGGGGAGATCCACGAGCTGGGGCAGCCGGGCCTCGGCTTCATCGAGGAATATCGCCGCGTCTACCCGGTCGGCGCCACTGCCTGCCATGTGGTCGGTCATGTGGATGTCGACAACAAGGGCCTCGCCGGCATCGAGAAGTTCATCGATGACAACCCTCAGCTCGCCATGTCGCATCCCGAGACGGCGGAAGGGGGCGAGACCGTCACGCTCTCGCTCGATCTCGGTGTGCAGCACGTGCTGCGCGAGGAGCTTGGCCGCGCCCTTGCCACCTATCGCGCCAAGGCCGCAGCCGGCCTCGTCATCGATGTTGCGAGCGGCGAGGTCGTAGGGCTCGCCTCGCTTCCCGATTACGACCCGAACCACCGCGAGCAGGCGCTCGATAAGGACCGGCTGAACCGCCTCAGCTCCGGCACCTATGAGATGGGCTCGGTGTTCAAGGTGTTCACCGTGGCCTCGGTGCTCGATGCAGGCATAGCCACCATGCGCTCGAGCTATGACGCGACCAACCCGATCCACGTCGGCTCCTTCACCATCGAGGATTTCCACGGCAAGAAGCGCAAGCTGACCGTGCCTGAGATCTTCATCTATTCGTCGAATATCGGCGCGGCGAAGATGGCGCTCGACCTAGGCGTGGAGCGGCACCGCGCGGCACTTGCCAAGCTCGGCCTGCTCACCCGCCTCACCACCGAGATCGGCGAGAGCGCAAGCCCGATCCTCCCTGCCCATTGGGAGCGCATCAACACCATGACCATCGCCTTCGGCCATGGGCTTTCGGTGACGCCGCTGCAGCTCGCGGCCGCCGCGCTCCCCTTGGTCAATGGCGGCTTTGGGGTGACGCCCACCTTCCTGCCGCGGTCACGCGAGGCAGCCCTTGCCGCGGCGCCCAGGGTGCTGAAGCCCGAGACGAGCAAGGCAATGCTGCAGTTGATGCGGCTCAACGTATTGAAAGGAACGGGAAAACGCGCCGATGCGGAAGGCTATCGCGTCGGCGGCAAGACCGGCACGGCCGAGAAGGTGGTCGGCCGCCATTACTCCAGCTCCGCGCTGCTCACCTCATTTCTCGCCGCATTTCCGACCGATGCTCCTGAATATCTCGTGCTGGTCATGCTGGATGAGCCCGAGCGGGTTGAGGCGAGCGGCAATCAGGCGACCGCGGGGGTCAATGCCGCCCCCACGGTGGGCAAGATCGTAGAACGCATCGCGCCCATTCTCGGCGTGCCGCCGCGGCTCCCGGAGGACCAGCGCAAGTTTGACGAGAAGGTGCTCGCCTCCTATTAGAAGACGCCCCCTTTGCGGGATCGTCCAAGCCATTGAGGTTGTGGGGCAAGGAGGGCGCAACGGGCGGATTTTGAGCCATGACTCTGGGTGAGCTGATCGGGCCTGAGGCAGGGCTGCCAGAATCGTGGTCGCGTCTGCCCATTGCGGGGCTTACCGCCGACAGCCGCAAGGTCGAGCCGGGCTATCTCTTCGCCGCGCTGCCCGGCGTCAACACCGACGGCTCCCACTTCATCGCCGAGGCCTTGCAGAAGGGCGCCGCAGCGATCCTCGTTCCGCCGGGCGGGGCGCGGGGCCTGAACGGCACGCCGGCGGTGGAGGACGCCGATCCGAGGCGGCGGCTGGCGCTCATCGCCGCACGCTTCTTCGGCCTTCAGCCAAACATCGAGGTCGCCGTCACCGGCACCAACGGCAAGACCTCGGTCGCCTCGTTCCTGCGCCAGCTCTGGGAGAGCCAAGGCCTCCGCGCCGCGAGCCTCGGCACCGTGGGCGTTGTGGGCCCCTCTGGGACCTGGAAGCTCGATCACACCACGCCTGACCCCGTCGAGCTGCACGGTATCCTGGCCAGGCTCGCTGGCGACGGCGTCACCCATCTGGCGCTCGAAGCCTCCAGCCACGGATTGCAGCAGCGCCGCATCGATGGCGTGCGGCTCGCAGCCGGCGCCTTCACCAACATCTCGCGCGACCATCTGGACTATCACGCGACCTTCGAGGATTATTTCGCCCAAAAGCTTCGGCTCTTTCGCGAGCTGTTGCCGCCGGGCTCCACCGCCGTGGTGGATGTGGACAGCGAGGCCGGGAAGCAAGTGGCCGAGGAGGCGGAAGCACGCGGGCTCCGCCTGATCTCGGTCGGGCGCGCGGGCAAGAGCTTGCGGCTCGTCTCGGCGGAGCGTGACGATTTCGCTCAGCGCCTGGTGGTGGAGCATGAGGGCAAGAGCACCAGCGTCCGCCTGCCGCTTGTCGGCGACTTCCAGGCGGCCAATGCGCTGGTTGCTGCAGGCCTCGCGCTGGCCACAGGCGGAATGGCGGAAATTGTGTTGCCGCTGCTGAAAGGCTTGCGCGGTGCGCGCGGCAGGCTGGAGCTAGCCGGCGCTGGACGGACTGGCGCGCCGATCTTCATCGACTACGCTCACACCCCCGATGCGCTCGCCAAGGCGCTCGATGCCTTGCGCCCCTATGTGCGGGACCGCCTGCTCCTGGTGTTCGGCTGCGGCGGCGACCGCGACAAGGGCAAGCGCCCGCAAATGGGTGCGGTGGCGGAGGAGAAGGCCGACCTCACCTTCGTCACCGACGACAATCCCCGCAGCGAGGACGGCGCCGAGATCCGCCGCGAGATCCTGATGTCCGCCCCGGGGGCGATCGAGATCGGCGACCGCACCACGGCGATAGCGCGCGCCATCGCCATGCTTAGCCCTGGCGACGTGCTGCTCATTGCCGGCAAGGGTCATGAGATCGGCCAGATCGTGGGTAAGACCGTTATTCCGTATTCCGACCATGACGCGGTGGCGACCGCGCTTAAGGAAGACGCCCCGCGTGACTAGGCCCCTCTGGACCATTGGTGAGATTGCAAAGGCCGTGGGCGCCAAGAGCTCCGCCCACCCCGATGCCCACGTCACCGGCGTCTCCATCGACAGCCGCAGCCTCGCGCCGCAAGAGGCCTTCATCGCCATCAGGGGCGCCAACCATGATGGTCATGGTTTCGTCGCGGCGGCTTTCACGGAAGGGGCTGCCTGCGCCATCGTGGAGAAGGGCTTTCCCGCGCAAGGTCGTGCCGACAAGTTGCTGCGCGTGACCGACACGCTTGCCGCCTTGCGCGATCTCGGCAGCGCGGCGCGGGCCCGCGTCGAGCGCGCGGTGGTGATCGCGGTCACCGGCAGCGCCGGCAAGACCGGCACCAAGGAGGGGCTCAAGCTTGCGCTCTCCCCCTCCGGCTCGGTGCATGTCTCCGCCAAGTCCCACAACAATCATTGGGGCGTGCCGCTGTCGCTCGCCAATATGCGGCGGGGGGTCGCCTTCGGCGTGTTCGAGGCGGGCATGAACCATGCGGGCGAGATCCTCGGCTTAAGCAAGTTGATCCGGCCGCACATTGCCATCGTCACCACGGTCGAGCCGGTGCATCTCGGCTTCTTCCGCTCCGTCGCCGAGATCGCCGACGCCAAGGCCGAGATCTTCGAGAGCCTCGAGCGGGGCGGGGCGGCGATCCTCAACCGCGACAACCCGTATTATGACCGGCTGCGACGCCATGCGCTGGAGCATGAGGCAAGGGTCATCGGCTTCGGCGCGGCCAAGGGTGCCGAGGCAAGGCTGCTTGAGGTGGATCTCCGTGCCGACGGCTCCGACGTCAAGGCTGACATCTTGGGCGAGACCATCAGCTATCGGCTCGGCGCGCCTGGCCTTCACCTGGTGCAGAATTCGTTGGCCGTCCTCGCCGCGGTGAAGCTGGCGCGTGCCAATCTCGCAAGCGCCGCCCGCGCGCTTTCCCGCTGGTCGGCGCAGACGGGGCGCGGCGAGCGGGTCGTCATCGACACCGGAGCCGGGCGGTTGGCGTTGATCGACGAGACCTACAACGCCAATCCAGCGTCCATGCGCGCCGCGCTCGCTACGCTGGCGCTTACGCCGCGCGAGGAGTATCCGCGCCGGGTGGCAGTGTTGGGCGACATGCTCGAGCTCGGCGGCCAAGGGCCGAAGCTGCATCTGGAGCTCGCCGAGTTCGTTGACGCAGCGGGCGTAGATGTTGTCTTTGCCTGCGGCGAGCTGATGGTGGGGCTTTACGACTCCCTGCCGCCGAGCCGCCAAGGGGGCTATGCCAAGACGGCCGAGCAGCTCGCGCCGCTCCTGGCCAAGGGGGTGGGGGCTGGCGATGTGGTCATGATCAAGGGCTCGTTCGGCAGCCGCATGGCCCCGCTGGTCGAGGCCCTGCAACGCCATTTCGACACAGCCGGCGCGCAAGCGTAAGCGCCGGAGGAGGACAAGCCATGCTCTACCGGCTTACCGAGCTTGCGGGCGAGCTCAGCATCTTCAATATCTTCCGCTACATCACCTTCCGCACCGGCGGCGCCTTGATCACGGCGCTTCTGTTCGTGTTCCTGTTCGGCCCGATGATCATCCGATCGCTGCGCGTCCGCCAGGGCAAGGGACAGCCGATCCGCAAGGACGGCCCCGAGCGTCACCTCATTCAGAAGCAAGGCACCCCGACCATGGGCGGGCTGATGATTCTGTCGGGTCTCACCTTCGCCACGCTGCTCTGGGGCAATCTGCGCAACCCCTATGTTTGGGTGGTGCTGGGCGTGATGCTGGTCTATGGCGCCGTCGGGCTTTACGATGACTATCTCAAGGTGACCAAGCAGTCGGCGGCAGGCTTCCGCGGCCGCATCAAGATCGTCATCGAGGCCGTGGTGGCCTTGATCGCCACCGCCGTCATCGTGCATGTGGGCGAGGAACCTCTGTCCGCCGCGCTTGCCATTCCTTTCTTCAAGAATGTGCTGATCCCGCTAGGGTGGCTGTTCATTCCCTTCGGCGCCTTCATCATCGTCGGTGCTGGCAACGCCGTGAACCTGACCGACGGGCTCGACGGCCTTGCCATTGTCCCGGTGATGATCGCCGCCGCCACCTTCGGCTTTATCTCCTATCTCGTCGGCAACGCGCTGTTCGCCGAATATCTGCAGATCCATTTCGTGCAAGGCACGGGCGAGCTCGCTGTGGTCTGCGGGGCGCTGGTCGGCGCGGGGTTAGGCTTCCTCTGGTTCAACGCCCCGCCGGCGCTGATCTTCATGGGCGATACCGGCTCGCTCGCGCTTGGTGGCACTCTCGGCACCATCGCGGTTGCCACCAAGCACGAACTGGTGCTCGCCATCGTCGGCGGCCTGTTCGTGCTGGAGGCGGTGTCGGTGATCGTGCAGGTCGCCTCCTTCCGGCTCACCGGAAAGCGCGTCTTCCGCATGGCGCCGCTGCACCATCATTTCGAGCAGAAGGGCTGGCCCGAATCGACCGTCGTGGTGCGCTTCTGGATCATCGCCGTGGTGCTCGCGCTCGTTGGCCTCGCCACCCTGAAATTGCGCTAAGCTCGACGGCAATATGATTCCTGTCACGATCTTTGCCGGCCGCGATGTCGCGGTGTTCGGGCTGGGCTTAAGCGGCGTCGCTGCCGCGCGCGGGCTTGCCGCGGGCGGCACGCAGGTCTTCGCCTGGGACGACACGGCAAAAGCGAGAGACGCCGCGACCGCCCAAGGCCTGACGCTGAGCGATCTTAACGCCGTCGACTGGTCGCGCTTCGCCGCGCTCGTGCTGGCGCCCGGCATTCCCTTGACGCATCCAAAGCCCCATTGGAGCGTGGCCAGCGCGCGGCAGGCTGGTGTGGAGGTCATCGGCGACACCGAGCTCTTCTTTCGAGAGCATGCAGAGCAAGGCTCGCCCGGCAGGATCGTGGTGATCACTGGCACCAATGGCAAATCGACCACGACGGCGCTCACCGCCCATCTGCTCAGCGAAGCGGGCAAGCGTGTGGCGCTCGGCGGCAATATCGGTAAGGCGGTGCTCGATCTTGAGCCTTTTGCCCCGGATCTCATCTATGTGCTCGAGCTGTCCTCCTTCCAGATCGATCTCACGCCGCAGCTTGCGCCCGACGCCGCCTGCCTTCTCAACATCACCCCCGACCATCTCGACCGCCACGGCACGCTTCAAGCCTATGCCGCCATCAAAGCGCGGGTGTTTGCGCGGATGAAAGAAGGCAGCACCGCGGTGATCGGCGTCGACGACGCCATCAGCCGCGCGATCGCCGACGGGCTGAAGGGGCCGTTTAAGGTCGAGCGCATCTCCGCCGGCCAACAGGTTACAACCGGGGTGTGGGCCAAGGACGCCACGCTCATCGAGGTCGAGGACGGGGTGGAGCGGGCGCGGGTCGGCCTCGCCGGCATCGGCTCGCTTCGCGGCGCCCATAATTGGCAGAACGCGTCGGCGGCTTACGCGCTGGCCCGGTCGCAAGGGCTCGACGCCGCTACCATCGCCCAAGCCTTGCAGACCTTCGCCGGCCTTGCCCACCGCATGGAGCAGGTGGCGAGGCGCGGCTCCGTGCTGTTCGTCAACGACTCCAAGGCCACCAATGCCGACGCCGCGGGCAAGGCACTCGCAAGCTTCACCGACATTTATTGGATCGCGGGGGGCAGGCCCAAGGCGGGGGGTCTCGCGGGGCTCGAGCCCTTCTTCCCCAACATCGCCCGCGCCTATCTCATCGGCGAGGCGGCCGACGCCTTTGCCGCGCAGCTCGGAAGCGAGGTGGACCATGTGCGATGCGGCACGCTCGATAGGGCCATCGAAGCGGCCGCCCAAGATGCCAGCCGCTCGGGCGGCAAAGAGCCGGTGGTGCTGCTGTCGCCCGCTTGCGCCTCCTACGACCAGTTCGCCAATTTCGAGGCGCGTGGAGAAGCCTTCCGCACCATCGTCATGGGGCTGGATGGCGTCGAATGCGCCGCGCCGAAAACGGGCAAGGCGGCATGAGGATCACCCGCGCCGATCGGAGCGTGCTGTCCGACTGGTGGTTCACCGTCGACCGCCTGATGTTCTTCGGGCTCTTGCTGCTGATGGGCGCAGGGCTGGTACTGTCGCTCGCCGCAAGCCCACCCGTCGCCGCCAAATATCATTTGGAGCATTTCTATTTCGTCCGCCGCCACGCGGCGATGCTGCTCCCGGCGCTCGCCATCATGTTCGCGGCCTCGACGCTGACGCCGAAGCAGATCCGGCGCGCGAGCCTCGTCATCTTCATTGTCGGCATCGCGCTCATGGTGCTGACCATGCTGGTCGGCCCAGAGATCAAGGGCGCGCGGCGCTGGCTGCAGATCGGCATGGTCTCGCTGCAGCCGTCGGAATTCGTCAAGCCCGCTTTCGTCGTGCTCGTCGCCTGGCTGTTCAACGAGGCGCAGAAGCGCCGTGACGTGCCGGGCATCCAGCTTGCCATCGCGCTCTACGCCATCTTCGCGCTGCTGCTTATCCTCCAGCCCGATTTCGGCCAGACGCTGCTCGTCACGCTCATCTGGGGCGGCCTGTTCTTCATGGCCGGGATCAATCTCTTCTGGATCGGAGTGCTCGGCGTCGCCGGGCTCGCTGGGACCGCGGCGTCTTACACACTCGTGCCCCACGTCGCCTCGCGCATCGATCGCTTTCTGTACCCCGCGTCCGGCGACACCTACCAGGCCGACCGGGCGCTCGACTCCTTCCTGCATGGCGGCTGGCTCGGGCGGGGCCCGGGCGAGGGCACGGTGAAGGACGTGCTGCCCGACTCCCATACCGACTTTATTTTCGCCGTCGTCGCCGAGGAGTATGGGCTCATCGCCTGCCTGATCCTGCTTGCGCTGTTCGCCTTCATCGTGCTGCGTGGCCTGTCCAAGGCGGCGCAGGAGCCGGACGGCTTCATCCGCCACGCCACCGCGGGGCTCATCATGCTGTTCGGCCTGCAGGCGCTGATCAATATGGCGGTGAATGTCGGGCTGCTGCCGGCCAAGGGCATGACGCTTCCGTTTATCTCCTATGGTGGCTCCTCGCTGCTCGCCATGGCGCTGACCATGGGCTTTGCGCTGGGCTTGACCCGGCGGCGGCCCACGGCGGGGAGGCTCGAGCGCAGCACCAGCGAGTCTGGCACGGAGGGCACGGGCGCCAGCGCGCGAGGGAGCCCAGGCGGAAGCGCCGGCACCAGTGCCGGCACGAGTGCCAAGGAGCACGCGGCTTGACCTCCGGCCCTTTCCTGCTCGCGGCCGGAGGCACGGGCGGACATCTCTTTCCGGCGGCCGCTTTGGCGCAAGAGCTCGGCCACCGCGGCTACGACGTAGAGCTTGCGACCGATCTGCGCGCCGAGAAATATGGCGGCGACTTTCCCGCCCGCGCCATTCACCGCATCCCCTCGGCGACGCTTACGAGCCGCTCCCCCTTCGCCGTGGTCAGGACCTTCTCGCGGCTGGGGCTCGGATTGGGCGGGGCGCTCGCACTGATGCGGAAGATCAAGCCTCGGGCGGTGATCGGTTTTGGCGGCTATCCGACGCTTCCACCCATCATCGCCGCGAGCCTGCTCGGCATTCCCACCGCCATCCACGAGCAGAACGCGGTGATGGGCCGGGCCAACCGGCTGCTCGCGCGCTTTGCCAGCCGCATCGCGCTCTCTTTCATGTCCACCAAGCTCCTGCCCAAGGAATACGAGGCCAAGGCGCTGCTCACCGGCACGCCGGTGCGCGACGCCGTGCTCGCCTACCGAGACGTTGCCTACACGCCACCCACGTCAGAAGGCCGCCTGCTGCTGCTCGTCTTCGGCGGCAGCCAGGGCGCACGCTTCTTCTCCGAGATCATGCCGCAGGCCCTGCTGCTCCTGCCCGAGGCCATGCGAGCACGCCTCACCCTGGTGCAGCAGGCCCGCGAGGAGGATTTGGGCGCGTTGCAGGAGGCTTACCGCACCGCAGGGATCGCCGCGCATCTGGCTCCCTTCTTCCGCGACCTGCCTGAGCGAATCGCCAATGCGCATCTGGTGATTGCCCGCGCCGGCGCCTCGACCGTGGCCGAGCTGATGGCCATCGGGCGGCCTTGCCTGCTCGTGCCGCTGCCGCATTCCCTTGACAATGATCAGCTCGAAAATGCAACACGGCTGCAGGACGGGGGCGGCGGGTGGTGCGTTCGCCAGGCCGAGCTCACGCCCAACCGCCTCGCCGAGGAGCTTGCTGCGCTGCTCGCCTCGCCTGAGATTCTCGCCCGCGCAGCCGCAAAGGCGAAGGGGATGGCGGAGATCGACGCGGTGGCCAAGCTCGCCGATCTTGCCGAGCGTCTAGACGCCGAGCGCCTCGGCAAGGACAAGGAGTAGCGGTCGGCGATGCATCTGCCCGCGCCGAAACAGATGGGGCTGTGTCACGTCGTGGGCATCGGCGGCATCGGCATGAGCGCCATCGCCGAGGTCATGCATATTCGCGGCTATCAGGTGCAGGGCAGCGATCTCAAGGACGGCACCAATCTCGACCGCCTGCGCGCCAAGGGCATCAGCTGCCTGATCGGCCATTCCCCCGACAACGTCAATGGCGCCGCCTATCTCGTCATCTCGAGCGCGGTGAAGCCTGGCAACCCGGAATTCGAGGCGGCCAGGGAGCGTGGCATCCCCATCATCCGCCGCGCCGAGATGCTGGCCGAGCTGATGCGCCCTTGCGCCACCGTGTCCATCACCGGCAGCCACGGCAAGACCACCACCACCGCGCTGATCGCCGATATCTTCAAGCGCGCCGAGCTCGACCCGACGGTGATCGCGGGCGGCATCATCAATGACTGGGGCACCAATGCGCGCATCGGCAAGGGCGAGTGGATGGTGGTCGAGGCGGACGAGTCCGACGGCACCTTCCTGAAGCTGCCCACCGAGATCGGCGTGGTCACCAATATCGACCCCGAGCATATGGACTATTGGCCGTCGCTGCCGGCGCTGCACCAGGCCTTTCAGCAATTCATCGAGGCGATCCCGTTCTATGGCCTCGCCGTCGCCTGCATCGACCATCCCGTGGTGCGCGAGCTGCTGGCCAAGCTTGGCGGCGCCGCCAATGGCCGGCGCACGCTGACTTATGGGGTGGCCCGCGACGCCGATATCCGGCTCGTCAATTTGCGTGCGGCGCGCGAGAGGATCGTGTTCGACGCCGATCTCGGGCCTGCGGTGAAAGGCGGTGGTGCGCGCAAGCTTGCCGACCTCACCCTTCCGGTGCCCGGTCATTACAACGCGCTGAATGCCCTTGCCGCGCTCGCCGTGGCCGCCGAGGCGGGGGTCAGTGACGAGCTGATCCGCGCCACCTTCGCTGCTTTCTCCGGCGTCAAGCGGCGCTTCACCCATGTGGGCGAATGGCGGGGCGTGCAGGTCTATGACGATTACGCTCACCACCCCGTCGAGATCGCGGCCGTCTTACGTGCTGCGCGCGTGGCGGGCGCGGGCCGCGTCATCGCCGTGGTGCAGCCCCACCGCTATACGCGCCTGCAGACCTTGTTCAACGAGTTCTCGGCCTGCCTCGACGACGCCGACATCGCCATCGTCACCCCGGTCTATTCGGCTGGCGAGGCGCCGATCCCCGGCATCGACCGCGACGAGCTGGCGCTTGCGCTGCTTCGCCATGGCCACCCCGATGTGATGACCGTCGATAGCGAGGAGTCTCTCGTCGAGGCGCTGGCGGGCATCGCCAAGGAGGGCGACCTGGTGATCGGTCTGGGCGCCGGCAACATCAGCGATTGGATCAACGCCCTGCCGCAACGGCTCGCCCACCATGGAGGTCGCCCATGAGCAATGCCGATATCAAGAACGGCCGCGCCACCGAGGTCGCGAGCGACCTTGCGGGCGAGCTTGCCGCGCGCCTGCCCGAGCTGCGCGGCCGGCTCCTGCCGGGGGTGCAGCTTGCCGATCTCACCTGGTTCCGCGCCGGCGGCCCGGCGCAGGTCCTCTACACGCCCGCCGACGAGGCCGATCTTTCTTATTTCATGGGCAGGGTACCGCCCGAGCTCCCCGTCACCGTGATCGGGCTCGGCTCCAATCTGCTCGTGCGCGACGGCGGTATCGAAGGCGTGGTGATCCGTTTGGGACGCGGCTTCGGCGAGATCGCCATCGAGGAGGGATCGCGGCTCCGCGCCGGCGCCGCCGTGCCCGACGTGAAGGTCGCCCGCGCCGCCGCCGAGGCTGGCATCGCCGGCCTGTCCTTCTATCGCGGCATACCGGGCTCGGTGGGGGGCGCGCTGCGCATGAATGGCGGGGCGCATGGGCGCGAGACCAAGGAGGTGGTGGTCGAGGTCCGCGCCGTCGATCGTCAAGGCCGCGTCCATGTGCTGCCGGTCGAGGTGCTGGGCTTCTCCTATCGCCACTGCGGCGCCTCCGACGATCTCATCTTCACCGAGGCGCTGTTCCAGGGCGCCCCGGGAGAGCCAGAGCGCATCATGGCCGAGATGGACGACATCGCCGCCTATCGCGAGCAGGTGCAGCCGATCAAGAGCCGCACCGGCGGTAGCACCTTCAAGAACCCGGAAGGCCACAAGGCCTGGCAGCTCATCGACGCCGCCGGCTGCCGCGGGCTTGCCATCGGCGACGCCAAGGTGTCGGAGATGCATTGCAACTTCCTCATCAATGAAGGCAATGCCACCGGCGCCGAGATCGAGGAGCTTGGCGAGACGGTCCGCGCCCGGGTGAAGGCCAATAGCGGCATCGAGCTCGAATGGGAGATCAAGCGGCTCGGCGTGCCGGCGACCAGCTGAATGTGCCGTGTGATCTCTATTCGACGCGGGCGAGCACGCCCTGCCCATCGTCATTGAGACTGTCGATGGTCACGTGGCTCGCTTTCTGGTCCGGGCCGATGGTGAAGGCGACCGAGACCAGCCAGTCGGGGGTTTCCGCGAAAGGCGCATAGAGAAAGAGATCGTGATCGAAGTGCTTCAGCGGGTACGGCGTCTTTGCTGGACCCATGCGAAGCTCCAAGGCCTCGTCATTATCGGCGACCTCGACTTGACCCACATAGTCGTTGGCATAGGTCCCAGCGTAAGCAGAGGGCGGCAAAGCGCGCGAAGGCGAGGCTGGCAGCGTCGCATAGGGCGCGACGGCAGCTTCGATCACCGCGCGCCCGAAATGGGCGTCATAAATGTCATTCCAGACCTTGATCCAGTCGCGCGAGGCATGGCCCTCGAAGACGAGGTCGAAGAAAATATCGGCCAAGCCTTCGGGAACACCCACCGGAAAGGCGTTGGTGAGGACCACGATGCCCAGCTGCTCGGAGGGGAGTAGATTGACCAGCGTGCGCGCCCCCTGGCTGAAGGCGCCCGCGTGGCCCCACACCACCCCGTGCTCGCCATAGTCGACATTCCAGCCAAGGCCATAGAAGGCAGGATCGCCGGTGATGGGATTGGGGCCGCGAATGATCAGCGGCTGGTGCGTCTCGGAGATCGCCGCCTCCTTGATCAGCTGCTTGCCGCCATATTTGCCGTTGCCGAGCTCAAGCCGCATCCACTGGGCGAGGTCGCGCGCGTTCGAGCTCACGCCTCCCGCCGGCGACTGCGCGTCCGGGTCACGCTTGACGAACGGGGTCCACAACCCGCCCACGCGGACATGCAGCGTGGCGCGGTCGGCGCGGGCGAGAAAGTCGGCATAGCGCGAGCTGGTGGAGCTCATGTGAAGCGGGCGATAGAGTCTCTCCTCGGCGATATCCTCCCATGCTTTGCCCGTGGGCTTGGCGGCCGCCACGGCGCCTTCGGTGATGCCGAAATTGCTATAGGCGTAAGCCGCGCGGAAGCTGCTGGAGGGCTTGAGGTAACGCAAGCGATGCAGAATCTCGGCGCGGTCGAAGCCCAGGCCTTCGAGATCGTTGCCTGCGTTGCCCGACAGCCCGCTGCGATGGGCGAAGAGATCGCGGACCGTGACCTGCTGGGTGGGATAGGCGTCATGCAGGGCAAAGCCCGGGTCGAGATCGGCGATGCGCTGGTCCCAGGAGACGGTGCCGTCGCTGACCAGGGCCGCAACGATGGTCGAGCTGATCGGCTTGGAGAAGGAGGCAAGCTGAAACACGGTGTCGGCGTCGACCATGTCGGGCTTGCCGACGTCCCGCACGCCAAATCCACCGAGATAGACGACCTCGTCTCTATAGACGACGGCGATCGAAAGCCCGGGCACGCTGCCGCTGGCGATGGTGTCGCGGGCGCGCTTCTCGAGCGCGGGAAGTGCTGCCAGCACCTTCTCCCGCGTGATCGTCTCCGGCCTGGCCGGGGTGGAAGCCGAGGCCATCCCCGCCGCGATTAGCGCGACCGCTGCCAGCCTCAAGCCTACGCGCCCGAAAGCGGGTCGCATCCCGCTCAGCGCCATCGGCAACCCCTCCGCTGATGGACCTCGCGCCGACCGAAGCCGGCCGGAAGGCTATGAACCAGGAACGAGGCTATCAGAAGCGGTCGAACAGCGTCGCCAAAAGAGTGCTGGCGGAGCGACAGGCGTGCCTGTAGCTCGGTGCGAAAAAAGGCGCGCTTCTCTCCAACCACGCGAGGACCATCCGCATGTCCCAAGCAACCCACATCGCCGTGCTCATGGGCGGCTGGTCGTCGGAACGGGAGGTGTCGCTCCGCTCGGGTGAGGCCTGCGCCGGGGCGTTGGAAGGGCAGGGCTATAAGGTCACCCACATCGATGTAGGCCGCGATGTGGCGAGCCGTCTGGCCGAGCTCCGCCCTGACGTCTGCTTCAATGCGCTGCATGGGCCCTACGGCGAGGATGGCTGCATTCAGGGCGCGCTGGAGGTGTTGGGCATCCCCTATACCCATTCGGGCGTGCTCGCCTCGGCGCTCGCCATGCATAAGGAGCGCGCCAAGGCAGTGCTGCGCGCGGCGGGCGTCCCCGTGGCTGAAAGCCTGGTGCTGCCGAGGACCGAGGCCGCCCGCGCCCATGCCATGCCGCCCCCTTACGTGATCAAGCCGGTGGCCGAGGGGTCGAGCGTCGGGGTCTTCATCGTGCGCGAAGACCAGGCCCACCCCCCCCAGGAGTTGCATTCGGCCGAATGGACGCTTCCCGAAGAGGTCATGGTGGAGCGCTATATCCCCGGCCGGGAGCTCACCTGCGCGGTCATGGGGGACGAGGCACTGGGGGTGATCGAGATCCGCCCGGGAGAGGGACTTTCCTTCTACGACTACACCTCGAAATACGCCCCCGGAGGCTCGATCCACGTGCTTCCGGCACCGCTTTCACCAAATGTTTACCAATTGGTACAGAAGCTGTCCTTAGCGGCTCATCGGGCACTGGGCTGCCGTGGGGTCAGCCGTTCCGACTTCCGTTATGACGACCGGCCGGACGGGGAAATGATCTGCCTTGAGGTCAATACCCAGCCCGGCATGACGGGGACATCGCTCGTGCCCGAGCTTGCAAGCTATAGCGGCCGCTCTTTCGGTGAGCTGGTCCGCTGGATGGTGGAGGACGCTTCGTGCGATCGCTAGGGCCGGGTCGAGGGAGGATGAGGGAGCCGTCCGACGCGCTGCTGGCGCGTGGCATCACGGTTTCCTCGCGGTCCTTCGCGGGCATCACCCTGCCGGGTCTGAAACCCAAGCGCCGGCGTGCCGGATCGGGCTTCAAGCTCGGCGGCAATGGCAAATGGCGCCTCCTGGCCACGCTCTTTCTCGGCAGCGCGCTCGCCTATGGCGCCTTTGTCGGCGGCCAGACCGAGCGCCTCATGGGCCAGCTCGGAGGCGGCGTCGATGCACTCGCCGTCGCCGCAGGCTTCGGCGTGAAGAAGATCACGGTGGAAGGCCAGCAGCACACCACCGACGCCGAGATCGCCAAGGCGCTGGAGGCCGGCCCCGCCACCATGATGCTTGGCTTCGACACCGACGCCGCCAAGGCGCGGCTGGAACTCGTGTCCTGGGTCAAGCACGCCCAAGTCATGCGGCTCCTTCCCTCCACCCTCCAGGTGGTGGTCGAGGAGCGCGTGCCTTTCGCCATCTGGCAGACGGGAGGCCGCACCTTCGTGGTCGATGGCGAGGGTGCCGTGTTGGCCCCGGCCGTGCGCGAGGCCTACCCCGACCTGCCGCTGGTGGTGGGCGAGGGCGCGGAGAAGAACGCCTCGGCCCTGTTCGACACGCTTGGCTCCTATACCGAGCTGAGAAAGCAGCTCGTGGCGGCGCTGCGTGTGGGCGACCGGCGCTGGACGCTGAAGCTTGCCTGCGGCGTCGACATCATGCTGCCCGACGACAACGCGGCCCAAGCGCTCGATACCCTTGTTACGCTCGACCGCGACCGCGGGCTGCTCAAGCGCGACATCGCCGCCGTCGATCTGCGCCTCGCCGACCGGGTGAGCGTGCGGCTGAAGGACAGCGGGCCGATGACGGCGGGCGGGGCGTCAAACGAGGGGGCACCGCAAGACGTGCCGACCGCCGGCACCAAGGCCGGGCAAGCCAAAGGCAGTACCTGAGCAAGTCGGGGCAAGGGGATGCGGCAAGCCATCATGAACCGGACCAAGCGCCAGCGCATCGTGACCGCGCTCGACGTGGGCACGAGCAAGATCTGCTGCCTGATCGCCAAGATGCAGAGCGCCCCGGACTGGCTCGATGGCAGGGGCGAGCCGGTTCAGTTCGAGATTCTGGGCTTCGGCCATCATCGCGCCGAAGGCCTGAAAGGCGGCATGGTCACCCATCTCGACAACGCCGAGCACTGCATCCGCTCGGCCGTCGATGAGGCCGAGCGCATGGCGGGTGTCACCGTCGAGGACGCCATGGTCGCCGTCACCTGTGGTCGCCTGAAGAGCGAGAGCTTCTCGGCGAGCGTGGCGCTGCCCACCGGCATCGTGCGCGAGGATGACACCTTACGCATCCTGGCTGGCGGCCGCCAATNNGTGCTGCACGCGTTGCCGACCGGCTATCGCCTAGACGATAATGTCGGTATCCGCGATCCACACGGCATGTGCGGCGAGCGCCTCGTCATCGACATCCACGCCGTCACTGCCGACGAGGTGGCGCTGCGCAACGTGATGCTCTGCGTCGAGCGCTGCCATCTCGGCGTGGCGCGCCTGGTGGCCGCCC
>PLBV01000111.1:0-368 GCA_003135455.1 Hyphomicrobiales bacterium | reverse complement strand
TGGCGGCAACGGCATCACCACCGACATCGCCCGGGCGCTTGGGGCACCGCTGGAGCATGCCGAGCGCCTCAAGACGCTGCATGGCAGCGCCTTCGCCACGCCCTCCGACGAGGGCGAGATCATCACCTATCCGGCGGTGGGGGAGGTCGATCGGCGGAGCATGAACCAGATCACCAAGGCGCAGCTTGCGGTCATCATCCGCCCGCGCATCGAGGAGATCCTCGATTTCATGCGCCGCCGGCTCGCGGCCTCCGCGCCCGCCTCCGAGGCTGCCCAGAACCTGGTGCTGACCGGCGGCGGCAGCCAGCTCACGGGGTTGCCCGAGCTAGCCTCCAACATGTTCGGGCGCCCGGTGCGCCTTGGCCGCC
>PLBV01000133.1 GCA_003135455.1 Hyphomicrobiales bacterium | reverse complement strand
GATAGCGCTCTAGGCGAGCGAGCGGTAAACCGCGATCTCGTAGGGGCTGAACAGCTTTGCGCGCAGGCGTTCCGCGACGGGGAGATCGATGCGCTTGAACACGCCGCTCTCCTCCGCCAGCTCGCCGCCCTCTTGACCGATGAGGATCAGATAGAGTCGCCGCGGATGCTCGCGATAGGCGGCGATGATGCCGGCGAGCACCTCGCCGAACACCTGGCTTGAGAAGGCGTCGAAGAAGTAGTGGATCGCCTGGGTGTCGAGCGGCCCGAGAGCGGCTGCATCCTCGAGCACGCATTCCACGTTGCGGCACTTCATGCGCGAGCGGGGAAACTGGGCGATGTTCATGGTGGCGTCGTCATGCAGCTCGACGGCGAATTCGATGCCGCCCACCGCCGTGAAGGGATGCTGCGAAGCGAGCAGCATCACGCGGCCCTTGCCCGCGCCATAATCCACGAAGCTGAACTTGGAGAAATCCTCAGGGACCCCCGCGAGCGCCCAGTCGAAGACGAGCTTGGGCGTGGGCTTATAATCATGACCGTGAGCGCGGTTTGGCCCCTTCACGGTGAGCGCTTCGAGCGCCACGGGCGCTTGCGTCGGCGTGAACGACAGCTTCTCGATGCCCTTGTCGCCGACATTGGCATGCCACTTGAGAAGGAATTCGCGCCAGTCTTGCTTCAGCCTTTCAGGCCGGGTCCGCTCGCGCACCTTGGCGCTCGCGCGCCCAAGCTCGGGCAGCACCGTCTCGCGCCCGAGCTTAGCGGCTCGGGCAAAGCCCAATCGGCTGGCGACGACCGCCGCCGCCGTTGCCTGACGCGTTTGGGCTGCCGTCTTGTCGGCCAACGTGGCGACGCGCTGTGCGACCAGGCTGCGCTGGGCTTGGCGCTTGACCTCGGCAGCCTTGGTCCACGCCTGGCGGCTGGCGGTAAGCGCGTTCGCCGTCGCGTCCTTGGTGCGGTCGAGCGCAGTGCTGGCAATACCTTGCACGCGGCGCAGCGACGGAGAGATTGGCTCCGGCGAGGCGTCGGTCTCCTCTGTGGTGTGCGGCACCACTGACATCCCACGACCTATGCTGGTTATTTGGGCAAAGATTGGGCAGCGGCGCCCAAGACGCAAGCACTTTCTCGATCACGCGTTAACGCGTGCCCTCTCGGACAGCTTGCCCAGAATCTGGGCGAGATGTGCTATCCTTTTGATTCGCGGGGAGGACAGCTCCCCGACTTTTGGCCAGCACTTACCCAAGCGGCGGGGGAAAAATCGTGCAGGCAGAGTGGAACCACGACTCCGACTCCATCCGGCATGGCCTTATCGCCATGCTTCCCAGGCTCAAGCGCTTTGCCGATGTGCTCATCGGCGAGAGGCGGGAAGGCACCGCCCTTCTCTCTCGCGTACTGAAACGCATGCTGGCCGAGCAGCACCGCTATCAGCGCGGCACGCCGCTCGACCGCTGGGCCTTCGCCGAGATCTACCGGCTGTGGCTGCATGAGCTGCGCGACCATGCCGATCCTATGCGTCAAGCCAAGCCCTTGGATGCAAGTTTCGAGCGCCTCTTCGCCATGGACCAGGCCGAGGAGTTCGATGCCCTGACCGCGAGCTTTCTCGGGCACTTGCCGCCGCAGCAGCGCAGCACCCTTCTGCTCGTCTATGGCGAAGGCTTGGACCACGAGGATGCGGGCCGTGTGCTGAACTCCACCCCGGAAACCGTCGCGGCCCGGCTGATCAGGGCGAGCGCGGGTCTGGCCGATCGCTTGGGCGCAGGTGCGCAGGTGCCGGCCAGCGCCACGATCGAGACGCTCTATCCCAAGGGCTCAAAGGAGCAGCATGACCGAGCTCAGTGACGAACTGCTTGTGGCCTATGTCGACGGCCAGCTCGCGCGCGATCAGACCCGCGCCGTGGAGAAGGTGCTTAAGCAGGATGACGTGATCGCCCGCCGGGTCGCCGCGCTCAGAGAGGCGCATGGCAGGCTCGAGGCGGCGTTCGAGGCGATTCTTGCAAGCGAGGTCAGCGAGGTCACCGCCGAGGCCGGTCTTGCCGCGACGCCGGACACACGCCTGCGGCAGAGCGAGCCCAACCGTAGCGGGCTGGCCAAGGCGGGATTGGCGACCGCCGGCATCGTGGTGGCGCTCCTCGTTGCTGCTGCTGGATATGGCTGGCCGCTCGTCGTTCCGGAACTTGGCTTCTTACGCAGTCGCCCGGCGCCGGTTCAACCGGCCGAGGTCGCGGCGCCCAGTTGGCAAAGCGACGCCGCGCGCGCGCAATCCCTGCTTGGCCGCGCAAGTCTGGAGGTCAGCCTCGAAAGCCAAGCCAATCGCGACCTCATCGCCTTCCAGCTCGCGGAGGCCATCGGGCCCGATATGAAGTTGCCGGACCTTGCGCCGCAAGGGTTCAGCTTCGTGCGGGCGCAGCTGCTGCAATATCAGCGCAAGCCCCTGGCGCAGATGCTGTACCTGCCGGCAACGGGCGATCCGGTCGCGCTTTACGCAAGAGCAGGAGAGGGCGAGACCCCGCCCGTCTTCAAGACGGAGGCGGGGATCGGCACCGTGTCGTGGTCGGACGATGGCATCGCCTATCTGCTGGCCGGGCGCCAGGACGAGGCGGTGCTGTTGCGCCTCGCCGAGAAGATCAGGCACGAGCCCAAGTCGCCCGAGCCCAAGGTGCCCGAGCCCAACGTGCCGTCCATGCCGACCGCCTCGATCCCTGTGGCTCCTGCGCCTGTTGCCCCGTCACCGGCCGAAGCCGTCACACCCTCCGCCGGCGAAGCGGCCGCGCCGGTAGCCCCGTCGGCGCCGGATGAGACTTCGCCGCGAGAAGCACCCGCGCCAACGGGCCCCAACTAACCGCTACTGCGCGATGCGCGCCCCGGGTGCGTAATCGCCCGAGAGGTAGCGTTTGAGCGCGTCCCTGACCGCGTCGGTGCGCGACTTGGTGCAATAATCGGCATCGTCCTTGATGGAATCGGTCACCGATTGGTACGTGTAATCGTAAGCGTGCTCGACCTTCTTCATCTGCTCCGGTGCCGCGCCGAGGCTCGCTTCGGTGGCCAGATAGTCGGAGCGGAGCTTGCCGGCATCGAAAATGAAGCCGCAATGGCTCGCCCGCGCCGAGGTCCACGCCACTTGGATGGGCCGGGCCAACGGATCCTCCGGCTTCACCTTGACGGCGGCGACGTCGTTGGCGGCACCTTCCTTCCCAGTCACGCGCCCCGTGGTGCCACAGCCTGCAAGCAGCGCTGCGCCGGCAAGGACGGCGGTGAGGAGGAGAAAGGACAAGCGGCGAGGAAACACGACAGACCACTCCAACGAGGACACCTCGCACTGGCCGACCCTGCAGCTGCGCCGGGCGCGGGCGGGGAGCATACTCGATAGGAGGGAGCAGCAAAAACAGGAAAGGCGGAGCCTTTTAGAGCCCCGCCTCCCTGTGCGATGTCGAGCCTCACGCCCGTTCGGGACGATCGGTCGGCAGCCGCGAGACCTTGCGGTCTCTGGATCACGCGCTCGGCTTGATGGTTGCCCATCACGCGGCTGCGTGTCCTGGCCTTGGCCCTTATTTAGCGTCGCGGTGCTACGACGGGGATCCAATCCTGGCCGGACTGGCTCCTCGGGTGCGGCGGACGAGACTGCGACGCAGAGAACCCTATCGACTCCGCCAAACGGCTTTCGGCGATGCCGACAGGCCGTGGCCCTTTGCGTCGGCGGACCCTTCCGCCTTTGAGCCGCCCATGGCAGTGGGCGACCCTGGGCTTGCCTTGCCCGATGAGTTTTCCGCCTGCTTCACGCGCCTTCGGATTTCTCTTCCAGCGCTTTCCGCAACCGGTCCGCTCACTAGAAAGACCATACATCAGCCGCGGCCCGGAGGATGGTCAGCGCATGGCTTATCCCCACAATCCACCGAGGGGCGGGAGGCCGGAACGATGCGCATGACGGCACGTTGATCGGGCGTGCTTGAAAATGAAAAAGCTGACCGCGAGGAGAGGGACGCCATGATCGGTCTCTCCGCAAATGACGACCAAGAGCTTGGAGGGGAATGGCAATTCCTCGTCGAGATCGAGAGCTATCTGGTCCCCGATGATGGCTGCATCCCCAACAATGGCAAGCTGCCGCTCCTCATCTACCGCGAGGCCATTGCGCCGCGGAGCTTGGGCGAGCAGCGTGCGCGCACGCTCGAAGCGCTGTTCAAGGGGAATGGCTGGGGGGCGGCATGGGTCGATGGCATCTATGACTATCACCACTACCACTCAACAGCCCATGAGGTGCCGGGTCTTGCCCGCGGCTGGGCGAAAGTTCAATTCGGCGACCCGCAAGGCCTCATCGCCGAACTGACCGCGGGCGACGTGATCGCCATCCCGGCGGGCGTCGGCCATTGCCGCCTTGCGGAGGACGATCTTATGGTGGTGGGCGCCTATCCCCAGGGCCAGG
Organism: Hyphomicrobiales bacterium; assembly: GCA_003135455.1. Classification (GTDB taxonomy): domain Bacteria; phylum Pseudomonadota; class Alphaproteobacteria; order Rhizobiales; family Methyloligellaceae; genus Methyloceanibacter. The sequence goes on along the minus strand of PLBV01000133.1, from coordinate 26,505 downwards.
ACTGGGATGTTTGTCGGCCGACCATGGAGGACCGCGAGAAGGCGCTGGAGAACATTCCTCGGGTGCCTTTGCCCAAGCTCGATCCGGTGTTCGGCGAAGACGGCGTTCTGACGCAATGTTGGACCGACTAGGCGTTTCCCTTGGCCGGGAAGAGCGCTATGCTACTACCGCCATGCGTGGGATGGGTCTTACGCGTTTTTGCGGCGTTATTTGCGGGTTTTTACGCCATGCGTGCCGGGGACAACCACCGCGGCACCCGCACGATTAGTCTAGCGTTCCTTGCGGGTTTGGTCGCGTTCGAGGCGGTGCTTGCGCTCGGTGCAAATGCCGTCGGAATTCCTGGCGTGCTCCTGGTGAGCTTCGCCGGCGGGGAGGGTGCGCGCGCAAATGGCGGCGAGAGCGTCATCGCCAAATTTCCCAAGCCCGAGAGCACGCCTAAATCGGCACGGCTTCCTGCCAAAGAGCCCGAAGCCCCTGTCCTCAGCGACATGGATTGGAGCACGCCGGCTGCGGCTCCGGAGGAGCAAGCCCACCAGCAGCCAGCCGAACCGCAAACCCCGGGAGCGGGCGAGCCGAAGCATGCGCTCGACGTGACGCCCGAGCCTGCCGTCAAACCGGTCGCCGCGAACGCCGCGCCGCCCGTCGATGACCTGCCCTGGGACGCGGTCCGGCCCGATGAGGGTCTCACCCCATCGCAAGTGTCGGCCGTCGGCGCGTCCGCCGCGCCAAGCGCCGCCGCGCATCCTGTGCAGCTCGCGCCCGAGGCCAAGGTCGAGGCCTGGGTCAAGGCGAAGGCCACCCAACTTTCGGGCGCCCCCGACGCCCGTGACCGGCCGCTCTACCATTTCGAGCTCTGGCTGGAGCCGCCGGCCGAGATGAAGCAGCGGCTCGTTGCCGTTGCCTATGATTTCGGCGCAGGCTCGGCGCAGCCCCCCAGCCAGGAGTCGAAGGATGAGCAGACGGGCTTCCGTGTCGCCTTCGGCAGCCTCGCCTGCGCCGACAAGATCACGCTCACGCTGAAATTCGACGACGGCCAGTCCCAGCAGGTGGCCGTCGATGGCTGCCGGCTGCTCGGCTGACGCGCGAGTTAGTGCGCTAGCGCAAGCCCGCCATTTCGGCCACGAGCTCGCGGAAACGGGGCCGCGGCGTTTCGATATAGGGCAGCGGCCGGCACACATCGATGGCGGCAAGGCCGATGCGGGTGGTGAGCGCCCCGTTGAACAGGCCCTCGCCGAGGCGGGCCGAGAGCTTGGCCGTCAGCCCATGGCCGACCAGTTGCTGGATCACATCGTCGCCAAGCGCGATGCCGCCGGTCAGCACGATATGGGTCACCACCATGCGCGCGAGCCTTAACAGCGACAGCGTGCCCGGCCGCGCGCCATAGAGCGTGGCGAGGCGGCGCAGCATGCGCAAATTTTCCCCCGCCACGAACAGCATGTCGATCAGGGCGCCGGGGCTCACGGCGGTCACCACCGACACCCGCTTGGCCGAAACCGCCACGATGGCCCGGGCCGGCGCATCCAGCGGTGCCACCAGCGAGCGCTCCGTGAGCCGCAACAGCTCGGCGGCATCCATGATATCGCCCTCATGCTCGGCGAGCCGCGCCAGGCCCCATGCCACATCCTTGCGCCCGCCATAGAGCCGCTTCAGCCGGTGGGTCACGTCGAGGGCCAAGGCCTTGTCGCGCTCGCGCGCGGCGCTGTCGGCCTCATGGCGGATGCGGCCGAGCCGGCCCAGCCGCATCAGGCCTGCGGCCTCGCGCACGATGATCATCAGAAGCGCGAAGACCGCGACGCCGAGCAGCCCGACCGCCGCCCATCCGATCCAGTCGTCCCGGGCGACCAGCTCGCGCACCCAGTCGTGCAGCCAAAGCGCCGCCAAGAGCGTGACCAGACCGCCGATGGCGGCGAACAGGATGCTGCCCCAGCGGGTGCCGCGGCGGGGATCGGGCAGCCCACGCACGCGCGGGGCAGGGAGCGATGGCGGCTCGTCGAGGAGCAGCGGCGGCGCGATCGGCGCGGTGATGACCTCCACCTCTTCCAATCGGAAGGATGCGGGCTTGCGGGTCTTGGTCATTTAAGCCTGTCTCCGATCAGCGCCTGCACGGCGCGGTCGAGCCGGGTATTGGGAAAGGGCGCGTAGCCTCCGCCAGGCAGCAGAACCGGGTCCGGCGGCCGGAAGCGCACGAAGCGGACGTCGTCGGCGCTCCCCTGCCGGCTCGCTAGCGCCGCCTCGGGGTCGGGGGGAAGATCGCCGGGAAAGATGGCGAAGGGTTCGGTACCGTCAAAGCGGCGGCGCCCCAGAACCTCCCCTGGAAGCGGATAGCCCACGATGCAGGGGAGCACCTCGCCGTTCCGCTTGGCCTCGCCCTCGCGGGTGGCGCGGATGGCGGCGAGCGCCAGCACCTTCACCTCGGCGCCGGCGAACTTAGCCCGTTCGATGGCGCTTTGGGTCAACTTACCGAGGATGGCTTCCAGCCGGTCGTGGCTCCGATGGTGCAGATGGTCGGCCTTGGTGGCGGCAAAGACGATGCGGTCGATGCGCGGAGAAAACAGGCTCGACCACAGCGAGTTGGCGCCGGTGCGGAAGCAGCCGAGCACCTCGGTCATGGCGTGCTCCAAATCCGCGACCGCGGGGGGGCCGCCATCCAGCGCGGCGAGCGCATCGACGAGCACGATCTGACGGTCGAGCCTGGCAAAATGGTCACGGAAGAAGGGCCTCACCACGTGGCTCTTATAGGCTTCGTAACGCCGCTCCATCATGGCCCACAGCGAGCCGCGCGGAAAGCTCTGCTGCTCGGCTGGATCGAGCGGCGCGAAGGTGAGCGCGGGCGAGCCTTCGAGATCCCCCGGCATGAGGAAGCGGCCGGGCGGCAGCGTCGACAGCGCGTTGGCGTCCCCACGCGTCGCGCGCAAATAGGCCTTGAACAGATCTGCGAGCTGCGCGGCAAGCGCCTCGTCGGCGGGTGCTGTGGGATCGACGGCGCCGAGCGCCTGGTGCCACGCCTTGGCGATGGCGCGTCGGCTTGCGAGCCTGCTCTGCTCCAGAGCCTGCCTTGACCATGCCGCATAGTCGAGATCGAGCAGCGGCAGGTCGAGCAGCCACTCGCCGGGATAATCGACGATGTCGATATGCAGACGGTCGAGCCCCAGCTGCCGCTTCCAGAATTTCTTGGGCTCATATTCGAGCGCGATCCTGAGCTGGCTGATGCGGCGGGTGCTTTCCGGCCAGCGCGGCGGGTCGGCGGTGAGATCGGCCAGGTGCCGCTCATAGTCGAAGCGCGGCACGTTGTCGTCGGGCTGGGGCTCCAGATACGCCCGCAGCACGCGGCCCTGTGCTGCCGCGTCGAAGAAGGGCATCCGCCCGCCCGCAATCAAATTATGGATCAGCGCGGTGATGAACACGGTCTTGCCGGAGCGGGCGAGCCCGGTGACGCCGAGCCGCACGGTCGGCTGCACGAGACTTCCTGCGAAGTGGCCCACGCTTCGCCAGGCGTCGGCAGTCCCTCGGGTGAGGTTGGTGATCGGCACGCTCTTAAGATGTCCTCGAAGTGGGAACCGGTTTTCGCAAAAAGATCATGCGCCAACAAAAAGCTAAAGCGCTGTCGCGATTCAGCCTCACGCGACAGCGCTTTAGCGCGGGCGGCGGGCTCACGAAAGAGTTGGGGTGGAGGCGGCGCGAACCCAAGACCGAGCGGCAAGCATGGTAAGTGTGATTTCCCGAAGCTCGCGTCCGGGCTAACATCAGCCCGAGGAGAGGCACATGCGCAGGGTCTCCCGGTCCTTCGCTTTCTTGGCGCTCGCGCTCGTGGTTGCAGCCGGTGCTGCGACTCCTGGCCTGGCCGAGGCACGCCGCGCGCTCGTCGTCGGCATCGATGCCTACCGCGAGATCACGCCGCTGCAAAAGGCGGTGGGCGACGCCGAGGCGCTGAAAGCCACACTGGAGGGCTTGGGCTTCACCGTCGACCTCGTGCGCGACGCCGACCGGCGCGAGCTCAACCGCGCCGTCTCCGACTTCCAGAGCAAGCTGCAGCCAGGCGACACGGCGCTCATCCATTTCTCCGGCCATGGGGTGGAAATCGACGGTCAGAACTATCTCCTGCCCGCCGACATTCCGAAGCCGCAGGCGGGCCAGCAGGACTTCGTCAAATCGGAAGCCATCAGCCTCGGCGACCTGATGCAGCGGGTCGCCTCTTCGGGCGCGGCCACGCGTATCTTCGTCATCGACGCCTGTCGCGACAATCCATTTGCGGCAGGCGGCGGGCGCGGGGCCGGCACGGCGCGCGGCTTGACGCGGGTGGACGCGCCGGCCGGGACCTTCATCCTCTATTCGGCGGGCTATCAGCAATCGGCGCTCGATCGCCTCAGCGACAACGACGATGCGCCTACCTCCGTCTATACGCGCGTGCTCCTGAAGAAGATGCTCCAGCCCGGCCTTCAACTCGCCGATCTTGCGCGCGGCGTCCGCNNCCCGCTCCGCAAGCCTCCACTCCACCGCCAGGCCCGCTAGCGCCGCCCGCGCAGGAGCCCTCGCTCAGCGAGCGGGAGGGCTTCGACACGGCGCGAAGCATCGACAATGCGGCCGCGTGGGACGCCTTCCTCAAGCGCTTCCCATCCGGTTTCTATGCCGACATGGCGCGAGCCGCGCAAGCCAAGCTCGCCCGCGGCGAGCCCGCCGCTCCTTCGCCCCAGCCCGTCAACCCGCCGCCCGCGCCCATACCTCCAAGCACAGGCCAGGCGGAAGGCGACGCCGAAGCCGACACCGACCGCCCAGGCTTCGACTACCGCAATTTCGATCTGCCGGCGCCGAACGCCAATCTTTGCCGGAGCCAATGCGAGGCGGAAGCGCCCTGTCTCTCCTGGACCTATGTGGCGCCCGGCGTGCAGGGGCCGCATCCGCGCTGCTGGTTAAAGAAAGCGGTGCCGCAGCGGGTCGACAACCGCTGCTGCATCTCCGGCATCAAGCATCTCGGCCTGGCGAGATCGCCCGGCGGCGCTGCGGCGGGCGGCGCGTCGTCCGCCAATCTCCAGCAACGCCTCGAGGCCTTCGTCGTCGATGACTATCTCGGCGGCGACATCCGCAGCGTCGCGCATCTGAGCAGCATCTATGCAGGCCAGGTCGACTATTGGGACAAAGGTCAGGTGCCGGCTGGCGCGGTGATCGCCGACAAACTCGCTTACGGCAGGAAGTGGCCGAGCCTTGCCTACACGCTGAAGTCCGGCTCGCTGTCGTGCGAGCCGATCCTGGACCGTCAGGGAACCTACCGCGTCGAGTTCCAATACGACTATCGCGCCGCCAATGGCGCCAAGGTGGTGGAGGGGGTCGGACGGGGCAATCTGGTCATCGATCTCAATGGGAGCGAGCCCCGCATCACCAGCGAAGGCGGCGCCTTGCTGAGCCGCAACGAGGGGCGCTGAGGGGCGAAATTCAAGCCTAAAACAAGTGCAAACGGGCTCGCAATGGCGCGCGGAGACCGCCCCTTAAGCTGCAGAAATATGACAGAACTGCGATGCGTCGGCTGTCCCTGCTTCGCGCTTTTTGTCAAGCATCTCTGCTCTCTTGACTTCAGAAGTTGCTTCCGTAAATACGTGGCTGCCGGTAGGGGGGCGCATCCGCGCCAAAGCCGAGCCAGGGAGGAGGGGGCGCGCGCGCCCTCAAGGATGAAGCGATGCGTGTGCAAGAGGCATTCATGCGGGCCAAGCCGAAACTCCCCGAAAACTATCGGCCATCGGAGGATGAGCCGTTCATGAGCGAGCGGCAGCGCGCTTACTTCCGCCGCAAGCTGCTCGCCTGGAGGGATGAGATCCTCCGCTCCACCAAAGAGACCCTGCAGCACCTTCACGACGAATCGGCGCAGCACGCCGATATCGCCGACCGGGCGAGTTCGGAGACCGAGCGCGCGCTCGAGCTCCGCGCGCGCGACCGCCAGCGCAAGCTGATCGCCAAGATCGACGCCGCGATCATGCGCCTCGACGACGGCACCTATGGCTATTGCGAGGAGACCGGAGAGCCGATCAGCCTGAAGCGGCTCGACGCACGCCCGATCGCCACCTTGAGCGTGGAAGCCCAAGAGCGTCACGAGCAGCGCGAGCGCGTCTATCGCGACGAATGATCAGGTCATTCGTTACCGGATCCCAGACACCCGTCTCCTGACACCTAATCCGCAGCCGACCCTGAGCGGGCCTCGAACCGTCGCCCTTCGAGGCTCGCGTTCCGCGAGCGCCTCAGGGTGACGGACTGAAAAACCCGCGTCATTTCCGAGGCTCAATCGGGAAATCGAAGATGGTGTCAGGGTAGGGCTCGCCCGCAAGCGTAAAGTGCCACCACTCCTTGTCGTAATTCTTGAAGCCATGGCGGCGCATGGCATCGAGCAGCAGGTCGCGGTTCTGCCGCTGCTCAAGGGTGAGGCCCGGGATCAGCGTGTGCGCCTTCACATCGAAGCAGTCGAAGCTCGTGCCCATATCGACGCTTGCGTCGGGGGCGCGGGCGGTTTGCGGCGCCGTGCAAGGTGATGCGGCATTCCCTTGCGATGCGTCCGCCTCGGGCCTGAGCGGCACGAGCGTCAGGTCCATGGTGGCGCCGCGGGAATGGGCCGATCGCGTCGCGATATAGCCTGGGAGCAGCGCGCGCTTGTCCAGCGATGGGTAGTAGACGGCCTTGGCCTCCGGATCGTCCGGGTGCTTGGCCCAATCGACGAAGGCTTTGACCGCGCGGGCCGGGCGATAACAGTCATAGACCTTGAGCGATAAGCCCTTCTCCTTCAGCTCCGCCTGCGCCGCTTTCAACGCAAGGGCCGCCTCCCGCACCAACACGCATTCCGGCGCCTCGTAGCCCGGCACGACATGGCCCACGAAATTGTTGGCGGTGGCATAGCGCATGTCTTGCAGGATGGTGGCATCCACGTCGCGCAAATACACGAAACGATTCGGCATTTCGCCGGCGCGAGGCGACGGGGAGGCGGCAAGCAAGAGGGCAAAAAAGAGCCCGCCATGGAAGAGGAAGTATCGGGCGCGCGCCATGGACCCTATTGTGCGTCCACGCTGAGCTCGTTGATGGCGGTGTCGGAATATTTCCAGCCCGGATACACTGAGCGGATGATGAGCTCGACCCATTTGGCTTTGACGGGGCGGCTCAAGCCCACGTGCTGCGCGCCCGGCTCGTCCTTGAGCGTCGCCTCGATGCTGTCGCCGGTGGAGAACCGGAGCTCCACATCCTTGACCCGGCTGTTCTTGCCGAAGATGTCGGCATCCTTGTCGTAGCCATTGCGGATGGTGAGCCCCCGCACCCCGCGCGCCGCATCGAACTCGATCACGACGAAATCGCCTACCCCCTGGCCGCCGCTGCCCTCGACCCAGGCCGTGCCGTCGTCGCCGTCGGTGAGGTTGCGGGGCCCGTAGGAATTGCCATGGGCCGGCGGCAGCACCGAGCTGGTGCAGAGCGTCGTATCGCCGGAACGGCTGCAACTCTCCTTGGCCGAGCGAGGACGCGGCTGATCAGCCGGTGCGGGCTCGGGTAGCCGCGCGAGCTTCGGCTCTTCCGGCGGTGCGGGCGGCTGCGCCGGCGTCGGGGGTGGTGGGGGTGGCGCTGCGCTCACCTGCGGAGGGGCAAAATAAAAGCTGCCTTCGATCGGCGAGCTCGACACCCAGGGCTGCTGCGCGCCGCCGGTGCTGCGCTTCACCTGCAGCCCGATCGCATTGAAGGTCTGGAAAATATCGAGGCCGCCCTTGGCGATCGTATCGGCAAGCGCTCTGGTATAGGGGCTGTGGCCGTCAACGCCGTCCTGCGCCACGTTGCCAGGCTGGGTCGCATAAGAGATCAGCGTGCCTTCCGGCGCTTGCATCTGTGCCAGCCCCCCACCGGTTGCCCTGAGGCCGCGGCCGCCGAAGGGATTGTTGCGGCAGGCATCGAGGATCACGAGGTTCAGCCGCGTGCCTGACGCCTCCATCTGCCGCAGCACCAGCGCCACGTCCACCATCTGGAAGTCGACATCGGCCTCGCGGGTGGGGTTGGCGTTGACCGGCACGAGATAGTTGGTGCCGCGCACCTGCACCCCATGACCGGCGTAATAGAACAGCGCCACCTCCGCTCCCACAAGCGCGGCGCCGAACGCTTGCACGGCCTGGTCGAGACCGGCCTTCTCCAGATCGAGCTCGGCGCCGCCGCCGATCAGCGTGAAGCCGAGGCCGCGCAAGGTCTCCGCCATCAGCTTCGCGTCGTTGGCGGGATTGTCGAGCTTGGCGACGCTTCGATAGTCCGAATTGCCGATGACGAGCGCGACGCGCCCGGCAGCCAAGGCCCGGCCGCCCCAGGATTGGATCGCCAGAGCAAGGCTTGCAAGCAACAGGACGATACGGAGCAAGGCGGGACCTCGAGGGGGAGGCGCCATGGGGGGCACCGATCGATTCTCGCCGGTCGCGGGAACTTGGTCAATGGCACAAAAAAACTCCCCGCTTTGGGGCGGGGAGTGGAGAAGTTTGGGGGACTGACATGACCGGCCGAAGCCAGTCGGTGTCGGACCTTTAGCAGGGAACTGCCGGCGCGCTTACGACATAACGGCTGAAATTACCGGCGTCGCCTCATCCGCTGCCACAACAACACATGGCAATCGTAAGCTCGGATTGCCGGTTTACCCCAACTCGGGGTCACCCGCAAGCAAAACCGCACGTGGTAAGCGGGCCACAGTCAAGCGGGAAGTGTTGCCGGCACGGCGAAATCCGCTGTTCCAGCCGAGAAAACGCCCGCGGCGCTCAGCTCTTGCCGAAATCCGGCGCGGGCCTGGTGTCGCTGCGGGCGATGATCACGTCTTCGAGCGGCGGCTCCAGATGCCGTCGTCCATGGATGCCGGTCTCGATCAGCACGTCGACCGGGCCTCCGGTCATGATCAGATGCTCCACGTCGTCGCGCCGGACGAGCATCAGCTTGCGCCTTCCATCCACCGAGGCGGTCTCGACCACGCCCAAGCGCCGGTCGCGCTGCCTGAGAAACCCTGAGCCGCCGCTTCGTCCGCCACCCATGACGAAGGCCTTGAAGGCCCACGCCGCAAGCGCCACGAGCGCGATGACGAAAAGGAAGGCGGCGACGGCGAGGATGATGGAGTTGGTGTCTGGCATGACCGGTATTTCGCGCTTTCGATCACCGCGGACGGCCGGCTGGTAGAGGCTCGCGGGCGTTCGAGGGGCGGAGGCTTGCTAACCACTCCCTAACAATCTTTAACCAAGGTGCCAATATGGCATGGGATTGGCACTGGACGATAACCTGTTGACGATGACCTGTTCAGGTCCCGAGCTCATGGCGCGCAAAGCCTTGACCGTCCTCCTTGACGAATGTCCGACGCGAAGACGAATCGAATCGGATAGTTTGGCTCCATGAGCGATATCGAGGCGCCGATGCGCTATGTCGAGCCAGCGACCGACCGTACCGAGCGGGACGGCAGCGTGGGGCTCGTGGTCCTCTTGGCGCTGGCGCTGGCTGTGGCGGCCGTTGGGCTCGCCATGGTGTCGCGCGAGATGGCCGAGCCCTTCGTGCTTGCCATCCTTGCCGGCCTTGCCGTGGTCGGCGTGTTCTGCCTGTTTGCGGGCGCCGTGGGCATCTTGCATTTCGGCCAGCGCTTTGCCCGCAACGACATCACCAAGGCCTTCGTAGACAATCTGCCGCAAGGGGCGCTGATCGCCGACCGCTCCGGCCGCGTGATCTACGCCAACGAGGCCTATCGCAGCCTGCTTGGGCTCGATGCCGACGCCCATGTGCCGGCGCCGGACCGCGCCTTTGCCGGCAGCCCCCCGCTCGCCGAGGCGATCTTCCGCCTGTCTCGCGCCGCCCATCAAGGCAGCTCGCTGAAGGAGGAGTTCCGCCTGCCGTTCCCCGGCGACACCGAGGACCAGGGCGAGCCGCAATGGTTCCGCATCCAGGTGCGGCCCATGCCGCCCGATCCCCGCTCTGGCCGCAAGGGCGGGCTGGTGGTGTGGCAGGTCGACGAGATCACCCAGGACCGCGAGCGGCAGGAGGCGAGCTTCGAGAAGGTGCAGCAGGCCATCGCCTATCTCGACAACGCGCCGGCGGGCTTCTTCACCGTCGACCCCGAAGGCCGCATCGGCTATCTGAACGCCACGCTCGCCCAATGGCTTGGCCTCGACCTTTCGGAGATCGCTTCTGGTCCCTTGAAGCTCGACCAGATCATGTCGCAAGACGCTAGCGCCATGGTCGCCCGTGCCGGGCGAGGGTCCGCGCCTCCCGCCACCCGCCGCCTCGACATCGACCTCATCAAGGCCGACGGCACGAGCTTGCCCGCGCGCATCCTGCATCGGCTCGCCCGCAGCGGAAGCAATGGCGGGCTCGCCTATGCGCTGGTGCTGAACCGGGCGCCGGGCGAGGCGGACGAGGCAGGCGCGGCGGAGCTCCGGTTCGCGCGGTTGTTCCATTCGGCGCCGATCGCCATTGCAACGGTGGACAGGAGCGGCGCGATCAGCGCCAACAATGCCGCCTTCGTGCGGCTGTTCGGCGCCGTGCTCGACGGCACGCCGTCGCGCAAAATGGGCCTCGAGGAACTGATCGGGGCGGAGAGCCATCCGGCGCTGCGCAAGGCCATCGAAGGGGCCATCGCCGGGCACAGCCAGATCGAGCCCGTCGATATCGTCTTCGAGGGCGACAAGGAGCGGAGCGGCCGCTTCTATTTGAGCCCCATCGAGCAGGTCGAAGGCGAGAGCGAAGCGGCGATCGCCTATGCCATCGAGACGACCGAGCAACGCGCGCTCGAGATGCAGATCGCCCAGAGCCAGAAGATGCAGGCGATCGGCCAGCTGGCGGGCGGGATCGCCCATGATTTCAATAATATGCTGACGGCGATCATTGGCTTCTCCGACTTCCTCCTGATGAACCACCGTCCGACCGACCCCGCCTTCCAAGACATCATGAACATCAAGCAGAACGCCAACCGCGCGGCGGGGCTGGTGCGCCAACTTCTGGCCTTCTCCCGCCAGCAAACCTTAAGGCCGCAGGTGCTGGCCCTTGGCGACCTCTTGCCGGAGCTGTCGATCCTGCTCGGCCGTCTGCTCGGCGAGAATATCGAGCTCAGCCTCGACCAGGCCCGCGACCTCTGGACGGTCAAGGCAGACCTGCACCAGTTCGAGCAGGTGATCATCAACCTCGCGGTGAATGCGCGCGACGCCATGCCCGACGGCGGCAAGCTCGTGATTCGCACCGCGAACCTGACTGAACAGGATTCCCGCGCGCTTGGGAAAAGCTCGGTCGAGCCCCGCGACTACGTGCTGATCGAGGTGAGCGACACCGGCACCGGCATGAGCGCTGAGGTGATGCAGAAGATCTTCGAGCCCTTCTTCTCCACCAAGGAGGTGGGGCGCGGCACCGGGCTCGGGCTCTCCACCGTCTATGGCATCGTCAAGCAGACGGGCGGCTACATCTTCGCCGAGAGCGAGGAGGGCGAGGGTACCATCATGCGCGTCTACCTGCCGCGCTATGTGGCGGTCGCCGGCGAAATGTTGGAGCCCGCGCGGCCCGAGCGCCGCGAGAAGCCGAAGGACTTGACCGGCCGCGGCACCGTGCTTCTGGTCGAGGACGAGGATGCGGTGAGGAGCTTCGCCGCCCGCGCGCTCGGCCAGCGCGGCTATCACGTGCTCCAGGCATCGACCGGCGTCGAGGCGCTCGACGTGTTCTCCAACTATGACGGCGACGTCGACCTCGTGGTGAGCGACGTGGTGATGCCGGAGATGGACGGCCCGACGCTGATGAAGCGGCTCCGGGTCGATCATCCGGACCTGAAGATCATCTTCATCTCCGGCTATGCCGAGGATGCCTTCCGCAAGAACCTCGCCGCCAACGAGGACTTTATGTTTTTGCAGAAGCCCTTCGATCTCAAGGAGCTCGCCGCGGCGGTGAAGGCGGCGTTGCAGGGCTAGCCGGGGGCGAGGCTAAAGCGCGCCCTTGCCAGGACTTCCCATGGCCTCTGATCGCGGCTAACACCCCTCCAAGAGCGGGGCCAATCCCGATTTTGTGATGTTTGGATTTTGTGACGTTGGGAGAGTCCGCGTGCCGGATTACGAGAAACAGCCCTCCGACGACGATACGGGCTTCCGCCGCCGCCAGCGCAAGAAGCCGCGCCTACCGGCGTTCACCATCCACCGCTATGGCGGCCGCCTCCTCTATTTCTGGTACGGCCTCCGCCCCGTCGCGCTCCTCAAGCTCTTCCAGCGCGGCCGCTTCAAGGTCACGCTGAACTGCGTCCCCGACATCCTCACCTTCTTCCTCTGGGTGCCGTGGAACTCGGTGCTCTATTGGATCAGCGAGGCGAAATATCGCCGCCGCGCCGAAAGCGTTGCCCTCGATAAGCCGCCGATCTTCGTCATGGGCCATTGGCGCACCGGCACGACGCTGATGCATGATTTGTTCGCGTCCGATCCAGGCCTCGCCTTCCCCACCACGTACGAATGCTTCTTCCCCCATCACTTTCTCCTCACCGAGAACACGCTGCCCAAAGTGTTTAAGATCCTGCTGCCGAAGAAGCGGCCGCAGGACGACGTGCCGGTGGGCTTCGACCGACCGCAGGAGGAAGAGTTCGCCATGATGATGCTGGGCCAGGGCACGCCCTATATCACCATGGCCTGGCCGCGGCAGGGCCCCGCCGACAGCGACTATCTCGACTTCGAGGGCGTGCCAGAGACGAAGCGCAAGCACTGGGCCGACGCCTTCATGTGGTTCTATCGGCGGCTCCTGCTCAAGCACGGCAAGCCGCTGGTGATGAAATCCCCCGCCAATGCCGCGCGGCTGAAGCTGCTCACCAAGCTCTTTCCCGACGCGCGCTTTATCTATCTCGCGCGCAACCCGCTCGACGTGTTCCCCTCCACGGTGAAGCTCTGGCGGGCGCTCTACTCCACCCAAGGGCTGCACAACCCGCCTTATCTCGACAGCTGGCTCGACGACTATGTGCTCGACATGTTCGTCCGCCTCACCGTGCGCTACGAGGAGGATCGGCAGCTGATCCCCAAGGACCGCCTGGTCGAGCTTCGCTACGAGGACATGGTCAAGGACCCGATCGCCGCCATGTCCGACATCTACCGCCGGCTCGACATTGGCGACTTCGCCCGGGCCGAGGGGCCGATGCGCGCTTATCTTGAGGCGCAGGCCGAGCACCGCATCTCCGAATATGAGCTGCCGCCGGAGCTGAAGCGCCGCGTCATCGAGCGGCTCGGGCCTTACATCGACCGCTTCTTCTATCGCGATGCGGTGATGGGGAAAAAGGCTGCTAGCAGCAAGGCCGCTAGCGGCGCGGGGGAGGATGGCGGGGTTGGTGCCGCCACGAGCGCCCTGCGCGAGCGCGAACCGTCTTAAGCGAGCGTCCTTCCAGGCGAGAGCTCTGCTAAGCGAGGCCCCTGCTGATAAGCGCCATGAGCGCCGTCTTCCCGTACGGTCTTCGTCATGGCCGGGCTTGACCTGGCCATCCAAGTTTATTTGCTAGAGGTTTCGGCCGTCTTCGCTGATGCAGAGTTTTCCTCTTCAAAGCGTTTGATGGTGGCGGCAAGAGTGTGGGCTAAAATCTTGGCCGAGCGGGGCGTCATGCAAACGGACGCTTGGGGAAGGATCCTCCTTGTTCCACTCCTGTCATCTATTGCAGCACCAGTCCTCGGGTGCTGTCCTAATTAGGACACTCGCTCTAGGTGCCCTTTTTCAGACTCGGGCAGACGGTGTGATCTGGGTCCCACCAAAGCAAATGTAATATCGCGCCATCTCGAACGCCCCAGAGGCGCATTACCCCAGTGACGCGCACTGAAAACAGTCCCCCCTTCTCGTCCCTCTCAAGATCGCGCAATCGGGATTGGGCGTCCCCGCATAGGTTTTCAAGATCGACAAAGTGAGACCCGCTATGGCCGTCCAGAGCCGCCCACGTCATCGATTCGTAATTGTGGAGCTTTGGGATGATCGTGCAAAGTAGGGTCTCAATCTCGACTTCGGCCCATCCCCAAGGACCCTCCCAATCTAAGTCGGCAACGCGCCAGCGGAAAGCAGCCGCATTAAATTTCTCAGCTAAATCAGCACCTCTGGGGAGCCCCGGCTGGTGAACAACCGGCGAAAGGGACTCAAGGGCGGCAATTTCCGCCGCCGCTGTCCACTAAGCAAACGGTGACGGCAACATTTATTGCCGAAAAAGGCATGAGCGAATCCACGGTCCAAATTCAAGAAGATCGGATTGAGCTTTTTGCGGTCCTTTACGATCAAGAGGGGCTACAAAAAGTGATAGATCGGCTGGCTACCGTGAAAAGCCTTCTACCCGTAAAGGCCCCGGTACCAAGTGAGCCAAAGGATGAGGCCGCCGACTGAGGCGGCCTCTCAAGAACGTTCGTCCCCCTAGTGCGCTGGCTTATAGTCCCGCCAAGGATACCAACCTGAGCAGGGCACGCACCGGCATCGATGGTTACGAGCGCTGCACACCCGCTGCTGGCCTATGTCGCATTCACCAGGTAGTCCCGGTAACCAGCAGCCAGCCTTTTGGACTAGGGACTGGTTCGGAGCTGCGGGGACGGTTGTTGCACCGGTCAGTGGCGTAGCCTCTGCATTCCAAGCCAAAATTCCGGCAAGCATGAGCACTGCTGTTCCTGCGATCCCAATGGTCAATTTACGCATGGTGATCCCCCTCTGTCTTGATGATGCGCGAGGAAGCCTAAAGTCGCAAAAAGGACGAATTAGGACCACTCCCGCGCAAATTAGGACAGCACCAGTCCTCGCTTATATCCCCTTGACGTATGCCATCGAAACCCCATATAAGTATTCGTTGGAGGGTGCCATGGCCAAGAGCTTCACTTACAAACAGTTCCTTGAGACGTATCCCGATGATGCCGCCTGCTTGGCGCATCTTTTCGAGACGCGGTACGGCAAGGAGCCTGTCTGCCCCAAGTGCGGCGGCATAGGCACGTTCCACAAGCTTTCCAAGCTCCCGGCCTATACCTGCAATTGCGGGCACCACATTCACCCGATGTCTGGAACGCCTTTCGAGCGGTCGCGCACTTCTTTGCGGACGTGGTTCTACGTCATGTTCCTTTTCTGCGCCTCTAGGAATGGCGTGAGCGCCAAGGAAATCCAGAGGCAGATCGGCTGCACCTACAAAACCGCATGGCGAATCGGCCACGAAATCCGGAAGTACATGGGCTGGGTTGACGGCGACCGCCGCTTGGGTGGCGTGGGAGGCCCCATCATCGAGGTCGATAAGACCTTTATTGGTGGTCATGACCGGATTGGCTATGACGACAAGAAGGTTGTGCTTGGTATGATCGAGCGCGGCGGGGAGGTTCTTACCCGCCATATCACCAGCCGCCGTGCAGAGCATGTTATGCCGCATATCAAGCGTTGGGTGAAGCCCTTCAGCCGAGTGGCAACGGACAGCGCCAAGGCGTTCTCTGATCTCACCGAAGCAGACTATTTCCATGAAAGCGTTGACCATTCTAAGAAAGAGTGGGTGCGAGGGCCGGTGCATACCAACACCATTGAAGCCTTCTGGGGCAACCTCAAGCGGGGCATCAACGGGACTTACGTTTGGGTTTCGCAGAAGCACTTGCAGAAGTACCTTTGGGAGTTTGAGTACCGCCATAACCTTCGGCGCGAGCCTTGGCTAATGTTTCAGCTTTTGATGGTCGCTTTTCCAAGGGCTTCCCGATAGACATTGCGCGAAGCAGGCGCTGGAATAAGTTGGCGTCTGCAACTAGTTTATTTTTGTGGCTCACTTTCAATGACCTTGTCCGTTTGCGGGTTTATAAATTCACATTTCTCCAACTCCACACACGTGCTTATAATTCTTGCGATTCGACATCGCACTGAAATCTTTTGGTTTTTGACCAAAATCTCTAAGTATTTTTGCCAACTCTTGGCGTCGAAATACATAATAACAAGAGGTCCCCTATATTCCCGACGAAAGGCAAATGTTACAACCATTCGTTGTTCAATTTCTGGATTAGAGTGATAATATGGAGATGGACTTGTTACATCTCCAAAGGGGCCGGATAGATCAATCCAATTTCCGATGTATTTAGCTGAAAGCTTATCAGCTTCCGCGGAGGTGTTCTCATCGTAGAGTCTCTTTAGGTATTGAGGCGTAACGCCAAGCACTATTCGTCCATCCGACAACATACGTGGGGGGCTGGCTTCGGCGTGGTCTGTTTTTAGCTTGGTTGGTGGAACGGCCAATGCCCGCACGCTGCGGAAAGCATGGAAAGCTAGCCCAAGTGACACAAGTACCATTGCAACCGATAGGACAGCAACAACCTGATCGGCTGCAGGGGTGGCTAACCAAGCTGGTACGTCTTTGATGCCTAGCTTCTCCACCCATAGCTGCAAATTAGACATGGCGGACTTCGGAGGGTTTTGGGCAGCAAAAAAGAGACAGCCAAAGAAGGCTGCCCCCAACAAATAGAGTATCCGCCACAAAATCATGCTTCGCGAAATCCAGGCGCAACCCAGCAATCTCTGGGGATTGTACCCTATTCATGGTACATACGCCAAGGGGATATACGCGCCAGTCCTCGCAAAAGAACATATTGCGAACAGAGAACAAAAGGTGTACAGTTTTTCCAAGGTTGCTGGCGGCCCCGGCGGGCCGAGGCCATGAGGCCTTAAGCCGCTCGCGAGACGCCAGCTTCCACCGGTTGGGGATGCGACATCAGGGGGTCAGTCCCGCTCGCGCCGCTCAGGGCATCTGGAAGCCGCGTCCCGCTTGTGACATTAAGGGAGAACTGCCATGCAGGTCGTACGCCTCTTTGAAGGAGCTGAGATGGACAGGGAGAAGGCCCTTGAGGCTGCGATCTCGCAGATCGAGCGGACCTGCGGCAAGGGCTCCATCATGCGGCTCGGCCAGAACGAGCAGGTCGTCGAGATCGAGGCGATCTCATCGGGCTCGCTCGGGCTGGACATCGCGCTCGGTATTGGCGGGCTGCCGCGCGGCCGCGTGGTCGAGATCTATGGGCCGGAATCCTCAGGCAAGACCACGCTGGCGCTGCATGTGGTGGCCGAGGCGCAGAAGCGGGGGGGCGTGTGCGGCTTCATCGATGCCGAGCACGCGCTCGACACGATCTATGCGCGGAAGCTCGGCGTGGATCTGGAGAATCTGCTCATCTCGCAGCCCGACACGGGCGAGCAGGCGCTTGAGATCACCGACACGCTGGTGCGCTCCGGCGCCATCGACGTGCTGGTCATCGATTCGGTGGCGGCGCTGACGCCCAAGGCCGAGCTCGAAGGTGAGATGGGCGATCAGCTCCCCGGCAGCCAGGCCCGGCTGATGAGCCAGGCGCTGCGCAANNGGCGGCAACGCGCTGAAATTCTATGCTTCGGTCCGCCTCGATATCCGCCGCATCGGCGCCATCAAGGAGCGCGAGGAGGTGGTCGGCAACCAGACCCGCGTCAAGGTGGTGAAGAACAAGGTGGCCCCGCCCTTCAAGCAGGTCGAGTTCGACATCATGTATGGCGAGGGCATCTCCAAGACCGGCGAGCTCGTCGATCTCGGCGTCAAGGCGGGGATCGTGGAGAAGTCGGGCTCCTGGTTCTCCTTCGATAGCGAGCGCATCGGCCAGGGCCGGGAGAACGCCAAGGCCTATCTGAAGGAGAACCCGCAAATGGCCGAGAAGATCGAGCGGGCGATCCGCCAGAATGCCGGCCTCATCGGCGGGAAGATTCTGGAGGGCTCGATCAGCGAGGCGAGCGAGTCGGGCGAGGGGAGCGTGATCGGCTTTGCCGAAGGGGATGGCGACGCCACCATATCGCCCATGGCCGGCGCCCGGCGCGGACGTCGGGGCGCCTGACCGGGCGCCTGTTAAGAACGGACGGCGCTCGGTGCGCAGGCACACTCGCGCCGGTGCGGCTTGGTTATGAGAAGCCTTGAGGCGCAGTATCCTGCCTAAGGTGTAGGGGCTCGCGCTCCTTTAAAAGGCAGCGAAATTACGGATACTTGGCCGGCCTGCCGCTGGACAGCCTCCCTTCCCCATCCTATGTCTGACGCGATCTGTTAGCGGTCTCTGCTCTAAGACGAGCAGCGTGATCGGCGCCCGTCGGGGCTCGCTTCGAACGGGACGCCAGTGAGCTTCGTGCCCAACCAGGATCTCCCGCTTCGCTGCCATGACATCTGTGAAAGACGCATCCGTGAAAGACAACGAGGCCGCCGCTCGGAGACGAGGCGCCGGCGCTAAGCAGACCGCCACCGCGCGCGCTCGCGATACGGAGTCCGAAAGCGGGGCGGCGACCGCCAGCGGTGGAAGCGAGGACGCCAAAAGCAAGACCGGTCCCAGCGCCGCTGGTGCGAGCACCTCCGGCACCAGTGCCCCCGGGACGACCACCGGAGGCACGAGTGTCGGCGGCACGAGTGTCAACCACGCTGGCGTGAACGCCATCCGCGCCGGCTTTCTCGATTTCTTCGCCCGCAACGACCACCATGTGGTGGCCTCGAGCCCCCTCGTGCCGCGCCATGATCCGACATTGATGTTCACCAATGCCGGCATGGTGCAGTTCAAGAANNCACCACACCTTCTTCGAGATGCTGGGCAACTTCTCCTTCGGCGACTATTTCAAGGAGCGCGCCATCCTGCTCGCCTGGGAGCTGCTCACCAAGGAGTTCGCGCTGGACAAGCAGCGGCTGCTCATCACCGTCTTCGCCGAGGACGAGGAGGCGGCGAGCCTGTGGCGGAAGATTACGGGGCTACCCGATGAGAAGATCCTCCGCATCGCTGGCTCCGACAATTTCTGGTCCATGGGCGAAACGGGCCCCTGCGGTCCGTGTTCGGAGATTTTCTACGACCACGGGCCCGGCTTGCAAGGCGGCCCGCCCGGCAGCCCAGACGCCGACGGCGACCGCTTCGTCGAGATCTGGAACCTCGTCTTTATGCAGTATGAGCAGCTGGCAGGGGGGGAACGAGTATCCCTGCCGCATCCCTCCATCGACACCGGCATGGGGCTCGAGCGCGTCGCCGCCGTCCTGCAAGGCACCCACGACAATTACGCCATCGACTTGTTCCAGGCCCTGATCGCGGCCTCCGTCGAGCTGACGGGGAGACCTGCGACCGGCGCGACCAAAGCGAGCCACCGCATCATCGCCGACCATTTGCGGGCGTCTTCCTTCCTCATCGCCGACGGCGTGCTGCCNNATCATGCGCCGCGCCATGCGCCACGCCCATCTGCTTGAGGCCAAGGACCCGCTGATGTACCGGCTGGTGCCCACGCTCGTCGACCAGATGGGCCGCGCCTATCCGGAGCTCGATCGCGGCAAGAGCCTCATCGCCGAGACCCTGAAGCTCGAGGAGACGCGCTTCCGCGACACGCTGGAGCGCGGCCTCAAATTGCTCGACGATGCGACCAAGGGTCTGCAACAGGGCGCGACGCTTCCGGGCGAGATCGCCTTCAAGCTCTACGACACTTTTGGCTTCCCCTTCGACCTCACCGAGGACGCGCTGAAGGCGCGCGGGCTCGGCGTGGATACCAAAGGCTTCGCCGCCGCCATGGAGCGCCAGCGGGTGGAAGCGCGAAAAGCCTGGACCGGCTCGGGCGAGACGGCGACCGAGGCGCTGTGGTTCGAGCTCAAGGACAGACTCGGCACCACCGAGTTCCTGGGCTATGAGGCGGAGGCCTCCTCGGGCGAGATCGTGGCGCTCGTCAAGGACGGCAGAAGCGTCGATGCGCTTGAACCCGGCGAACAGGGCGCGGTTATCGTCAACCAGACGCCATTCTACGGAGAGTCGGGCGGCCAGGTCGGCGACCGCGGCTTCATCGTCAGCGGCACCGGCGCGCGCTTCAAGGTCGAGGAAACCCAGAAGAAGCTCGGCAGTCTTTTCGTGCATCAGGGCCTGGTCGAGACCGGCACGCTGCAGGTAGGCGACACGGTCGGGCTCGAAGTGGATCATGCCCGCCGCAACCAGACGCGGGCCAACCACTCGGCCACCCACCTGCTGCACGAGGCGCTCCGCCAAGTGCTGGGCGAGCACGTGGCGCAGAAGGGCTCGCTGGTCGAGCCCGGACGGCTCCGGTTCGATTTCTCCCATCAAAAACCCATGACCCATGTGCAGATCAGGGCGGTCGAGGACCTGGCCAACGCCATGATCCTCAGGAACGAGCCGGTCGAGACCCATCGGATGACCCCGGACGAGGCCATCAAGCACGGCGCGCTCGCGCTGTTCGGCGAGAAATATGGCGAGGAGGTCCGGGTCGTCAGCATGGGCACGATGAAGACGAGTCCAAAGGCCGGCCATGCTTATTCCATTGAGCTCTGCGGCGGCACCCATGTGCGGCGCACCGGCGATATCGGCCTCCTCAAGATCGTTGGCGAAAGCGCGGTCGCGGCCGGGGTGCGGCGCATCGAGGCGCTCACCGGCGAGGGGGCGCTCGCTTATTTCGCCACCCAGGAAGAGCGCGTGCGCGAGGCAGCCGAGCTGCTCAAGGTCGGTCCCGACGAGATGATCGTCCGCCTTGCCGCGATCGTCGACGAGCGCCGCAAGCTCGAGCGCCAGCTTACCGACGCCAAGCGTGAGCTCGCGCTCGCCCCCCGCGGGTCCGGCGACGCTGCGTCGGCCGTGCGCGATCTGGGTGGCGTCAAGCTCATCGCCCGCACCCTGCAAGGCGTGGCGCCCAAAGATCTGCGCGGGCTCGTGGACGATGCCAAGCGCCAATTGGGCTCGGGCGTCGTTGCCATTGTTGGTGTGAGCGAGGAGGGCAAGGCCGGCCTCGTCGTCGGCGTCACCGCCGACCTCACCGCCACCTATGACGCCGTCGAGCTCGCACGCATCGGCGCCGAGGCCCTTGGCGGCAAGGGGGGAGGCGGCCGCACCGACCTCGCTCAGGCTGGAGGCCCCGACGGGTCCCGCGCCGAGGCAGCACTTGCGGCGATCGCGGCGAAGCTCGCGGGCTAGAGCGCTATCGCGTCAGGTTGAATCGCGACAGCGCTCTCACCGCGCATCCCGCCGGCCATATCGTCAACGCCTTCATCATCGTGCTGATCGTCGGCAACGGGCTCGCCTTCGCGGCCGAGACGGTGGAGTCCGTCACCGCCCGCTACGGCGCAGCGCTCGACGCCTTCAACACCTTCTCGGTGATCGTGTTCAGCGTCGAATATGTGCTGAGGCTGTGGAGCTCGGTGGAGATTCCGCTGCTCAAGCGCCTGCCGCATTGGCGCGCGCGCCTCAAATTCGCGCTCCGGCCGATGATGATCATCGACGTGCTCGCCATCCTGCCCTGGTACCTGCACCAGATCGTGCCGATGGACCTGCGGGTGTTGCGCGTCTTGCGGCTGTTCCGGCTGCTCAAGCTCGCGCGCTATTCGCCCGCGCTGCAGACGCTCAAGCGCGTCGTGGTACTCTGGCGCGGCTCGGCAGGCGGCATCCGGAGATCGTCAAGCGTATCCGCCAGGTGGCGCAAGCGCGCGAGGCGGAGAACGTGGCGGCCGAGCGGAAGTCATCCCGTGCGCGGACCCGCGGCAAGCAGCAAGAGCCGGAAGCGCTGTAGCCAAACACCTTCGCAAAACGAATCGACTGATTCGCTCGTCCGCCACGGGGTTCACGCGCATAATGAGGCCCATGGGGATCGACCTCAGCCGCCGTATTCGCCAGCCGGAGATCATGGATGCGCCAGATCTGCCGCCGGCGCGCTTCACCCAGACGCTAAAGGGATTGGAGCGCGTCAATATCGTGACGCGCTCGACAGCGCTCATGTGGCCCGACCTCAAAGCCGCGGGCATGCTGTTCTCTGGCCGGGCATTGCGTGTGCTCGATGTGGCATGTGGCGGTGGCGACGTGCTGATCGCGCTCTGGCGCCGCGCCAAACGCGCGGGGATAAGCGTCGAGCTCGCGGGCTGCGATATGAGTCCGACAGCGGTCACGTTTGCCAGCGAAGCGGCAGCGAGAGCGGGGGCGCCGATCGAGTTCTTTCAGCATGACGTCACACGCGACACGCTCCCAGACCGGTTCGACATGATCATGAGCACCCTCTTCCTGCATCATTTGGACGAGGAGGATGCGATCGCGTTTTTACGAGAGGCGGCGGCCAAAGCCCGCAACAGGCTCGTCATCCAAGATCTCGTCCGCAGCCCCTTGAGCTATTGGTTCGCCCGGCTCGGCACGAGAGTCCTGCTGTTGAGCGATATCTGCCGGATCGATGGACGGACCTCGGTTGAGGGCGCATTCACGCGAGGCGAGGCCAAAGAGCTGGCGCGCAAGGCTGGGCTCACGAGTGCGGAGGTCGTGTCACGTCTGCCGTTTCGGTATCTGATCCGGTGGGTCAGGCCTTAAAGCATGATCCGGAAAAGTGGGAACCGGTTTTCCGAAAAGATCATGCTCAAACAAAATGCTAGAGCGCTGTCGTGATTCTATTTGACGCGAGAGCGCTCTAAAGGAGCCGCCTTCCGGGGCCCTGTGCCGCCATAACCTCTTCAAAGCCGCTGATACGGGTCGAATTGGCGATCCAGGTGATGGCACCCGGCAGCAGCGCCGCCCCCATCACCGACACTGTGTGCATCATCGTGCTCTCGAACAGCAGGTTCACGGCGCCAGCCCAGTGGAACTGGCCCCTTAACCGCCTGATCATGCGTCGCTGAAATGTGGCGGCGCTGTCCCCGGCAAGGACCGCGCGTGCCGCGGCAATCCCGGAGAAGACCGCGATCGCCATGCCGTCACCCGTGAAGGAGGGGATGACGGCCAGTTGATCGCCGAGGGGAAAGATGTTGGAGGCGATCGGCTGGCGCCTGAGATAGCCGTAGGGAATGCCGGCGATGGCGATGGGTTTGTCCCACTCCGGCCGTGCGCCGGCCAAAAGATCTCCAAGCATTTCCGACTGGGCGGAGAAATACGCGGCCTGGGAGTGCCAAGCGGGACCGATGCGCTGCACCAAGGCAGGGCGCATCACCCAGCAAAGCGTCACGAGCTCGTCCTCGATGATGCAAGCCCCAATGTAGCCCCCATCGAACATCAGAATTTGAACGACGTCGTGAAGTGTCCGCAACGCCTCCGGCTGTAGCCGAAGTTGGAGTTTGAACCCAACCATGCCGCTTGGCCTGCGCGGAAAGGCGCGGAGGTTGTGCTTGCCGGTGGCAAGGGCAGCCCCACTCGCGCGGAAAACGCGGCTTCCAGTCTTCACCGTCACGCCGCCTGCGGTAGGCTCAATGCTGCTCACCGCAATGCCACGCCTCACTTCGGCGCCGGCCGCCTCCGCGGCTTGCAACAGGCTCTGGTCGAGGCGAAAGCGAGATAGCCCCGCGCCCCGGAACGGCAAGGGGGCCTCCGCGCACCGATTTCCCGCCGCGAGGCGGAATCTGCCTACGCTGGTCGCCCCCATCGCCTTCAGGTCAAGACCCAGATAGTCGAGAAGTGTCTGGACCTCGGCGCTGAGAAACTCTCCGCAGACTTTGTGCTTGGGCTGAGCCGTGCTTTCGAGAACGAGCACGTCCTCCCCGTTGCGGGCGAGCTCGAGAGCGAAAGCGGCCCCAGCCAGGCCGCCTCCAACGGCGATGAAAGGACCATCCGCCATCAAGGAATAGAGGCACTTTCTGGGAGGCGGATCAACCTCACCCATGGCCGCGCGCCCTCGGCGGGCGACGGTAAAGCCGCTCGCTGCTGGTATTCACGCGGCGGCGCGGTCGGCCATCGCCTGACGCAGGCGCTCGTCGATCTTGTCGAGGAAGCCCGTGGTCGAGAGCCAGGCCTGCTCCGCGCCAACGAGCAGCGCGAGGTCCTTGGTCATGAAGCCCGCCTCGATCGTGCCGACCACCACCTCCTCCAGCGTGTCGGCGAAACGGGCAAGCTCCGCATTGTCGTCGAGCTTGGCGCGATGCTTCAGCCCTCGCGTCCAGGCAAAGATCGAGGCGGTGGCGTTGGTGGAGGTCGCGCGCCCCTGCTGGTGCTGGCGGTAGTGGCGGGTGACGGTGCCATGCGCAGCCTCGGCCTCGACGATCTTGCCGTCGGGCGTCATGAGCACACTGGTCATCAGGCCGAGCGAGCCGAAGCCTTGCGCCACCGTGTCCGACTGCACGTCCCCGTCGTAATTCTTCAAGGCCCACACATAGCCGCCCGACCATTTCAGCACCGAGGCCACCATGTCGTCGATCAGACGGTGCTCGTAGGTGAGCCCGCGCGTCTTGAACGTGTCGGCAAACTCGGCCGCGAAGATCTCGGCGAACAGGTCCTTGAAGCGGCCGTCATAGGCCTTGAGGATGGTGTTCTTGGTGGAAAGGTAGACTGGCATGTTGCGGGCGAGCGCATAATTGAACGTGGCCCGCGCGAAGTCGCGGATCGAGTCGTCGACATTGAACATGGCGAGCGCCACACCGCTGCCCTTGAACTCGTGCACCTCGTGCTCGATGCGGGTGCCGTCCTCCCCCACAAAGCTGATGCTGAGCTTGCCCTTGCCCGGCACGCGGAAGTCGGTGGCACGGTAGACGTCGCCATAGGCGTGGCGGCCGATGACGATCGGCTTGGTCCAGCCGGGAACCAGCCGCGGCACGTTGCGGCAGAGGATCGGCTCGCGGAAGATGACGCCGCCTAAGATGTTGCGGATGGTGCCGTTCGGCGACTTCCACATCTGCTTGAGGCCGAACTCCGTCACTCGCGCCTCGTCGGGCGTGATTGTCGCGCATTTGACGCCCACGCCGTGCTCCAGAATGGCGTAAGCGGCGTCGACCGTGACCTTGTCGTTGGTCGCGTCGCGGTTCTCGATGGAAAGGTCGAAGCGCTTAAGCTCGAGATCGAGATAGGGGCAGATGAGCTTGTCCTTGATAAACTGCCAGATGACCCGCGTCATCTCGTCCCCATCGAGCTCCACGACCGGATTCTTGACCTTGATCTTGTTCACGCGCGGGTCTCCGGAGAGGAGGATTGCAAGGGGGCCGCCGCACCAACGGTTTCGCCACCGTTGCGGGTTGGCGCCCCCTATAGCATCGTGCCCCCCATGATCAAAGCAAGGGCGCGCGAGCAAGGCAAAGCCAAAAAAGCGGCAATCTCAGGCCCCCCCTTGGGCAAGGAGGGAGGGGCGGCAAGCGTGGGCGCGGCGCCCACCATCATCCTGTTCACCCCGCAGCTCGGCGAGAATATCGGCACCGCGGCGCGGGCGATGGCGAATTGCGGGCTCGACGATCTGCGCCTGGTGCGCCCGCGCGATGGCTGGCCGTCGGAGAAGGCGGTGGCGGCGGCGAGCGGCGCCGACGGGGTACTCGACAAGGCGCGGCTTTTCCCCAGCGTCGCGGCGGCGATCGGCGATCTTCTCCATGTCTACGCCGCTACCGCGCGCGACCGCTACATGGTGAAGCGCGAGCTGACGCCGCGCGCCGCCGCCGCCGAGATGCGCGGGTTTCTCGATGCGGGCGAAGCGTGCGGCGTCCTCTTCGGCCCGGAGCGCACGGGGCTCATCAACGACCACATCGCGCTCGCCGACACGGTCTTAAGCGTGCCGCTCAACCCGGCCTTCTCCTCCTTGAACCTTGCCCAGGCGGTGCTGCTGATCGGCTACGAATGGTTCACCGCGCGCACCGGGCCGCCGCCCGAGGTAATCCATACCGGCCACAGCCGGCCGGCCAACAAGGCCGAGCTGCTGCGCTTTTTCGATCATTTCGAGGAGGCGCTGGACGACAGCGGCTTTCTGCGCCACCCCGAAAAGCGCCCGGGCATGACGCGCAACCTGCGCAACCTGTTTCAGCGCGCCGGGTGCACCGAGCAGGAACTGCGCACCCTGCACGGGGTCATCACCGCCTTCATTGGCCCGCGCAAACGGGGTGACGGCGGTCAGCCTTAGCAATGTTCAGGGGGCGCTGCGGCCGGTACAATCGGCGGCATGCGGATCCTCTACCACCTCACGCTGTCGCCGTTCGCCCGCAAGGTGCGCATCGTGCTCGCCGAAAAGAACCTCGAATTCACCTTGAAGCTCGAAAAGGTGTGGGAACGGCGGCCGGAATTTCTCGCCCTCAACCCGGCGGGCGAAGTACCGGTGCTGATCGAGTCGGACGGCACCGTGCTCGCCGGCACCGAGGCGATCGTCGAATATCTCGACGAAGCCTACCGCGAGAAGCTCCTCATCGGGATCAACCCGATCGACCGCGCCGAGGTGCGCCGCCTGACCGCGTGGTTCGACATCAAGATGAACCTCGAAGTCACCGAGAACCTGCTCGGGCAGAAGATGATGCGGCGCTATGGCGGGCCCGGGCGGGCCAGCTCGCAGCCCAACTCGCAGGCGATTCGCGCCGGGCACGCCAACCTGCCCTACCACCTCGATTACATCGGCTATCTGGTCGAGCGCCGGCGCTGGCTCGCGGGCGACCATTTCTCGGTCGCCGACATCACCGCGGCGGCGCATCTCTCAAGCCTCGATTATCTCGGCGACATGCCGTGGGAGGCGCATGAGGCGGCCAAGGAATGGTACGCCCGGATCAAGTCGCGCCCGAGCTTTCGCGCGATCCTCGCCGATCACGTGCCCGGCGCGCCGCCGCCAAAGCACTACGCCGATCTCGATTTCTAGCTCACGGCTCGATCATCGTCCCCGCGAAAGCGGGGGTCC
>PLBV01000085.1 GCA_003135455.1 Hyphomicrobiales bacterium | reverse complement strand
GCGCCCGGTGCGCCTTGGCCGCCCCCGCGCCATGCATGGGCTTGCCGAAGGCGCTGGCCCCGATTTCGCCGTCGCAACCGGGCTCCTGCTGCAATCGGACCGCGGCGACGACCGGCTGGGCGCCCGCGCCGAGCAGCGCTTTCTTCAAACCGGCACGGGCTATCTGGCCCGCGTCAGCGATTGGATACGGGATAATTTTTGATCACGCGTCGGCTCTGTCGGGAGTCGCCAGGAGGCGCCGGCTAGAGCCAAAGCTAGAGCATGATCCGGAAAANNACCGGCTTTCCGAAAAGATCATGCTTAAACAAAAAAGCTAGAGCGCTGTCGCGATTCAACCTGACGCGATAGCGCTCTAAGGACCAAGGCAAGGATCGGAAGGCCGCCATGACCATCAACCTCAAAGTCCCTGATCTCACCGAGCTCAAGCCGCGCATCACCGTGTTTGGGGTTGGCGGGGCGGGGGGCAACGCCGTCAACAATATGATCGCCTCCGGCCTCAAAGGCGTGGAGTTCGTGGTGGCCAACACCGACGCCCAGGCCCTGCTCAGCTCCACCGCCGAGCGGCGCATCCAGATGGGCTCCCATGTCACCGAAGGCTTGGGCGCGGGCTCCAGGCCCGAAATCGGTGCCGCCGCCGCCGAGGAGGCCATGTCCGACATCAAGGCGCATCTCGTCGGCTGCCACATGGTGTTCATCACCGCCGGCATGGGCGGCGGCACCGGCACCGGTGCCGCGCCCGTGATCGCGCGCGCCTCGCGTGAGGAAGGCATCCTGACGGTTGGCGTGGTCACCAAACCCTTCCAGTTCGAGGGCCAGCGGCGCTTTCGTGCGGCGGAAGGCGGCATCGCCGAGCTGGAGAAATATGTGGATACGCTGCTCGTCATCCCCAACCAGAACCTTTTCCGCGTCGCCAATGAGAAGACCACCTTCGCCGACGCCTTCGCCATGGCCGACGACGTGCTCAGGGCCGGCGTCGCCTGCATCACTGACCTGATGGTGAAGGAGGGCCTCATCAATCTCGACTTCGCCGATGTGCGCACCATCATGGCGGGCATGGGCAAGGCCATGATGGGCACCGGCGAATCGAGCGGCGACCGACGCGCCATCGAGGCGGCCGAGGCGGCGATCTCCAACCCGCTGCTCGACGACGTCTCTATTAAAGGTGCGAGCGGCCTGCTCGTCTCCATCACCGGCGGCAACGATCTCACCCTCTATGAGGTGGACGAGGCAGCGAGCCGTATCCGCGCCGAGGCCGATGGCGACGCCAATATCATCGTCGGGGCCACCTTCGACGACGAGCTCGATGGGATTATCCGCGTGTCGGTGGTGGCAACCGGGCTCGGCCTCCTCGCCACCGACCAGGTGAAAGCCGCCAACGACAAGAGCACGCTGACCGCGCGGCTCGCAGGCCTCTCCAGCATGCCCATGGCTCAGCCAGAGCTGGAGCAGCCTAGGCCCACCGCCGCCGTCGCCGCGGACCTTGGCGAGGCGCCCGTTTGGCGCGGCCCTGGCAATGTCACGATCGAGCGGCGGCCGCCTCAGGTCACCGGCATTGCCTTGCCGCAAGCCGTGCCGCTCCAGAAGCAGGCAAGGCCGCAGCCGAACTTCGTGCCCGCGCCCCCCGTGACGGCGCGCCGCAATGTCCGGCGCATGCCCAATATCGAGGACCTACCCATTGTCGCCCAGAACGAAATCAGGGCCCATGCGGGCCAAGGCCCCGCCCTCGGGCTTGCAGCGCAGAAGAAAAAGGTCGGCTTCCTGGAACGCCTGGCGGGCGTCGGCCGGGTCCGCAAGGACGAGGAGATGCCCATGACCCTTAAGCAGGAGCCGGAGTTCGGCCAGCCCCGCGCGTTGGCCGCCTCGGTGCGGCCGCAGGGCCCCGCACAGGCTTCGCCCGTGCCGCCAAGGGGACTCAAGATCGAGCGGCCGCGCACCGACGCCGGCATCGCTTCCGTGCCAAAACGGATCGAGGCACAGTCACGTGCGGTGGCGGTCGAGCCGGTCGGGTCCAATAGCGAATCACGGGAAGAGGACGATCTGGAGATTCCCGCCTTTTTGCGCCGGCGGGCCACTTGAACGCGTTAGGCACGTTACGTTGGCTGCCACGGGAAACAGGAAAAGTGATTGTTATTCAAGATATTAGCGAGCGGGGGAGACGGTAACACACTGAAAGAAACCGTGATTTGTCGGTCCTCTAGGCCTGGGGTTATGGTTCCTCATTAACTGATTTGCGGGACCAAAAAGGCACAAGCCGATAACGACATCGGTCGAAAGTGCCAGGGAGCGCGGATCATGGGGGGCTCGAGGGTTCATCCTTGAGCTTTAGGGAACTCAAAATACGGCTTGGGGGCTATGAAGGGATTTATTTGGGCACGGCAAACGACGCTTGCCAGCGAAGTCTCACTGACGGGCACGGGAGTTCACAGCGGAGCGCCCGTCTCCATCGTTCTTTATCCGGCTGATGGCGATCAGGGGCTACGCTTCCTTCTCTCCAATGACGACGGCGAAGGCACCGAAATCGCAGCCGACCAGCGGTGGGTGACCGGCGTGACGCTGTGTACCGTGCTTGGCGACGGCAATGGCGCGTCGGTGGCGACGGTCGAGCATCTGCTCGCGGCGCTCCGTGGCCTTGGCGTCGACAACGCTCTCATCGAAATTGACAGCTCCGAAGTCCCGATCATGGATGGCAGCTCGGCGAGCTTCGTCGAAGCCATCGACGAGGTAGGTCTGGTCGAGCTCGATTGCCCGCGTCGCTTCCTCAAGGTGCTGAAGCCGATCATCGTGGAGGAGGGCGGCGCCTATGGCGAGCTCAGCCCCCATAACGGTTTCCGCCTCGATGTCGAGATCGAGTTCGACACGCCCTTGATCGGGCAGCAGAGAATCGAGATCGACATCAATCCCGGCTCCTTCCGCCGCGAGCTGTCCCGCGCCCGCACCTTCGGCTTCATGAAGGACGTCGAGCGCCTGTGGGCGGCCGGTCTTGCCCTTGGCGCCTCGCTCGACAACACGGTCGCCATCGGCGAGGACCGCATCATCAACCGCGAAGGCTTGCGCTATACCGACGAGTTCGTACGCCACAAGGCGCTCGATGCGGTTGGCGACCTCGCCCTTGCCGGCGCGCCGATCCTGGGCGCCTACCGGTCGCGGCGCGGCGGTCACCGCCTGAACAGCCTGGTGCTCAAGGCCATGTTCGCCGATCCGGAGGCTTGGATCCTGGTCGAGGCCCCGCGGGCTGCGCGCGAGGTTCGCCATGCCGACGTCAGCCACCGGCTGGCGGCAGCGAATTTCGCCGCCGAGCGGAGCTAGAGCCTGATTCGGAAAAGTGGGAACCGGTTTTCCGAAAAGATCATGCGTCAACAAGAAGCTAGAGCGCTGTCGGGATTCTATTTTACGCGATAGCGCTCTAAGCGCCCTCGCTTTTCGGACATTTTGCCGGCGTCCCACCAAGCCGCCGATCACCGTAAGGTCGCCCGCGAGCGCTAGGGCATGATCTTAGAAAAGTGGGAACCGATTTTCCGAAAAGATCATGCTAAAACAAAAAGCTAGAGCACTGTCGGGATTCTATTTGACGCGATAGCGTTCTGGACGCTTGGTGCCCGCGAGAAGCCATTGGGCAAAAAAACACCATAATCCACTAGTTGGGTGCAGGTGGGCTACGTTAGTCTGGCCGCTGCTCCGAGCCCCGCGTTCAGGTGGGCGCCGGCGGGTGAGGGGAATTCGTGAGGGGTAGCATGTCCGGCTGGATCGCGCCGCTGCAGAGCCTAGGCTTGCGAAGGCTTGGCTTGCCGAGATTCGGCTTGTCAGGCCTTCGAATGGCAAGGCTGCTCGCCACCCCCGCCGCGTTGATCCTTGCCGCGAGCCTGCTCGCCGCCTGCGGCTCCATGTTCGGCAAGAAGCAAGACGACCAGGTCAGCAACGACCCTGCGGACGTGATCTACGGCCGGGCCGAAACGCTCATGAGCAAGAGCGACTATGAAAAGGCCGCCAAGGAATACGAGAAGGTCGACATCAACCAGCCTTATTCCCAGGAGGCGCGCCGGGCCATCGTGATGGCGGCTTTTGCCTATTACAAGAACGGCAAATATGACGACGCCATCTCATCGGCCGACCGCTATCTCACGCTGCATCCGGGCACCAAGGAATCGGACCTCGCCCAGAACATCATCGCCATGTCCTATTACGACCAGGTGCTCGACCCGAAGCGCGACCAGACCAACGCCCGCAAGTCGCTGGAGGCCTATCAGACCTTGCTGCAGCGTTATCCCGACTCGCGCTATGCCGCCGAGGCGGCCAACCGGGCGCGGGTGTTGCGCGACCTCTTGGCGGCGAGTGAGATGACGGTCGGGCGCTATTATTTGCGCCACGACAATTATCTCGCGGCGATCAACCGCTTCCGCGTCGTGGTCACCGACTTCCAGACCACCGAGCAGATCGAAGAGGCCTTGTCCCGCCTGACCGAGGCCTATATGGCGTTAGGTATCGTCAACGAGGCTCAAACCGCAGCTGCCGTCCTCGGCCACAACTTTCCGGACAGCAAGTGGTACCAGCACGCTTACGGGCTCTTGGAGAAGGTCGGCGTACAGCCGCAAGAGCACGAAGGATCGTGGATCACCCAGACCTGGAAGGGCAACGCCAAGCCCGCCTGACAGCCACGCCATGCTAGCCGCCCTGTCGATCCGCGACATCGTCCTGATCGACAAGCTCGATCTCGAATTCGCGCGCGGCCTTTCCGTGCTCACCGGCGAGACCGGTGCCGGCAAGTCGATCCTGCTCGACGCCTTTGCGCTGGCCATCGGTGGCCGCGGCGACGCCGCCCTGGTCCGCCAGGGTGCGGCCCAGGGCCAGGTGACGGCCATGTTCGAGCCGGGCCCGGACCATCCCGTCTTTGCGCTGCTTGCCGCCAACGGCATCGAGGGGGGAGACCCCCTGATCCTGCGGCGGGTGCAGACCGCCGACGGCCGCACCCGCGCCTTCATCAACGATCAGGCCATCAGCGTGCAGACCTTGTAAGNNACCCGCGCCTTCATCAACGACGTCGCCGTCGGCGTCCAGCTCCTGAGGCAGGTGGGCCAGGCGCTGGTCGAGATTCATGGCCAACATGACGACCGCGCCCTCATCGATTCAAGCGGCCACCGCGACCTCGTCGATGCCTTTGGCGGATTGGGCGGAGAGGCAAGCGGCATGGCGGCGGCGTGGCAGGCCTGGAAGGACGCCGAGGAGACCCGCGCGCGGGCCGAGGGCGACATCGCCGCCATGCGCGCCAATGCCGAC